>JBEKGC010000071.1:0-19092 GCA_050013055.1 Streptosporangiaceae bacterium
GATCAAGATGGCGATCACGCCGTCGCTGAACGCCTCCATCCGCCCGGTCGTCATCTGGTCACCGTACCGAATGCGGGCCTGGCACACCGGGCAGGCCTCCCGGCTGGCAAGATAACAGCTCCCGGCGCACTGCGCCGGGCGCAGAACGACCCTTCTGCGCGCCCCTTGGAAGACACCTGGTGATTCCCGGAGCTGCGCGTAACAATTGGGCGGGTCGGCGCGCGGTTATCACGAGCTCAGCACGTTGTTGGCTGCGTCGCGGTCCCCGGCCATAACCCGGCGGACAGTCGGTCCGGCTGTATTTTTATACATCGCCCGCCTACGTCGAGAACTTACTATTCTGCCGCGAGTCGCGTTGTGTTTGGCGCACGGTAGCTGATGCGGGCCGCTGCTTACTGGCCGGTCCGCGCCAGCGTGTCGACACGCCGCAGGGCGTCGGGTAGCCGGAACCAACCAGCCATGCACCGGACCAGATCAGCCGCGTCGGCGCGGGGCAGGCCGACGGAGGTGACAAACAACGGCCGTCCAGAGGTGCCCCGCAGGACCGGTATCGCGTGGGTAGCCGCTGCGAACGCCGACTTGGCCACGCCGATCACCGGAACGCCGAACTCGGCGTGCGCGTGCGCGCCCAGACCCGGGCGCCCGGACGGATCGAGGTCGGCATAGCCATCGACAATAAGCAGGTCCAGCCCGGCGACGCCGCGCAGCACCGCACGGAGCGGCGGCAGTTCACGCCGGTAGAACTCACCCGGCTGGTAGGCCATCACCTCGGGCACGACCACGGTGTTCTCGGCCACCACGGCCGAGAAGGCGGCATCCCCAAACATCACGACGGCGGCCCGGGCTCCGCCCGGAGCCAGATAGTGCACGTCCACCGCCGCGAAGACACCCCTCAGCGTGCCAGCACCGGGTCCCATGGCCAAGAAGCCTGCCAGGTCCGGGACAGCCGTGGCACTCTGCAGGACGGCCACAAAGCCGGTCCGTCCACGTCAGGGGCTCTCGTTCGGCCTCGAGCGCGTGCCTGACCACTTTGGCAGTGAGTTCCCCAGCAGGACATCCGATCCAGCACCGGCTTACATGGTGGTGAGTGCGTCCGCCTTTATAGAGGTAATGAGGCTGACCCACTGGCGGCGGCTGAGCGCGAAGGTGGGTCCGTCTGGGTGCTTGGAGTCGCGGACAGCGACGAACCCCGGCAGGTTCAGGGCGACCTCGACACAGTTCTGGCCTTCGGGCGAACTCCTCGCACTCTTGCGCCATACGGCGCCTGAGAGGTCGATAGGATCGGCGCTGACGGCCATCGTGCCTCCCCCAGGTCGTTCGTCACGCCGGTCACGCCATGCGTGCCGCTAGGTCGGCGATCATGGCCCGCGACTCGTTGGGTCCGAGTGCCCGCGCGACGAGGTGGCTAAATCTCAGCGTATACCGCTCGATGTCCGAGGGCTCTTCCAAATACAGGCCCTCGGTGGCGATCTCCAGGTGCACCATCGGCGGGTCTTTCGGGCTCTGGAAGTTCAGGATGACAAATGAACCGTTCATCCCCGGGTGCGCGCCGGTTGACAGCGGGAGAACCTGAAGCGACACGGTGGTGTTCGGGCGCTCTGCCACCTCGATGAGGTGGCGCAACTGCCCGCGCATAACCTCAGGGCCGCCCACCGGTCGCTGGAACCCAGCGGGTTCGCCTGATACTCACATAGGCGCAGGAATCAGCTGGCCGAAAAGATCTTGTCCATGACTTCGGCGCCGGTGGTGATTACTGGGCGCAGCTCGCGGCGGTACACGACCTCTGTGGTCCGGGAGCTGGAGTGGCCGGCCAGGCGGGCGATCTCCTCGACGGGGACGCCGGAGCCGGACATCAGGCTGACGAACGACGTCCGCAGCTCCCGGGGAGCCCACTGCTCGCCGAGTCCGGCCGCTTTCGTGATCTTCCTGAACTCCCGACGCACGTTCGACGCGTCGAGCTCCGATCCGACCGACGTACAGAACACGAGCTCGCTGGCTTGCCACAGGTCACCAGCCAGCAGCCGCTGCTCGGCCTGCCGGACCTGATGCTCGCGGAGCGCCCTGACCGCTCGCTCCGAGAGCTGCAACGTCCGCCGAGACCGCTGGATTTTAGTGTCCCCGTGCGCACGCACGGAGCGCCACACGGCGACGTAGGGCGGGATCGGCGGATCGACCGCAGCGTTCCCGTCAAGGTCGACGTGATCCCAAGTAAGTGCCCGGGCTTCCTCCGTCCGGACTCCAGTCAGCAGGCACATGACGACATAAGCGCCCAGCGGCGACGCCTCCGCGGCCGCCAACAGCGAACCAGCCTGATCGAGGGTGAGCGATCGGGACGGCCGACCTCCTGCCCGGTCGGCGGCTTCACCAGCCCCGCCACGTTGCGCCGGACGTAGTCGTTGGCCTCCGCGTGCCGGATCGCGCGCTCCAGCGAGTTGTGCACCATACCCACCGTCCGGCTGGAGCGCGTGCTCGCCACCTCGGCCAGGTCGCTGTGCAGCTTCCCCAGCTTGTCCTTGACGTCCTGCTTGGTCTGACCGGAGACCTTGCGGCGGATCCGCTTGCCGTCCGGACCGTAGCCAAGCGACACCGCACCACGCCACCGCCCGGGGCACCCCTTGTGGATCCGCGCGTCGCGGCAGTCGCCGGAGTGGTCGAAGTAGATGGCGTCGTCGCCAGAACCGCGTCTACCCATGACCTCAGGTTAATACTTTGGCTCCTGGATTGGCTCCCAGCGACACCCCTTGGGAGCCAATCTAGGCGTCTGACCTGCCTGTGGAGCTAAGGGGGCTCGAACCCCTGACCCCTTGCTTGCAAAGTGCGCTCATCTTGTCGCCCGTCGTCGGCCGCCTGGGATTTCGTCACTTGTCCTCTCGCTCTGTGTCGGCCTAATCCCGATGCTGTTGTGGTCATCAATGGTGGTCAGACTTTGGCGATTTACTGTCAAGCGGCACTTGACACTCTTTCCGCAGACGTGGGGACGTCGGGGCTCGGTCTGCCCCGTCCATCCGATAGGTGCCGAGGTCTTGCCGGGCAAGATCACTGCTCAAGGGTCTGCCCGAAGGGACGCGCCGCAGGCGCGCCCTTGACTGTGATCTTGAGCGGTAAGAGGATGTCAGGCACGGAGGACGGGCTAGGCCCCCTCTTGCAGGCGCGACTATCGACGCAGCGTTACGGCGGGGACCGCCGACCTGCGGAAGCGGGGCAGCCCGACTTGGCGTCGGCCGCCGTGGCCCGTCGCGCCCCCGCGCGAAAGGGTCGCGGCTTAGCCGACGCCCCGGAGTCGGGCAGTGGCCCCACCAGCTCCTTCGCTTGGTCCTGGCGATGGTGCCCATCTCGACTACGCATTCCCTCTCGATGACTTCGCGTCCCTTGCGTGCGCCCAGGCCGAAGGCCCGGGCGCTGGCGTGCCGAAGGCGCGCCCTTGAAACCGTAAAGAAAGTTGTCACAGTCTCAAGGACGCTGTCGCGTTAGGGCAAGACACCCAGTCGTTCGGCGAGTTCGCGCAGTTCTGGGCGTGGTCGTGAGCCAGAGAGCTGGATTAGGTCACGAACAACAGCTCGCGCTACGCGGTGGGTGCGTGTCTGCTCCGGCGTGAGTCGTTCGGCTTGCTCCAGGCATCGTAGAGCTTCGCCTGTCTGCCGCCTCATGACATGTGCTTGGGCAAGGTCGAGGGCGTACCGGGCTTGCCGTTCGAGCGATAGTGCGCTGGGTTCGATATATCGGGCTAGGTCAAGAGCTTGCCCGGCATCTCCCAGCTCGACCGCTACTGCAACAGCGTGCAGTGCCACATTGGTAGCACCGAACTCGGTTCCGAAATCGTCGCGATCGCCGCCGATGCGGTCGGCGATCTCCTTCGCTCGGTCCAAGTGCTGGTGCGCTTGCGCCCGATCATCGCTTCGTGCTGCAGCGATGGCTAGAACAAGATGAAACGCTCCGCACAAGGACATGGTTCCCATGCTGGGATCTTGCGTTGACTGCTGCTCTAGCTCCGAGACTACGGTCGTGGCGACAATCTGGGCCTGGCCGATCTGGCTAAGGGTCAGGAAGGCATGCGTCATCCGGTACAGGCTGGCCGCAACCTCAAGGGGCTCGGCTAGCGTCTCGGCGATGAACGTGGCGCGGTCCGCAGCTATCCAGGCCGCGTCGGCCTCGCCGAGCCTGGCCAGGATGGCGGCTACGGCCTGATAGGTGTTGGTCAGCAGCTCGCGCGTTGCCCTGCCTGTTTCGGCGCTGGATTCAGCGCGAACTGCATTCTCGAGCTCGGGAATCACCGTGCTGGCATAGGCGGCGAGCTCGAAGTACTGGGCAGCATGAACCATCTCCCACACATCTGTTCGCTGGGATTGCAGTTCATCGAGGCGCGCTGCGGCCAGGGCTTGCGACTTCTCGCCCAGAACGGTGCGTATCGCGGGATGACCGGTGAGTGTGAACCGCAGGGCTTCCAGCGCTTCTGGCCGGTCGGCGGCTTCCGCTTCATCTGGGTCGGCGCCGCGGAGTTCCGCGACCGGAACGCTGAGCACGTCAGCGACTTTCTGGAATACCGATAGCCGGTCGATCGCCCGCACCCCGCGCTCGACCTGGGAAACCCAGCTATCGGAGCGGCCGATAAGCCCAGCGAACTCGACCTGGGACAGGCCGAGCCGCTTGCGGTGGTACGCGATGCGCTCGCCGGTCTGCTGCGCGTCAGCCACGGTTCTCCGCCGCCTTGTCAGCGACGGGGGTCTTCCCGTCAGCCAGCGTCATGAAGTCCACCTCTGTGGACTCCAGCAGCGCTTCACGGGCGGCCAGGAAGTGCCGCACATGCTCCTGTCGCTCATGCTCATCGAAGGCTGCCCGGTTGCGGTACAGCTCGTAGAAGATGCGCTGGCTCGGCTTTCCTTCCACCGTGTGGCAGGCATACACCAGTGTGCCCGGCTCACGATCGCGGATTCCTGCGGTCGTGCGGGCGATCAGTTCATCAAACTCGGCCTCGGCCTTTGGACGCACCGTGAAGCGCACTACCAGTGCAAACGGCTCAGTGTCCTCCGTCATGGCCCCTCCTCGTGTCTAGGGGGCAGGATCGCATCCCAGGTGTCAGAGTACGTGATCAGCATTTTTTTTGCGAGTCAGACTTGACAACTCAACGACTAGGACTCATTCTGCTAGTAGTCGCACAAAAAGTGCGGCTCAACCACTCTCCACGAGGAGCGCATCATGCGACTTCTGATCGACACGAGCACTGTGCAGTTCCGGGTGGCCGGTCTGGCCAAGCCCAAGCCGGACTACAAGGACAAGGAGCGGCAGGCGGTCACCAGGGACGGTGAGCCGATCTGGGCGCTGCGGCTGGACGCGATCGACACCGAGCGCGAGACCAAGGAGACCATCTGGGTCGAGGTGGCCGGTAACGAGCCCAAGCTGACCTTTGACGGTTACGCCGTGGTCTGCCGTCTGGTGTTCGCCCCGTGGGTCGGCCGTGACGGCAAGATCCGCCGCGCGTTCCGCGCTGATGCGGTCGAGCCGGTCCAGTCCTCGAAGTCCGTGCAGGCGGCGTGAGCCTGCCCGGCCAGAGCGGAACCATTCCCTACCTCGCGATCACGAACGAAGGAGACCCCTCATGACCACCACCTACACCTTGACCGATGCCGCGATGGCGTCACCGCTGCCGCCGCTGTCCATCAGCGAGCTGGCGACGGGACTTGTCAACTTGCTGCAGGAGGCAGCAGACCTGCCCGCGCCCCGGCACATCGCCGTGAGCAACACTCAGCGCATCACCGTGCAGTTCGGCGAGCGCAAGTCCAGCCTGAAGGCTGTCACCCGGTGGGCGCTGCGCTTCGGCGGCGTCATCCGCAGCGAGCCCTATGACGGCGAGCACGGCCCGGAAACGTATTGCCACACCGAGTTCGACTACGTCGGCGTGACCGTTGAGGTCTACACCTTCATCCCGGCCAAGAAGGCCAGCACCTGACACACGAGTGCCGGGCCTGGGGGACGCCCATCCCCCGGCCCGGCCAGCCAGAACCATCCCCTACCTCGCGTAAGACAAAGGAGCTTCGGCATGCCCAACGCTACCAGCGTCATGCCCGCGCGCGTAGCCCTGGACTGGCGGCACGGCCAGATCGGGCCGCTTGAGCCGTGCGTGCTGTGCGGACGCCCGGCTATCTGCCGGTCCTCGGTCAAGAACGTGCCCTGCCACAAGGGCTGCGCCGAGACCTGGATCACTGACCACGCCCGTGACGAGCGTGACCGTGTCCGGCTCATCGCCCTGTACACCCCCGGCAAGGGGGCATCCTCATGAACCCGCTAATCGGCGGACTGCCCGGCAGCGGCAAGAACGGCGGCCTGCCCAGCATCGGCGCGGGCTTCCGGGTCATCTATCACGAGCCGATCTGCCCTGAGTGCGGCTCTTTCGACATCGACCGCGATCAGGTCGATACCGGCGACGGCCTGGCCGAGACCGCGCATATCTGCGGCGACTGCGGCACCGCGTGGCCGCTGGCCTGCGTCACCGACTGGAGCACCGTGCCATGACCGGCCAGCTCGGGGTTATCTACATGCTCCATTTCCACCAGCCCTACCGGCATGCCCGGCACTACGTCGGCTGGACCGAGGACCTGCTGAACCGGCTCCACCAGCACGCCGCCGGGCACGGTGCGCGGCTGGTCGCCGTCATCTGGGATGCCGGTATCGGCTTCACCCTGGTCCGCCTGTGCGAAGGCACCCGCAGCACCGAACGCGCCATCAAGAACAACGGCGGCGCGCCCCGGTTCTGCCCGGCCTGCACCTCCCGGCCGTGGAACGGCCCCTGGCAGGCGATCCCTGCCGGTTTCACCCCCTGCACCTACCCCAACCTCGCCGGAAGGCGGTAACCCCTCATGCCCAAGAACAGCAGCGGCGGCAGCCGTAACGACCGCAACAACCCCTACCTCTTCGACGGGGCGTTCGTCGCCTTCCACCGCTCCCCGGCCGGTATCGCCTGGCGGTGGCGTACCGAGCTACTCATCCTCACTTTCATCATGGCCGCCCTGTGGCGGCTCACCTTGTGGATCACCATCGACTGGGCCGGGGTCACCCTTGATGGCCTGCTCTTCGTCATCCTGGCCGTGCCGCATTCGCGCCGGTTCATCACCCGCCGGTTCTGGTGCGTGCTGGGCCGTCACCGGCTCCAGCGGCTGTGCTACGAAGCCCGGCTGCACACCCGCTCCGGGCGTCTCCCGCTGATCATCTGGACCCGCCCGACCAAGGTCGGGGAACGATCCCACCTGCTGTGCCGCGCCGGTATCTGCGCGGAGGACTTCGAGGCCCATATCGGCGAGCTGCGCGCCGCCTGCTACGCCCGCGATGCGCGGATCACCCGCCACCCCCGCTGGTCCCAGCTCGTGACCATCGACATCATCCGCCGCGACCCGCTCACGGCCGACGCCGTCATCCCCTCCCCCCTGGCGCGCCTGACCGCGCCCTCAGCACCGCCTCTTCCCTGGCCCGGCGTCCCCGAGGACCACGAGGACCACGAGGCCATCACCACCTGAAAACCGGCCAAGCGGCCCCCAGCCGGGGGCCGCTGGCTCTTAGCCCTCTAGGGAGCACACCATGACCATCACCGATACCCCTGCTCCGGCCGTGACCGGCAGCCCGGCGTTCCCGTTCTCCATGTTCGACCCGATCCACCTGGGCCGCGACGAGAACGGCGAGCACGTCTACGTCAACCTCGCCGAACGCAACATGCTGCTCGGCGGGGAACCCGGCGGCGGTAAGTCCTCCGGGCTGAACCTGATCACCGCGCACGGCGCGCTGTCTCATGACTGCAAGCTCATCCTCGTTGACGGCAAGCAAGTCGAGCTCGGCCTGTGGCGGGCCTGCGCGGACATGTTCATCGGACCTTCCATCACCGACGCCATCAAGGCGTTCGAAGCCTTCCAGGCCATCATGAACACCCGCTATGACGACCTGCTCGCGGCGGGACGCCGCAAGATCACCCGCGACTCCGGCGAGTGCGTCTACCTGATTGTCATCGACGAGTACGCCTACTTCTCCGCCACCGTCGGCACCAAGCAGCAACGCGAGCAGTTCGCCGCGCTGACCCGCGACCTGGTCGCGCGGGGACGCGCCGCAGGCGTGATCATCGTCCTGGCCACCCAGCGGCCCTCCCACCAGGTCATCGACCCGTCCATGCGGGACCTGTTCGGATACCGGTGGGCATTCCGGTGCACCACCGACTCCTCCTCTGACACCGTCCTCGGCCAGGGCTGGGCTAACGAGGGCTACACCGCCACCAGCATCGGCCCGCTGGCCCGGGGCGTCGGCTGGCTGCTGTCCGAGACCGGCATCCCGCGCCGTATCAAGGCCGCCTACCTCACCGATGACGACATCAAGTACCTCGCCGCCTACGCCGCCGACCTCCGCCGGAAGGTCGCCGCATGAGCCACCTGCATGCTGTCAACGGCTCCGGCAGCACATCACCAGCAGCCAGCCCGGCCAGCCAGAACACCGTCAAGAACCGCTTGACACCCAACCGCGCACGGCGGCTGACCGAGAACGATGAGTACGCCGCGTTCGTCTGCCGCATCCTGCGCGCCTACGCCCGCCGCGTCGCCTCCGGTGACGTCGAGGCACTCACCTTGATGACTGATCTCGCGGATGAGATCGACTCTGCTATCGGCCAGGCCGTGACGGGCCTGCGCGCCTTCGGCTACTCCTGGGCCGAGATCGGCTCCCGGCTCGGCGTCACCCGCCAGGCCGCCCAGCAACGCTGGGGAGGTCGCCAATGAGAGATACATGCCCCCAGTGCGGGGCCACCATCATCTACCGCAATTACTGGCCGACCTGCCCCTGTGACGACATCCCTGGCCTGATGCTGACCGTTCGCGAAGCCGCGCGTTTCATGTACATCACCCGCAGCGGCATTTACCACTGGATCGAAGACGGCTACCTCGCCGCCAACCGCACCCGGCGGCCGATCCGCATCTCCATGGCCGCCCTGAAGGCTCTCCTGGTCGCCGAGCACATCGGCTGGCTGAACCGGAACGCAACCGGCCGGGATGCCGGTTCATGACCGCCGCGACAGCCGCCCCCGCCCCCGAACCGCAATCTGGCTCGGGGGCGGGAGCGACCGCCGACGACACCGACATGTGGGAGCGCCAGTTCACCGCCGCTGGCGACTGCTCCCACCCCATCCGGCTGCGCGGCCGGATCGACGCCGTCGATATGGCCACGGGCGAACTCGCACCCGTCTACGACACCACCGCCGAACCCGGCGGTGTCCTGCACGTCGCGTGCGGGAACCGCCGCGAGGCCGTCTGCCCGGCCTGCTCCGCCGTTTACAAGCGCGATGCCCGGCAGCTCGTCCGCGCTGGCCTGGCCGGGGGCAAGGGCATCCCCGAGACCATCACCGCGCACCCGTGCGTGTTCGCCACCCTCACCGCGCCGTCGTTCGGCCCGGTCCATTCCCGCCGGATGCGCGGCAAGACCGTCCTGCCCTGCCGGCCCCGCCGCGACACCGCCGCTCGCCGCTGCCCGCATGGCCGGGACATCTCCTGCCCGACCCGCCATGTCGAGGCCGATCCGCGGCTCGGCCAGCCCATGTGCGGCGACTGCTACGACTACGAGTCGGCCGTGCTGTTCAACCTGCACGCGGGGGAGTTGTGGCGCCGGTTCACCACCTACCTGCCCCGCCAGCTCGCCCGGCGGCTCGGCATCACCCAGAAGCGGCTCCGCGAGCTGGTCCGCATCCGCTACGTCAAAGTCGCCGAATACCAGGCACGCGGCGTCGTCCACTTCCACGCCGTCATCCGACTCGACGCCCCCGGCCACGACTACCAGCCCCCGCCCCCCGGCGTCACCGCTGACATGCTGTGCGATGCCATCGGCCAGGCCGCTGCCGCCGTCACCATTACCACCGGCCCGGACGTCCCGGCCATCCGGCTCAGTTTCGGAGACCAGGCCGACCGGCGCGTCATCCGCGAAGGCCACCCCCTGGCCGTCACCGGGCAGGCGCTGGACGGCGCGGCGGTCGCGAACTACATCGCCAAATACGCCACCAAGAGCCTGGCCGTCCCCGGCCTGCCCGACGCCAGGCTCCGGACCATGTTCGACATCCGGCAGCTCCGCTGCTCAGCCCACTACCGGCAGATCATCACCACCTGCTGGGAGCTCTCCCGCCCGGCCCGCGACCACCGGCTCCGCGCCTGGGCGCACATGCTCGGCTACGGCGGCCACTTCCTCACCAAATCCCGCCGCTACTCCGTCACGTTCGGCCAGCTCCGCACCGCCCGCGCCGACCACCGCCGCGCCCTGCGCCACCCCGACGGCGAACGCGACCCCTGGGGACGGCCCCTCGACGACACCACCGTCCTGATCCTGCGCACCTGGACCTACGCCGGACCCGCCCGCACCCCCGCATCCCCCGGCGCTGAGATGGCCCTGGCCGCCGCCGACCGCGCCCGCTCCCGCCCATGACCAGCCCGGCCCCGGTCCACAGCCAAGCGTCAAGCTCAGCTTGACACCAAAACGATCAGCAGGAAGGAGGCGAACACACACTATGAAGCCTGATATCAAGGCACGACGCGCCGCTAGGGCGTCCACTTCGTCCATCACGGTCCAAGCCCATCTGGGACGGGATGGTGACCTGTTATGGACAAGCTGCTTTACCGTCCCAAGGAAGCGTGCGCAGTGCTCGGCATCGGGCGGGACAAGCTCTATGACCTGATGCGCTCCGGTCGCCTGGAATCACATAAGGATGGCGGCGCTCGGCTCATCACCGCTGAGGCGCTCCGGGCCTACGTCGCGCTTCTCCAAGCTGAAGCTGAGGCCGCGTAATGAGCGCACGCAAACGGAACGGTGAAGGCACCATCTCAGGTCCCCGGAAAGACGGCCGCTACGTCGGCGCGTTCTACGCGCTCACCAACACGGGAACCACGAAGCGGGTCTATGTCTACGGGCGTACCTATGAGGATGCGCGCACAAAGCTCATCGCTGAACAGGCAAAGGTCATGGCCGGTATCCCGGTCCCTGCGCAGTCCTGGAAGCTCGGCGCGTACCTCGACTACTGGCTTGAGCACGTCGTCAAGCCCACGCGCCGCCCCGCGACGGTCGCCCTGTATGAGATCAACATCCGCGTGCACCTCAAGCCGGGACTTGGCAAACATCAGCTACGGCGGTTGTCGGTGCCGACCGTTCAGGCGTTCCTCAACGGCAAGATCAAGTCCGGTCAGTCGGTGCGCAGTGTCCAGATCCTTCGGCAGATCCTCAGCGCGGCCCTGGCGCGTGCCATGCGCGAGGAACTAGTTGCACGCAACGTCGCCCGCCTAGTCGAGCTGCCCGCATGGGAACCCTCGGAGGTTATCCCATGGTCTGATGCCGAGGCTCTGTCGTTCCTCGCCGCATCGGCTGATGATCCGTTTCACCCCGCGTTCGTGCTTTTGCTTCTCTACGGGCTGCGGCGCGGTGAAGTCCTCGGCTTGCGCTGGGCGGACATCGACGGCGACACGATCCACGTCCGTCAGCAGGTGCAGCGCATCAAGGGACAGCTTCACATCGGCCCGGTCAAGACCCGAGCAGGCAGCCGGGATCTCCCGCTTCTCGGCCTGGCTGCTCACGCTCTACCCAGCCGCCGCGAGGCTCAGCAACATGACCGCGAACGTCTCGGCTCGGCGTGGACCGATACAGGCTTGATCTTCACCACCAGGACGGGGCGGCCAGTCGAGCCACGCAACCTCGTCCGTTCCTTCGCCCGCATCTGCGATGACAACGGCATTCGCCGCATCCGCGTTCACGCGCTGCGGCACACTGCGGCGTCACTGCTTAAGAAGCTCGGGGTTCCGCCGAAGGATGCCCAGGTGATCCTCGGCCACGCTCACGTGACCACCACACAGCAGATCTACACTCACGTGGACGAGGCCGCGAAACTCGACGCGATCACCAGGCTAAACAAGCTGCTCAGCGGTGCTGAGTGATACCGCTACTGTGGTCAACCTTGGTGGTCAACCGCCGGTTTCAACCGGTCCGGCCAGACGTTTTGCCTGGTGGAGCTAAGGGGGCTCGAACCCCTGACCCCTTGCTTGCAAAGCAAGTGCTCTTCCAGCTGAGCTATAGCCCCAGGATTCTCATAGGGTACCCGCTGGGACGGCTGCCGTGGGTGAGCGATCGTGGGCGCGAGCACCACCGGCCGTTCGGCATATAAAGAGCCTACTTGAGCAGGCGGGAGAGGCGACGATCGGCGAGCGGCTTGCCGCCGGTCTGGCAGGTCGGGCAGTACTGGAGCGCGGAGTCGGCGAACGAGACCTCCCGGATGGTGTCACCGCACACCGGGCAGGCCTGACCTGCCTTACCGTGCACGCGCAGCCCGCTTTTCTTCTCGCCCTTCAGGTCGGCGGCGGCTAGGCCCGCCGACCGCTCTACCGCCTCGGCCAGCATCGTCTTGAGCGCGTCGTACAAGGTGGCCACCTCCGCCGGGGTCATGCTGGCCGCGATCTTGAACGGTGACATCTTGGCCGCGTGCAGCACCTCGTCGGAGTAGGCGTTGCCGATCCCGGCGATAATCCGCTGATCGCGCAGCACGCCCTTGACCTGAGTCCTGCGCCCGGCGAGCAGCGCCGCCAGTGTGTCCACGGTGAAATCCGCTGCCATCGGGTCCGGTCCCAGGGTGGCCACCCCAGGCACGTCGGCCGGGTCGCGGACCAGGTAAACAGCGAGGCGCTTGCGGGTGCCCGCCTCGGTCAGGTCGAACCCGGAGCCGTCGTCGAGCGTCAGCCGGAACGCCAGCGGGCTCTTACCCGGCTTGGGCGGGGTGGCGGGCTGTTCGTCACGCCAGCGCAGCCACCCCGCTCGGGCCAGGTGCATGATCAGGTGCAGTCCGGAGTCCGAGGAGATGTCCAGGAACTTGCCGTGTCGCCCGACGTCGGTGAGCTTCTGGCCGCTGAGGCTGGCCAACGGCGGGTCGAACGTTTTCAGCACCGAGAAAGAGGCCGCGTCGGCCCGGGCGACGGTATGACCGATCGCATGCCCGCGCAGGAACGCGGCCAGAGACTCAACTTCCGGCAGCTCCGGCATACGTCAAGTTTGCCATGGCCGCAGCGATGTCAGTTACTGACGATGGTCAGGCCCGTGATCCTGCTCCCGGCCCGGGGACGTCACCAGATCGGGCAACTCACCGAAATCCGCCAGCAGGTGAGTCGCCCCGGCCCGGTTCAGCCTGGCCGCGTCATCCATGTCGCTGAGCATGCCGACCACGAGCCTGACACCGGCCCGGCGGGCCGCCAGCACCCCGCCTTCGCTGGCCGTGACGACGGCCACGGTCCGCACGTCGTCCAGACCGAGCCGCAGGAACGCCGTCAGGATCGGGTCGGGCCAGGGGAAGCCCCGAGCCACATCGTCGGCGCACAGGACCAGGTCCGCGCGCTGCCACCAGTCGAGGCGTTCCAGCAGCAGGCTCAGCGCGGGGCGGGAGAGGCAGGACAGCAGGCATACCTTGATACCCGCGGCGGTGAGCTTGGCCAGCGCATCATTCACCCCGGGCAGCGGTATTACCCCGAACCGGTCCACCACCGCCTGAAAGGACCGCTCGAAGGCCAGGATCGCAGCCTGGGCCCGGATCTCATCGGCGGCGAACACTTTCCGCATCACGTCGGCTGGCGGCCAGCCGGCCGACCGGTCGAACTGCACCATCGCTCTGGTGTAGGCCGCGGTGCCCGTCACCAGGCCCTGGGTGGCGATCGCTTCCGCGAACGCCCGCTCGATCACGCGGCCATCGGCTACCGCCGCCCCGAGCAGGTCGCAGCACACCAGCGAGACGGCCGATGTATCGTTCACCGGCTCGCCTCCTGGTGCTGAATTGACTGCCGCCCGATCTCCGACATGACCTCCGGTTGCGGGTCAGTCCTCGTCAGCCGCGGTGGCCTCGGTCCACAGGTCGAGTTCGGCGCGATCGGACTGAACCTTACGCCAGACGGCGAATGCGCCAAGCCCGAGCGCGGCGAGCACCATTAGCTTCTTCACAGCGAGGAATCCTCCAACTCGACAACTTCGGCGTGCCTGCGGCGGGAAAGAGCCACGCCGGCCGCAGGTGTACGGCAGCTTAGCAAAGCCGTCCCACCGGACAGTGCCGCCGGCGGACGCGCCACGCTGGCCAGGTGAACTGGCCAGGATGCGTTCTTGCTGGTAAGAAGGTGATTTGTGGGGTTACGTGGACTTGAACCACGGGCCTCGTCCTTATCAGGGACGCGCTCTAACCGACTGAGCTATAACCCCAGGCATAACCAGCTGACCTGCAGAAACAGGAGCGAAAATTATCCTACCGCACCCGGCGGCGGGTTGCGCCGTGGTTCTCCCGCCTGCCGCGTTACTCAGTCTCGCGGAGCGTCACTTCCACCCCGCCAACCAGCCGTGACGTCAGGTTGTAGACGACCGCGCCGATGGTCGACATCGCCGTGATGAGCACGATATTGAGGGAGCCGAGCAGGGCCGTGTAACCCAGGATCCGGGAAGCCGACCACCATTTGGCTGCGTTCACGCCCGCCGAGCTCTGGCTGGACGTAACGCTCGCCACGACCCGCTGAAGCGAGTCGAACACCCCGAGCGCGTCCAGCGCCCCGTAGAGCACGCTCACGGCCACGAACAAGATGACAAAAGCGACCAGCGACACGATGAAGCTGAACTTCATCACCGACCAGGGCTCTACCCGGGCCACAGTCAGGTGCGCCTGCCGCGCCGAGCGCTTCGACGCCGCCTTCTTCTGAGGCTTCTTGGGGGCGGCGGCGGGAACCTCGCTGGGAGCGGTCCTCCCTGGGCTGACGGCAGCATCTGGCGTCCGGGCAGCAGTCTGGCTTCTGGCCGTCGTCCCTGTGCGCAGGAACGAGCGGGCCGGAGAAGACGGCGAGCTCGGCGGCGGATCAGGCATATCCCAGGCGAACGCGGCGGGTGAAACGGTCGGCGGCCCCGAACTCGACGGAGCCGACGGAGCCGACGGAGCCGACGCCGACGGAGCCGACGCCGACGGGCCCGAACTCGAGGCCACCGTGCTGGAAGACGGGGCACTTGAAGACGGGGCACTTGAAGACGGGGTACCCGCAACCGGGGTACTGGATGCGGGCCCGCTTGACGGTGACGGCGGGATGGGTGCCGAGTCAGCCGCGGGGGGCTTCCCGGCGGCGGCGCTGCCGGGCGAGGTCCGGGCGGCATCCTTGGGCCGGGTGCTGCGGGACGGCTTGAGGTTGTCCGCCGGGAAGGCGGGCACGTCGACCATGGTGGCATCGAGGTCAGCACCGTCAGCTTCGGCACTGCCAGGCGTGGCCGTTTCGGTCGAGCCTGCGGGGGACGACACGTCCTTCACCCCGTTAACCGCTGTGTTGCCAGCCGGCTCAACGCTGCGTGTCTTACGGTCGGAGCCGTTGCCGTTGGCTGGGGCCGCCGGGCCGGAATCCGCCTGGGCGGTCTTTTTCGGCGTGCGCTGCGGTGCTGCTGCCGTGATGCTTGCAGGCTTGGTTTCCTGTCCGTTGCCGTCAGCTAGGTCGTCGTCGCCAACCCGCGAGGTCACGATGGTAGGCGACGCTCCGCCTGACCCCTCGGGCCTATTCGTGCGCCTATCCAAGCCGTCCTCCCTCTGATCCAGACCCTCACGAGGTTATCTCCGGACGAGACGCCCTTATGACCACCTATGCGAAGAAGGCGGCTTTCCCGGCAAAACTTCGCCTTACTTATTGGACGCTTCTGGCCCCGAAATCGTTGCCTTCCACCTGCTGGGCCGGGCTGACCGGCCTGCCTCACGCGGTCGCCCGATTATTCCTCATCTTCTCCCGCCCCGTCCGGTGAGCCCGTCGGATCCCCGTTGTCCGCAGGCTCTGTCAGATCGAGGTTACCCGGCGAAATCGCCTGGTCATCGTCTTCGTTCAAAGGTTCTTGATCATCTTCAGCCAATGACTCCACATCGTTGTCATCCAGCGACTCCGCATTCCGGGCCAAGGCCACCACGCTGTCTCCCGCGGCAAGGTTCATCAGCCGGACACCCATGGTTTGCCGCCCTGACTGCTTCACTTCCCCGGCGCTGGTCCTGATCACTCCGCCGCCCGAGGTTATGGCGAAGATCTCATCGTCGGCGTGCACCATCAGCACGCCGACCAGCTCGCCGCGGGCTTCGACGATCTTCGCGGTGACCACGCCCCGGCCGCCCCGGCCTTGCACCGGATAGGCGTCGGCCGGCGTGCGCTTGGCGTACCCGCCGCCGGTGGCCACCAGCACGTCCTCGCCTTCGGCGACCACGTACATGCCGAGCAGCTCGTCGCCGTCGTTGAAGCGCATCCCGATGACGCCGGAGGTGGCGCGGCCCATCGGCCGCAGCGACTCGTCGCTGGCATGGAACTTGATCGCCTGCGCACCCTTGCTGACCAGCAGCAGGTCCTCATCGGGGGAGACCAGGCTGGCGCCGATCACTTCGTCGTCCTCGCGCAGGTTGATCGCGATGATGCCACCTGAGCGCGGCGAGTCGAAGTCCGTCAGCCGGGACTTCTTCACCAGCCCCGACTTGGTCGCGAGCACCAGGTACGGGGCGACCTGGTAGTCGCGCAGTGCGAGTACCTCGGCGATCCGCTCGTCGGGCTGAAACGCGAGCAAGTTGGCCACATGCTGACCACGGGCATCGCGGCCGGCGTCGGGCAGCTCGTAGGCCTTGGCCCGGTAGACCCGCCCCTTGTTGGTGAAGAACAAGATCCAGTGGTGGGTGGTGGTCACGAAGAAGTGATCCACGATGTCGTCGGTACGCAGCTGGGCGCCGCGGACGCCCTTGCCGCCCCGCCGCTGGGCGCGGTACAGGTCGGTCTTGGTGCGCTTGGCGTAGCCGCCGTAGGTGATCGTGACCGCGACGTCCTCTTCGGCGATCAGGTCCTCGTCGGCCACCTCGCCGTCGTAGGCGACGATCTCGGTCCGCCGCTCGTCCCCGAATTTGGTGACGATCTCGGCCAGCTCGGACCCGACGATCTGCCGCTGCCGCTCCGGTGACGCCAGGATGTCCTCGTAGTCGGCGATCTTGGCGGCGAGCTCGTCGTGCTCGTTGATGAGCTCCTGCCGCTCCAGGGCGGCCAGCTTGCGGAGCTGCATGTCCAGGATCGCGCGGGCCTGGATCTCGTCGATCTCCAGCAGCCCCATCAGGGACTGCTGCGCCTCCGACGCCGACGCGCTGGCCCGGATAAGCGCGATGACCTCGTCGATCCGGTCGATGGCCTTGAGCAGCGCGGAGACGATGTGCATCCGCTCGGTGGCCTTGCGCAGCCGGTACCTGGTGCGCCGGACGATGACCTCGATCTGGTGCGTGACCCAGTACCTGATCATCTGGTCCAGGCGCAGGGTGCGCGGCACGCCGTCGACCAGGGCCAGCATGTTGGCCCCGAACGTGTCCTGCAGCTGGGTGTGCTTGTACAGGTTGTTCAGGACCACCTTGGCGATGGCGTCCCGCTTCAGCACGATCACCAGCCGCTGCCCGGTGCGGCCGCTGCTCTCATCTTGCATGTTGGCGATGCCGCTGACCCGGCCGTCCTTGACCAGCTCGGCGATCTTCTGCGCCAGGTTGTCCGGGTTGACCTGGTAGGGCAGCTCCTTGACGACCAGGCAGGCCCGGCCCCTGGCGTCCTCTTCGACCTCGACGACGGCCCGCATGATGATCGAGCCGCGGCCGGTGGTGTAGGCGTCCCTGATGCCGCGGCGGCCCACGATCAGGCCGCGGGTGGGGAAATCCGGGCCCTTGATCCGCTCCATCAGGGCGTCCAGGAGCTCTTCGTCGGTGGCGTCGAAGTGGTCCAGGTACCAGGCCACCCCGGCCGCTACCTCGCGCAGGTTGTGCGGCGGGATCTTGGTGGCCATGCCGACCGCGATGCCCTCTGAGCCGTTGATGAGCAGGTTGGGGAACCGGCTCGGCAGCACCACGGGCTCGGACGAGCGGCCGTCGTAGTTTTCCCGGAAGTCAACGGTGTCCTCGTTGATGTCCCGCAGCATCTCCATCGCCAGCGGGTCAAGGCGGCACTCGGTGTACCGCATGGCCGCGGGCGGGTCGTTGCCCGGCGAGCCGAAGTTGCCCTGGCTGTCGATCAGCGGCATCCGCATCGACCAGGGCTGGGCCATCCGGACCAGCGCGTCGTAGATCGCGCCGTCGCCGTGCGGGTGGTAGTTGCCCATCACCTCGCCGATGACCCGGGAGCACTTGAAGAAGCCCCGGTCCGGACGGAACCCGCCGTCGTACATCGCGTACAGGATCCGGGTGTGCACCGGCTTGAGCCCGTCCCGCACGTCGGGTAGGGCACGGCCGACGATGACCGACATCGCGTAGTCGATGTAGCTGCGCTGCATCTCGAACTGGATGTCGACCGGCTCGGTACGGTCGTGCCCTTCCTGCGGCAGATCGGTAACTTCGGTCACTTTTCGCAATCCCTACTCAAGCGTTCGGAACAGCCGCCCCATGAGACGGCCTGGTCAGATGTCCAGGAACCTGACGTCCTTGGCGTTGCGGGTGATGAACGAGCGGCGGGCCTCGACGTCCTCGCCCATCAGCACGCTGAACAGCTCGTCGGCCTGGGCCGCGTCGTCGAGGGTTACCTGGAGCAGCACCCGGTGCGCCGGGTCCATGGTGGTCTCCCACAGCTCGTTCGGGTTCATCTCGCCCAGGCCCTTGAACCGCTGCACGCCGTCCCGCGGCCGCGGGTCCTTCTTCCCGGCGGCGATGCCGGCCTCGACCACCCGGTCGCGCTCGGCGTCGGTGAAGACGTAGTCCGGGTCGTTGCCGCGCCCCTCCCACTTGATCTTGTAGAGCGGTGGCTGCGCCAGGTACACATACCCGGCCTCGACCAGCGGCTTCATGAACCGGAACAGCAGCGTGAGGAGCAGCGTCCGGATGTGCTGCCCGTCGACGTCGGCGTCCGCCATCAAGATGATCTTGTGGTACCTGAGCTTGGTGATGTCGAACTCGTCGTAGATGCCGGCGCCCAGCGCGGTGATCATCGCCTGGACCTCGTTGTTTTTCAGGACCCGGTCGATCCGTGACTTCTCGACGTTGATGATCTTGCCGCGGATCGGCAGGATGGCCTGGAACTTGGGGTCCCGGCCGCCCTTGGCCGAGCCGCCGGCCGAGTCGCCCTCGAC
>JBEKGC010000072.1:0-19503 GCA_050013055.1 Streptosporangiaceae bacterium
GTCATAGCGCAGCCGGCCATCCGCGGCCAGGGCCACCAGGCTGACCGACGTGCTCCCCCACACCCGGCCGTCGGGCAGTTCCCGGCGGACGATGATGGCGCCGGTTTCGATGCCGGGCGGGCCGTCGGGGGCGGCGAGCGTCAGCCAGTCATCCCAGGCGTCCCCGAGCGGGGCGGCCGGGTCGCCGGAGGGCCTGCGTGCGCCGAACCTGGCGCCGAAGCGGACCGCCTTAGGGTCGCCGGGCGGCTCCGGCGCGGCGGGCGGCGGGTAGACATGGCCGACGTTGGTCAGGATGTGGGTGGCGGGGGGGAGTTCGGTGAGCGCCGGCTGGCGACCGTCCCAGCCAAGCAGCAGGATCGCGGTGGGTTCGGCGCACACCAGGTAAAACGGGTCGTAGCAGGCCAGCGCCGCGGGGTCGTCGTGCAGCTCGAGCAGACACTGCCGTCCCCGCCCGGCCGCGCTCAGCGGGAGCTCGCCCCGGGACCGGCGGCGGGCGGGCGGGGCGAGTTCGCCTCCGCCGTTCAGCAGGCAGGCGACACGCGGAAGGTCAGGGTGGACCGCGAGCCAGGTCCCGCCGGCCTCCTCGTCCCGCCCGCCGATCAGCGGTGACCCGGGCCAGTGCCGGGCCGGCCGCTGCCACGGGCGGCCGGTGAACTCGTCCCGCACGCCGAGCAGCAGCAACGGCACCCGGTCTTGCGGCGCCAGGCTGACCACGACGGTACACACGGCTTCGAGTCTTCCATGCGTGATGCCTGGCAGTGCGGGTGAGCCACGGATCGTTCTCACGGACGCGCGATCCGCTTTGGTCGGTGGCCACCGTGTCTAGCCTGCGGCGACGGGTTGATAGCCGAACCAGGGCAATAAATCGATTACCGGTACGATGAATTAGAATATTTATACGGAAAATTCGTCTATAATGGAGAAAAAGGTGCCCTATTGGTTACCAAACCATCCACGTGGGCCGAATGTTCCACGATTTTCCCGTGAGCTGACGCTTCATAAAGCCCTGGCCCACCACGAACCACACCAGCATCGTCGCGAGGGGCGGCCCCCCGTACCGGGCACGAAACGGGGGTGCCGGAGGCTGGGGCAGACCCCGTACCGGGCACGAGACGCCCTAGCTCAGCACCACGTTGACGATCTTGCCGGGGACGATGACCAGGCGGGCTACCTCCTCGTCCGGATAGCCGGGGTGGCGGGCCGCCACGGCGCGGATTTCGTCGGGGCCAGCCTGGGCCGGGACCTCGATGGTGAAGCGGACCTTGCCGTTGACCTGGACCGGCAGCGTGACGGTGCGGTCAACGGCCAGCGCCGGATCGGGCTGCGGGAACGGCTCGAAGGCCAGGGACGAGGGGTGGCCCAGCCGCTGCCACAGCTCCTCGGCGACGTGCGGGGCCAGCGGCGCCACCATCAGGACCAGTGGCTCGGCCAGGGTGCGCGGCACCCGGGGCAGCCGGGACGCGTGCGCGGTCAGCGTGATGAGCTGGGCGATCGCGGTGTTGAACCGCAGCGCGGCGACGTCCTCCCTGACCGCGGCGATGCTCTGGTGCAGCAGGCGGGCGGTGGCTGCGTCCATATCCTCCGCGGCGCAGATCCGGGTCTCCCCCGTCGTCTCGTCGATGATCAGGCGCCACAGGCGCTGCAGGAACCGGTGCATGCCGACGGCGTCGTCGGTGTGCCACGCGCGGTCGCCGTCCAGCGGGCCCATCGCCATTTCGTACAGCCGCAGCGTGTCCGCGCCGTACCTGGCGTACATGTCATCCGGGCTGATGCCATTCTTCAGGCTCTTGCCCATCTTCCCGGCCCGCCTGGTCACCGGCTGGCCGCGGTAGGTCCAGCCGCCGGCCGGGCCCGCGGTCACCTCGGCGGCCGGAACATACCGGCCGCGGGCATCGGTGAAGGCGTCCGCCAGGATATATCCCTGATTAAACAGGCGGCCGAACGGTTCCGGGGTTCCCGCGACACCGTAGTCGTACAGCACCTTGTGCCAGAACCTGGCGTACAGCAGGTGCAGCACGGCGTGCTCGACGCCGCCGACGTACAGGTCGACACCGCGCGGCGCCATCCAGTAGCGCTCGATGTCCCGGCCGACGGGCGCGTGCTCATTGTGCGGGTCCAGGAAACGCAGGTAGTACCAGCAGGAGCCGGCCCACTGCGGCATGACGTTCAGCTCACGCCGGTAGCGCTTGCGGCCCTCCCCCAAATCCAGCGTGACCTCCGCCCAGCCGGGCGCCCGGGCCAGCGCCGGGACCGGGTCGCTCGCGTCGTCCTGCGGCACCGGCCGGAAATCGGTCAGCTCCGGCAGCGTCACGGGCAGCAGCTCCTCCGGCAGCGCCACCGGGCGGCCGGTCTCGTCGTACACGATGGGGAACGGCTCGCCCCAGTAACGCTGCCGGGAGAACAGCCAGTCCTTCAGGTGGTACGGCCCGCCGCTCGGGCCGATCCAGTTCCGCTGCAGGCGCTTGACGTGCTCGGGCCAGTCCACGTCGTCCAGGTCGGCCAGTAGGCGCTCGGCGAACGCGGTGATGCGCAGCATCCACTGCCGCAGCGGCCTGCGGTGCACCGGGTAGTTGCCGACGGCGCTGCGGCCCTCGTCCGTCACCTCCTCATCGGCCAGCACGGTGCCCAGCCCCGGGCACCAGTTGACCGTGACATCGGCCAGGTAGGCCAGCCGGTGGCCGTCGATGACGTCCCGCTGCCGGCTGGCGGGCAGGTCGTGCCAGGCCAGGCCGCCGGGCACGCGACGGCGTCCCGATTCGAACTGCGCGACCAGCTCGCTGATCGGCCGCGCCTGGCCGCGGTCGGACCAGCTGTTGAAGATCCGCAGGAAGATCCACTGCGTCCAGCGGTAGTACCCGGGGTCGCTGGTCATGATCTCGCGCGTGCGGTCGTGCCCCAGCCCCAGCCGCCGCAGCTGCCTGCGCATGACCGCCGCATTCTGCCGGACGGTGACGGCTGGGTGCTGGCCGGTGTCGATGGCGTACTGCTCGGCAGGCAGCCCGAAGGTGTCGAACCCGAACGGATGCAGCACCTCGTGACCGGTCATCCGCAGGTACCGGCCGAACACGTCGGTGCCGATGTAGCCCAGCGGATGACCGACGTGCAGCCCGATGCCGCTGGGGTAGGGGAAGAAGTCAAGCAGGTAGAACTTGGGGCGCCCGGTGACCGCACCGGACCCGCCGGGCCCCGGGTTGGGCGCGTGGAACGTCCCCTCGCGCTCCCAGCGGTCCTGCCAGCGCAGCTCGATCTCGCTCGCCAGCCGCGCGTCGTACCGGAACGGCGGCGCATCGTTGTCCATGGGATCTCCTCGGCCAGGATAACCGCCCGGCCGGTTATGTCCACGGTATTAACGGCCGCTGTACAGTGGCGGTGTGCGGGCGAGCAGGTGCTGACACGATGCTCGCGGCCGCTCGCGCCGAGCTGCTGATCCTGCGCAAATGGCCGGTGGCCTGGGCGCTGCTGCTTGTCACGCCCGTGGTCACGCTGGCCGTGTACTACGTCGCCGAGTTCGTCCTGTACGTGACGCTGAGGCCGGCTCAGTACGGCTCGATCGGCACGCCGGCGCAGAACCTGCCCTCGATGCTGCCCAGCCAGTTCTCGATCATCGCGGTGTCCCAGTTCGCGTTCAGCGCCCAGGTGCCGTTGATCGTGCTCGGCGCCATCATGGCGGGCGGCGACTGGACCAGCGGGACGCTGCGCACCACCCTGCTGCAAGGCGCCGGCCGGACCCGGGCGCATCTGGGTCAACTGGCCGCGCTGAGCCTGGCCGCCGCGGCCAGCACGGTGCTGACCTTCGCGGTCGCCGCCGGGGCGAGCCTGGCCGTGCGCGCGCTCGAGCCGGCCGCGGTGAGCTCCAACACCGGCGCGATACCGCCGACGCCGGCCATCGCCGGGGCGCTGGCGGCCGCGGTCCTGATCGCGCTGGCCTATGCGGCGATCGGGCTCGCGCTCGGCACGATCTGCCGCAGCGCGGTGGTCGCGATGGGCATCGCGATGGTCTGGACGATGATCATTGACAGCACCCTGTACAACCTGGCGATCACCGCCGGCGGCCCGCTGCGCACGATCAGCGACCTGGCTCCCGGGCCGAGCGCGGTCACGCTGTCCGGCTTGTTCGGCACTGCCGGTGGGGGGGCGACGTCGCAGAACTACCTGCCCGTCAGCACGCCGGAGGCGATCTGGACGCTGTCCGGATACGCGGTGGGAGCCATCGCGGTGGCCATCTTCCTGCTGCGCCGCCGGGACATCGCCGCCGACCGCGCCCCGCGGCGAGAGCGGCGACTGAGACGCCGGGTGCGGCTGGGACGACGGGTGCGGCTGGGTCGGCTGGGGCGCAATCCGGCACCGGCACCGGGGGGGCTGCTCGCGGCGATGCGGGCCGAGCTGCTGATCATGCGGCGCCGCCCCGCGATCTGGATCCTCGTGCTTATCCTGCCGGCCGACATGCTGATCGGCTATTACCTGACCCAGTACGTGGAATACCTGACCGCCAACAGCCCGACGGGCCAGGTGTGGGGCCTGAACCCCCAGCAGTTGCTGGGGGCGATGACCCCCGGCCAGTACCTCACCGGCGCGCTGAGCGGCTTCGGCCCGGCCTCCAGCATCTACGGAGCCGCCGTATTCATGCTGATCGGAGCCCTGATCGGCGGCAGCGACTGGGGCTACGGGACGATCAGGGCGGCGCTTGTGCAGGGGCCCGGGCGGTTCCGGACCGCGCTCGGCCAGTACGTCGCCATCATGATCACGCTCGCCGGGTGCGTGCTCATCACCTTCGCGGCGGCCGCCGTGGCCAGCGCGATCGTCACGGCCGGCCAGGCCGGCTCGCTGTCGGTCCTGACGAAGGGCTTTCCCACGCCGGGTCAGCTCGCGGGTGCGCTGGCCGCCGGAGTATTGGTGAGCCTGGCCTACGGGGCGATCGGGGTGACGTTCGGTGTCCTGTCCCGCAGCGCGGCCGCGGGCATCGGGGCGGTGCTGATATGGGCCGTGGTGGTCGACCCCACCCTGCAGTACATCTCCACCCAGCTGCACGGCGTGCTGCTGCGGCTCTACCAGCTCCTGCCGGACGCCAGCACCAACACGCTCCTCGACCTGCCCAACCACACCGGCTTCCTGCTCGGGGAACCGCTGGACCAGATGCGCATCGCTCCGGCCACGGCGTTCGTCACCCTCAGCCTGTACGCGGTGGCGTGCCTCACCGTTCCGGCCCTGGTCACCTGGCGCCGCGACATCCGGTAAACCCTGGCTCGAGCCGGTGCTAATTATCCCTGGCTTGCGGCCTCCGGCCCTAGTCCGGGCGGCCTGGCATGCACGCACGAAGACCGCCGCACGTCGGCATCTTGCCACGGGCAGATGGGGTATAAGGGACCGGTGACCGTGACGGAAGGACCTGAGCGCATTGGCGTGGCGGGCGACTGGCACGGGAACACGCCATGGGCGACCCGGACAATAGCCAAGATGTCGCGCCTGCTGCCGGAGGGCGGGCCGCGGGTCATCGTGCACTTGGGCGATTTCGGCATCTGGCCTGGGCCCGCCGGGCAGGAATACCTCTCCCGGATACGCTCCGCGCTCGCGGCGGCCGCCGCCGAGCTGTGGTTCGTGGACGGTAACCACGAGGACTTCAGTCAGCTCGGCGCGCTCCGTCCGGGCCCGGACGGCCGGGAGCAGGTCACCGAACGGATCTGGCACCTGCCCCGCGGCCATCGCTGGCGCTGGG
Source organism: Streptosporangiaceae bacterium (assembly GCA_050013055.1). GTDB lineage: Bacteria > Actinomycetota > Actinomycetes > Streptosporangiales > Streptosporangiaceae > Palsa-504. Next base: position 5,714 of record JBEKGC010000072.1, read on the forward strand.
GCGGGCGGGACTGGCTCGCCCTCGGCGGCGCGGTCAGCCTGGACCGGGCCGACCGGACACCCGGCACCAGCTGGTGGCCGGAGGAAGAGATCACCCCGGCTCAGGCCGCGGCGGTCATGGAGGCCGGCCCCGCCGACGTAATGATCACGCACGACTGCCCGGCCGGGGTCGAGCACACCTTCCCGCCGCTGCCGTCCTGGTGGGCGGCCGCCGACCTGCGCCGCAACAATGTGCACCAGAGCCTGCTCCGCGAGATCGTGCTGGCGGTGCGGCCGCACTGGCTGATGCACGGCCACCTGCATATTGACTACCGGCGCCGGGTGGACCTGGGCGGTGGACCGCTCGAGATCGCCGGCCTGGATCGTGACGGTGCTCCGCACGGCAACTGGGCCATCCTGGACGTGGCCAGCATGCGCTGGCTGCGGTTCCATGGCAAGCCCATCAGCAACGCCATCCGCGGCCTGACCGGGCCGCCATAAGTCAAGGGGGTATTTACCCGCTGATACTCGCAGGCCCGGGACCGCTCTGGGACGGGCGTTCCAGGTATGATTTCTCGCGGGTCCGCCGCCGCACAGACCACCTCACAAGAAACACCCGGAACTTCAGTCCACTACGCATTTACAGGGGTGGAACGCCGGGGTCTGGTAGTCCACTATGATTCGGGTCCGGCCATGTCCCCCGAGCCCCGGCCCATTGCAGCACCAGTCCGTCGCGCCACGTCCGCACCCGCCGTGTCGCCCCCGACTGGCCCTCCGCCGGCCCTGTGAACCATTGGGCCGGCAACGTGAGCATTCCGGATTAACCTGCGTACGCAACGTGTCGCGGTTGTGAACTCGCCACGCTGGTGACGGCGTGGTTTGCAACATATCGGCCGCTCCGTGCTGGTTCCAGCCGGGGTCACCCAGAACAGGACGGCAGTGAACCACATCCGGAACTGGCGGCACACCGCGAACACACCTTGTTGTGGAATGCTCACATAACCGGTCCAATGGTCCACCGGGTTCAGTGAAACGAAGCGAAACCTGCAGACACAGAGCCCAGCCATTCAATTTCTGTAGCCGAGCTCGAACTGGCAGCATGAGCCGATTTGCGGCGCCGTTTCGGTCCATGATCATTTTCAGGCCACCTAAGCAGAAATGTATAAGATGACACGGGTTTCCTAGCCTGATCGTCGCGGGTGGCCGGGCTCGGTTTCGGGACGGCCGGACCGCGGCCGGCGGGTGGGCTGATTAGCGGTCGAGGAAGCTGATCAGGGCGGTGTTGAAGTCGCGGGCGTGGCTGACGTTGCAGCCGTGCGGCGCGCCGTCGAGAATGGCCAGCTCCGAACCGGGGATCGCGGCGTGCGTGCGCCGTCCGGAGCCGCCGAACGGAACCGTGCCGTCGGCGTTCCCGTGCAGCAGACCATGTCACCGACCTTGACCCGGTCGACGGCCTCCCCACCTCGATGACCTCGCCCATGTTCTCGTGACCGAGGACCTTGCCCGCATACAGTTCCTCTCATCGTCTTTGTCGTTTCGCCCTGCCCCCTGCCCACGCGGGTCGCTCATCCACTGCCGAACCCGACACGTTTGGGACCGTTTCCGACATTCGCGCCGGGGCGGGCGGCCGGCTCAGCGTTCGAGCGGTCCCGGTACATTCGGCAGCGACGACACGGGGAGGAGGGCGGGTGACGGCCGACTACGAGAAGATCCGCGACGAGAACATCGCCAGGTACGGGTGGGACACCGCGGTGCTCGACCTGCTCGGGCAGCTGTACAGCGAGCGCACCCACTTTATCTTCGAGCTGATCCAGAACGCCGAGGACGCGGGCGCGACCGAGCTGTCCTTCGAGCTCTTCGGCGACCGGCTGGAGCTGCGGCACGACGGGCGCCCCTTCACCGAGGCCGACGTGCGCGGCGTCTGCGGGGTGGGCCAGAGCGGGAAGGCCGCCGACCTCACCAAGATCGGCAAGTTCGGCATCGGCTTCAAGTCGGTGTACGCGTACACCAGGAGCCCGCGGATCTACAGCGGCGGCGAGCACTTCCAGATCTCCAGCTTCGTCCGGCCGGCGGCGGTGCCGCCCCGGGCCTCCGGCGCCGCGTCAGGGACGCTGTTCGTCTTCCCCTTCGATCACGACAGCGTCACGGCCGCGACCGCCGTCAGGGAGATCGCCGCGGCGCTGACCGCGATCAAGCCCCGCACCTTGCTGTTCCTGACGAGCATCGGACGCCTGCGGGTCAGCGGTTCCGGGGTCACCGGGGTTACCGACGCGGTTATCGACCGCCGCGGCAGGCCAGGCCAGGCCAGGCAGGTGACGCTGTCCAAAGGCGGTGGCTACCGGGAGGAGTGGCTGCTCTGGGACCGTCCGGTCCAGGGCCATCCGGCGCAGCGGATCGAGATCGCCTTCGGCGCCGAGGCGGGCCGGATCGTGCCGTGCGGCGATTCCCCGCTGACCGTGTTCTTCCCCACCGAGAAACCGACCTATCTGGGCTTCCTGCTCCAAGGTCCCTACCGGACGACGCCAGCCCGCGACAACATTCCCGAGGCCGATCCCGCGAACCAGGCGCTGGTGCGGCAAAGCGCCGCGCTGCTGACCGACGTGCTCCGCGAGCTTCGCGACGGCGGCCTGCTCACGGTGGACGTGCTGCAGGCGCTGCCGGTCGACGCCGCGCGCTTCGCGCCCGGCTCGATGTTCCGGCCGCTGTTCGACGCGGTGCGCGAGGCCCTGGCCGCCGAGGCGCTGATCCCGGCGGCCGGGGGCGGTTACGGCACGGCGGGCGAGCTGATGCTGGCCCAGGACCCGGAGCTGCTCGAGCTGCTCGGGCCCGGTCAGCTTGGCGCGCTCTACGGCACGGGGTCGGCTCGTTTCGCCTCCGCCGCGATCACCGAGCACCTCACCCCCGCCCTGTGGCGGTACCTGCGGGACGACGCCGGCCTGGCCGAGGTCACGCCGCAGGACGTGGTGGCGCGCTTGTCGGCCGGCTTTCTGCAGGCGCGGTCCGATGAGTGGATCACGCGCTTGTACGCCTTCCTGTTCGCCCGCCCGGCCCTGTGGCAGGCGGCGCGGTTCGACGACGAGCCGGCCGGGCCGGCCAGGTCCCAGCCGGTGATCCGGCTCGAAGACGGCCGTCAGGTCGCGCCGTTCGACGCCCAGGACCGCCCGGCGGTGTACCTGCCGGGCCCGGTGGCCAGCAGCCTGCCCACGGTACGGCGCGCCGTCGCCACCTCGGCCGCCGCCGGGCCGTTCCTGGCCGCGCTGAACCTGGCCGCGCCTGACCTGCTGACCGAGGTCTTGCAGGTCATCCTGCCCCGCTACGCCGACCTGGACATCACCGCGCTCGACCCGGTCCGGCACGACGCTGACCTGGAGTGCGTGGCACGGGTACTGGACGAGGCGGCGGCCGGCCCGCGAGCCGAGCTGCTCGGGCAGCTGCGGGAAACGCCCTTCCTCATCGGGGAGAACGCCGCGACCGGCGAACAGCGGCTGATGCCGCCGCCCCGGCTTTACCAGCGCAGCCAGGAGCTGGACACCTACTTTGACGGCCATCCCGGCGCCTGGTTCGCGGCCGACCGCTACGGGCCGTGGCTGGTCCAGCTGCGCGGCATGGGTGTCCGGTCGCAGGTCGAGGTCCGGGCCAGGACCGCGAACCAGCTCGGCTACGTGGTGATCACCGTCGATTTCGGCCGGAACGAGCGCGGCCTGGACGGATTCGACCCCGACGCCCAGGTCGACGGGCTTGACTTTGCCTTGGCCCATCCCCGCCACGCCCGTTCGGAATATGTCTGGAACGTGCTGCTCGCGCCGAACCGCCGGCTGGTCGCCGGGGTGGTCGAGAGGTCGGTCCTGCAGTCGTTTTCCGATTCTCACCTGGACAACGTCGCGTCGGCGATCGGCGTGGCCGCGGAGCGCGAGGCCTGGCTGCCCGGCCGGGACGGGACCTGGCGGCGGCCCGCCGAGCTTTCGCTCGATGACCTGCCGCCGGCGTACACCAGGGACGAGGGGCTGGCTCAGGCCCTGCACATGCTCCAGCCCGTGGTGGGGCAGGCGGCCCGGCAGCTCGGCATCGCGCCTGAGGTGCTGTGGGGCCTGTCCGCCCGGCCGGACCTGGTCGCGCTGATCGAGCGCGAGCTGGCGGCCGGCTCCCCCGACTCCTAGCTCACCGATCCCGCGGCCCCGGCCTGGTGTAGGTCTCCGCGTCGGAGGTGCGGGCGATGGTGGCCCGGGCGCGGCGCACCGAGATCCGCCCGGACTCGGGCAGCACGTCGGCGATGAACCCGTAAGCCCTGGCCAGTTCGGCGGCGTGGCTGGAACCGGCCGCCGCCTTGGCCTGGGTGCGGGCGAGCCAGTCGATGATGTCCCCCCAGCCCGGCGCGGCCAGTGACCCGCCGACGTACTGGACCGAGAGCGCGGCGCACAGGTTCGCGAACGCGAGCCGCTGGCGCAGCGGCCACTCACGCAAGGTGCCGAGCACGAAGGCGGCTCCGAAGACGTCGCCGGCTCCGGTCGGATCGTGGGCGTTGACCGGGAGCGCGGGGACCCACTCCTGCTCGCCGGTGGTGGAATCGATGGCCATCGCACCCTGACCGCCGCAGGTGACCACCGCGATGGGGACCCGCGGAGCCAGCGCGAGCAGGGCGTCGTGAGGATCGTCTGTGTGGGTGTAGGCCATCGCCTCGACGCTGTTGGGCAGGAAGGCGTGAAAGCTCCTGAGCTGCTCAAGGACGCTCGGCGACCATTTCTCGTCCTGGTCCCAGCCGGTGTCCGCGAACAGCAGCATCCCGGCGGAGGTCGCGGCCTGGAACCACGCGCGCGGCTCGGCGTCCAGATGCGCGAAGCCAACCCGGGCGGCGGGCATGGTCGGGAGCAGTTCGCTGCTCGGCACGGGCGGCGGGTGCATGTGGGTCATCATGGCCCGGTCTCGTTCCACCACCATGGAGACCGTCACCGGTGAGTGCCAGTCCGGGAACCGGCGCGAATAGGTGAGGTCGACGCCCTCCTGCTCGGTGAGCGTCGCCCAGCAGAAGTCCCCGTACACGTCATCACCAAAGGCCGCGGCCAGCGATGTGCGCACGCCCAGGCGGCTGGCGGCGATGGCGAGGTTGGCGATGCCGCCGGGACACGACCCCATCCCGCTGGCCTGGAGCTCGGTGCCCCGCACCGGCAGGGACGCCAGGCCGGTAAAGACGACGTCGAAGAACACGGTGCCGTGCACGAACAGGTCGTACTGGTCGTTCATGGCTGCTGTCCCGCCATCAGGCCAGTCTGCCCGATAGGGTCGCTGGGGTGCGAGTCACGATTCTCGGCGGCGGCGGCTTCCGGGTCCCGCTGATCTGCCATGAGCTTGCCCGCAGCGGCCTGGCGGTCGAGGAGGTCACGCTGTTCGACGTGGCCCCCGGGCGGCTCGGCGTGATCGCCGGCGTGCTGGCGGGTGAGCCGCTGACGCTGCGCACCACCACCGATCTCGACACCGCGCTGCGCGGTGCCGACGTGATCTTCGCCGCGTTGCGCGTCGGCGGCCTGGATGGTCGCGTCCGGGACGAGCGGACCGCCCTGGATCTCGGTGTGCTCGGCCAGGAGACGGTCGGGGCTGGCGGTCTGGCCTGCGCCGCCCGGGCCGTGCCGGTGGTGGACGCGATCGCGCGGCGCATCGCGGAGCTGGCGAGCCAGGCGTGGGTCATCTCGATGACCAACCCGGCCGGCCTCGTCACCGAGGTCATGGCGGCCCGCCTCGGCCACCGGGTCATCGGGGTCTGCGACTCCCCCATGGCGCTGGTGCGCCGGGCCTGCGCGGCGGCCGGAGCCGATCCGGGCCCGTCCCTGGCCCGGCTGGCCGATCAGGTCGAAGCCGACTACCTGGGCCTCAATCACCTCGGCTGGCTGCGCGGCCTGACGGTCGGCGGAACGGAGCGGCTGCCCGGCCTGCTGGCGGATCCGGCCCGGCTGCTCGCGATGGAGGAAGGGCGGCTGTTCGGCGCCGACCTGCTGCGGGCGCTCGGCGCGATCCCCAACGAGTACCTGTACTGGTACTACGCTCAGGCTGAAGCTCTGCGTGACGTCATGGCGGCGCAGCGGACACGCGGCGAGCACGTCCGGGCCAGGCAGCAGAGCTTCTACGCCGCGGCGGCGGCGGCTCCCGGCCAGGCCGCGCGGCTCTGGGCGGCGGCGAACGACGAGCGCAACCGCAGTTATTTCGCCGAGTTGCGCTCCGGTGAGCGAGACGCCGCGGACGTGGCCGCCGGAGGTTATGAGTCCATCGCGACCGGGCTCGCCGCCGCGCTGACGGGCGGAGGGCCCGCCCGGCTGATCGTCAACGTGCGCAACGGCACGACGGTCCCTGCGCTCGCGCCGGACACGGTCATCGAGACCGTGTGCCTGGTGGATGGCCGGGGCGCGGTACCGCTGCCCGTGCGGCCGCCGTCGGATCATGAGCTGGGCCTGATGTGCACGGTGAAGAGCTGCGAACGAGCCATCGTCACCGCCGCCCTGACCGGCTCGGCGGAAGCAGCCTTGCGGGCGTTCGCGCTGCACCCCCTCGTCGCGTCGCTCGGCGCCGCCCGGGTCCTGGCGGCCGCCGCCGTACCTCTTGCCTGACCAGGATCTCACCCTCGACGCCGTCCGGAGGTTAGACGGGACATTGACGTGGGACGTTACGCGGTCTTACCGTACGCCGGAGTAAGTTCCGGCCATCAGCGAGGATGAGGCCCCGATGATCCGCAGCACCATGCAGGACTACCCGCTCACCATCCGCGCCATCATGCGGCACGGCGCCCAGGTGTACGGCACAAGCGAGTGCGTCACCTGGACCGGTGCGGGCACCCGCCGGGCCACGTACGCCCAGGTGGCCCAGAACGCCGGGCGGCTGGCCGCCGCCCTGACCCGGCTCGGCATCTCGCCCGGTGAGCCGGTGGCCACCTTCTGCTGGAACAACACCGAGCACCTGGAGGCCTACTTCGGGGTGCCCAGCATGGGCGCGGTGCTGCATACGCTCAACATCCGGCTGCCCAGCGCGCAGGTCGCCCAGATCGTCAACCACGCCGCCGACCGGATCATCATCGTCGACGACACCCTGGTCCCGCTGCTGGCCAAGATCGCCGGCGAGCTGCCTTCCGTGCAGGCGTTCATCGTCAACGGCCCGGCCAGCTCAAGCGACACGGCTGCGTCCGCGCTCGGCGACCGGGTGCCTGTGCTGCGCTATCACGAGCTGCTCGCGGCCGAGGACCCCGGGTTCGGCTGGCCGGAGCTTGACGAACGGGACGCGGCGCTGATGTGCTACACCAGCGGCACCACCGGGGACCCGAAGGGCGTGGTGTACTCCCACCGGTCCACTTACCTGCACGCGATGGCGGTCATGGCCGCCTCGGTCCACGGCATCACCGAGGCGGACCGGGCCATGGCCATCGTGCCGATGTTCCACGCCAACGCCTGGGGCATGCCGTTCGCGGCCTTCCTGTCAGGCGCCACCCTGCATATGCCCGGCCCGTTCCTGCACGCCGAGCATCTGACCAGGTTCATCGCCACCGAACGGACCACGGTGACCTCGGGGGTGCCGACCATCTGGAGCGCGATCCTGGACTACGGAGAAGACCACGACATCGACCTGTCCTCGCTGCGGATCTCCAACTCAGGCGGCGCCGCCGCGCCCCGGGTCCTGCTCGAGCGCTTCCAGGAGCGCTACGGGCTGCGGATCGTGCAGGGCTGGGGCATGACCGAGATGAGCCCGGTCGGCGGCATCGCGCTGCCGCCCGCCGGCGTCGGGGAAGGCTCCGCCGAGGACCTGAACTGGCGGATGCGCGCGGGCCGGGTGCTGCACGGCGTCGAGATGCGCATCACCGGGCCGGACGGCGAGGAACTGCCCGCCGACGGCGTGTCGGAGGGCGAGATCGAGGTCCGCGGGCCCTGGGTCACCGGCTCCTACCACCACGACCCGGCGCCGGAGAAGTTCCACGACGGCTGGCTGCGCACCGGCGACGTCGGCACCCTGGACGACCGCGGCTTCTTCACCGTCAGCGACCGCATCAAGGACGTCATCAAGTCCGGCGGTGAGTGGATCTCCTCGGTGGACCTGGAAAACCGGCTGATGGCGCACCCGGCCGTGCAGGAGTCCGCGGTGATCGGGATCCCCGACGAGCGCTGGGGCGAACGGCCGCTGGCCTGCGTGGTGCTGCGCCCGGGGGCGCAGGCCGGGGCCGCGGAGCTCGCCGGTTTCCTGCGCACCGCGGGCGTGGCCGGCTGGCAGGTGCCGGAAAACTGGGCGTTCGTGGCCGAGATCCCGAAAACGGCCGTCGGCAAGTTCGACAAGAAGGTGCTCCGCGCCCGGGACGCGGCCGGCGACCTGGCCATCGAACGGGTCACCGGGTAAAGCCGCCGCTGGGCCGGTTCATGCCGCCTAGCCTGCCCGCCTGGGGGGCGTGCGGGCGCCAGCTGGGCGGACGCTATTGTCGGCGCTATGCGATTGGGCACCATTCGGATTGACGGCGGGACCACGGCGGCACGGCTTGACGGGGACGTCCTGATCCCGCTGGACGCCGCCGACGTCGGCCAGCTGCTGGCCCGGGGCGGACCGGGCCAGCCGCGGACCGCGGCGGCGGCGGTCCCGGTGGCGGAGGCGGACTTCGCGCCGGTGGTCACGCAGCCAGGAAAGATCATCTGCGTGGGTCTGAACTACCGGGCGCACATCGCCGAGACCGGGCGGGAGCTGCCCGAGTACCCGACGCTGTTCGCCAAGTTCGCCGACACCCTGCTCGGCCCGCGGGACGAGCTCGTGCTGCCGTCGGTGAGCGAGCGGGTCGACTGGGAAGTCGAACTCGGCGTCGTCATCGGCCGCCCGGTGTACCGGGCCACCCCGGCGGAAGCCCTGGCGGCGATCGCCGGGTACACGGTGGTCAACGACGTGTCGATGCGGGACTGGCAGCGGCGCACCCTGCAGTGGCTGCAGGGCAAGATGTTCGAGCACTCCACCCCGGCCGGCCCCTACCTGGTCACGCCGGACGAGGTCGGGCACGCGGCCGACCTGGAGGTCAGGTGCGAGGTCGACGGCGTCATCAGGCAGCAGTCGCGCACCAGCGACCTGCTGTTCAGCCCGGCAGACATCGTCGCCTACGCGAGCCAGGCGATTACCTTGAAGCCGGGTGACCTGATCGCCACCGGCACGCCCGGCGGGGTGGGCGACGCCAGGAAACCGCCGGTCTACCTGCAGCCGGGCCAGGTGCTGCGCACCTGGATCGAGGGCCTCGGCGAGTGCGTGAACCTCTGCGTGGCGGAAAAGTAATTCTTCGCACCGGCCGGTGGCGAGTTCCACGACCACGTCCAGCTGACCCAGGTGGCGGGCGTACTCCTGGACCAGGTGGAACAGGACCCGCTCGAGGGTGGGCGGGTCGGCGCCGTCCCAGCGTTCACCGGGCTGGCCCACCTCGTCGAGGTGGTGGGAGGTGATGATGAGGCGGCTGCGTTCGGCTTGGTCGCGCAGGCCGGCCAGCAGCGTGGCCGGGGTTTCCCCGTCGGCGACGGACCAGCGATCGCCGTCGCTGTCGGCCCATGGGTCACCGACGTCGCGGCCTTCGAAGCCCCACTCGAGCCAGCGCCGTTCGACGTGGCGCAGGTGCTTGAGCAGCTGAAGGGGGGTCCAGCCGGACGGCAGGCGGGTACGCCGCCACTCGGCGGCGGGCAGCGCCTCGAGCTTGGCGGTGAGCCGGGAACGGAAATAGCTGAGGTAGCGGAGGAAGACCTCGGTGCGCGAGTCCACCGGGATCGTCGGCGAGAAAAACGGCTCGGACACGCTGCACCTTTCTTGACCGCGTCGCAGGCCATTATCCCGCGGGCGTGACCGGCACGTCGCGCCACAGGCCGCCGTTGAGGTTGAGGTTGTTGCCGCTGTCCCGACCCGGGCCGCTGTCGCCGATGTAGGTGTACAGCGGATGCCCGTCGTAGCTGGCCTGGGTCGAGCCGTCCGTCCGCTTGATCGTGCCCAGCGACCCGGTGACCCCAGGGCCGGCCGCCGCGGGCCCGGGCACCGGCGGCCAGTAGGCGGCGCAGGAGCCGTAACAGGCCGACGTGGCCGGGGTGTCCGGGGCGAAGGAGTACAGCGTGAGGCCGTTGGCGTTGGTGAGGACGGTCACGCCGCCGATCTGCCTGGCCTTCAGCACCTGCCGTCCGGCCGTGGCGGAGCCGGCCGGCGCGGCCTTGGGCGTGGCCACGGCCACGCCGAGCAGCGCGAGCGCCAGGACCGAGACGGCCGCGGTCACGGTGGTCATCGACCCCACCCGGCGAACGGGGTAGACGGCGGTGGCCAGCGCGGCGAAGGCGGCCACGTCGATGATCGCGGCGACGATCCCGGCGGTGGTGCGCACCTCGGTGAACCCGAACAAGCCGACCTTTAGCGACAGCAGGTACCCGCCGAGGGTCCCGAGCGCGAACGCGGCACCCGCCGCGGCGGCCAGCCGGTGGCGGCTGACCGCAATCACCACGGCCAGCAGGTACGCCGAGATCACCTGGAGCAGGAACAGCCAGCCGATGGTCGGTATCGACCGGTAGCCGGTGAGGTACAGGTCCAGGTGTATCGATGCCGAGGCGATCAGCAGTGCTGCCCCGGCGATCGCTGGCGCGGACCGCCGGGGCAGCGACGTCCCCCTTGTGCTCCCCACACCCCTGATCACGGCCGGGGTGGCCCGCCGGTTCACCCGCCGTTGGTAACAAAACGGGCTACGCTCCCGCGCCGGCGTGGGCCCGCCGCAGCACGGCGATGTCGAGTTTGGTCATGCCGAGCATCGCCTGGGTGACCCGGGTGGCCTTGTCGCGGTCCGGGTCGGCGATCATCTCGAAGAACACGGCGGGGACGATCTGCCAGCACAGGCCGTACTTGTCCTTCAGCCAGCCGCAGGCGATCTCCTGCCCGCCCTCGGCCAGGTTGCTCCAGTAGTAGTCGACCTCGGCCTGGTCCGCGCAGGGGACCACGATCGAGACGGCCTCGGTGAACGTGTGATGCGGACCACCGTTCAAGCCGGAGAACTTCTGCCCGTTGAGCTCGAACTCGACGAGCATCACCGAGCCGTCCTCGCCCGGGCCGGCCTGGGTGTAGCGGTGGATCCGGCCTAGCTGGGAATCCTTGAAGATGCCGGTGTAGAAGGTGGCGGCCTCTTCCGCCTGGGTGTCGAACCACAGGCAGGTGGTGAACGGCTTGTCGGTCATGGCTCCTCCTTGCTCCGTTGCTCCGTTGCCCGTGTAACGCCCGCCGGAGCGAGAACTCATCGGTCTGGGAAAGCCCTGGGTCAGGACTGGTCGAGCTTGGCCAGCTCGGCGGGGGTCAGGGTGAGGGTGGCGGCCTGGGCGGAGTCGATGATGGATGCGGGTCGGCTGGCGCCGGGGATCGGGATCACGACCGGGGCCTTGGCCAGCATCCAGGCTAGCGTGACCTGCTGGGGCGAAACCCCGTGCGCCTCGGCTACCTGGCCGAACGCGGCGTGCCTGGAGCCGAGCTGGCCGGCCTGGCCGATGCCGCCCAGCGGGCTGAAGGGCAGGAAGGCGATGCCGAGCTCGGCGCAGTGGGCGAGTTCGTCCTCGCTGGACCGGAACGCGGGCGAGAACTGGTTCTGCACGCTGGCCAGGTTCTGCTCGCCCAGCACCTTGCGGGCGATGTCGATCTGGTCGACGGTCGCGTTGGAGATCCCGGCCAGCCGGATCTTGCCCTCGTCAAGCAGTTCCTTCAGCGTGCCGACGGACTCCGCGTAGGGAACCTTCGGGTCGGGCCGGTGAAACTGGTACAACCCGATGGCGTCGACGCCCAGCGCCCTCAGCGAGGCCTCCGCGGCCTGCCGCAGGTGGGCGGGCGAGCCGTCGACCTGCCAGGAGCCGTCCCCGGGGCGGACGTGGCCGCCCTTGGTGGCGACAAGCACGTTGCTGGTGTCACCCGGGTAACTGGCCAGCGCCTTGGCGATCAGCCGCTCGTTATGCCCCGTCTCGCCGGCGTGCTGGTGATAGGCGTCGGCGGTGTCGATGAGCGTGACGCCCGCGTCAAGCGCGGCGTGGATGGTCGCGAGGGAGCGGTCCTCGTCGGGCCGGCCCTCGATCGACATGGGCATCCCGCCGAGGCCGATCGGGCCCACGGTGATGCCGCCAATCGTGCGATTACGCATTAATGAACTCTCCTTCATGAGACTTCCGAACGTGTCTGTTCAGTAGTACCAACAGCGCGGCGCGCTAGGTCGTGCCGGGAAGCCATTCCGTGGCCAGCTGGCCGAGGACGACGCCGTCGGCGAAACGGCCGTTGACCCAGCCCACCTGACGGTGGACCCCCTCGGCGACGAAACCGGCCCGGTTGGCGGCGCCGATCATCGCGTGGTTGTCGGTGAGGGTGTCGACCTGCAGCCGGTGCAGCCCGCGGATCTCGAAACCGTAGCGGCACAGCACCCGGACGAGGTCGGTGCCCAGATGCCTGCCGCGGAAGGCGGGCCGAAGCGCCAGGCCGATGTGCGCGTTGCGGTTGTGCAGGTCGATCTCGAACATCACCGCCTCGCCGGCCAGTTCCCCGGTGGCCAGCTCCTCCGCGGCAAAGCGGGCCACGGTGGCCGGGTCCACGGTGTTCCGGTACGGCGAGTCGGCTGAGCCCGGCGCCACCGGCCGCCAGGGCCGGCTGTCGCTGCGGACCCGCGTCATGACGTCGTTCAGCAGTTCGGTTTCGAGGATCTCGATGTCAGCCTCGTGCAGGGCCCGCAGCCCGATGGTCTCTCCGCGCAACATGTGTCGTTCCTACCGCACAAGGGGCGAGAGGTGGTATCAGAGGCGGAAACCACCGTCCGTTCGGCCCAAAAAAGAAAGGGGCGTAGGTTTGGTCCGGTCACCGTCGACTAAGGAGCACATGGACATGTCTCTGTTCCAACGGGCCCACGACATACTCGCGGCCAAGACCAACAAGGCGCTCGACGCGGCCGAGAAGCCCGACGAAATGCTCGACCTGTCCTACGAGCAGATGCTCGATCAGCTCACCAAGGTCCGGCAGGCGCTGGTCACGATCGCCGCCTCGCGCAAGCGGATCGAGCTACAGGAGCAGCAGCTGCAGCATTCGGTGGATCACCTCACCGACCAGGCCAAGGCGGCGCTGGCTCAGGGCCGGGAGGACCTGGCCAGGGAGGCGCTCTCCCGCAAGGCCGCCGCGCAGGCCCAGATCGACGGGATGGAGCCGCAGCACCAGCAGCTCGGTGAGGAAGAGCAGAAGATGGAGCAGACGATGACGGCCCTGCAGGACCGGGTCAACAAGTTCCGGACGCAGAAGGAAACGCTGAAGGCCCAGTACACCGCGGCGGCGGCCGAGAGCTCGGTGAACGAGAGCGTGGCGGGGATCTCCACCACGCTGGGCGACTCGGGGGCGGCGCTGCAGCGGGCCCAGGACAAGATCGCTACCATGCAGTCGCGCGCGGGCGCCCTGGACGAGCTGCTGCAGTCCGGGGTACTCGAAGATGTCGGCGGCGACACCGACGACATCCAGAAGGAGCTGGACGAAGCCGGATCGGCCGCTGACGTGGATTCCGAGCTCGCCGCGCTGAAGGCCCAGGTCGGCCCGGCCAGCGCGCCGCCGGAGCTGACCTCGGGCGCCTAGCTGGCGAACACCTGGAATTCCCACAGGCTGTAGCCGTACTGGGTGGCCCGGGTGGTGCCGTACATGCGGATGTAGCGGCCGGAGCCGGTGACGCTGAGGTTCTGGGTGCCGCCGGTGCCGGTGGTGGTGGAGTAGATGGTGGTCCAGGTGGAGTTGTCGTTGGAGGTCTGAATCTGGAACGCGGTGGCGTAGGCGGTTTCCCAGTTCAGCGTGACCTGGCAG
>JBEKGC010000073.1:0-26881 GCA_050013055.1 Streptosporangiaceae bacterium
GCTGATCGGGTCGAGCTCGGACCAGCCCGCGCACGCCGAGGCGATGCGCATCCGGCAGCGTGAGCCCGCCTTCCACCTGTTCCTGGCGGACTCCGCCTCCCCGTTCCTCGCCGAGTACGGGCCGCTGACCCGTGATCCGCGGACCGGCGAGATCATGCCCAGCCTGCACGACCGGGTCAAGCTCGGTCCGGTCGTTAACTACATCATGTGGCGGCTTACCTGGCAGGTCATGATGGGGCCCCGGCTGGACATAGACGAGGCGCTGCCCGAGGGCATCTACGGGCGCAAGTGGTTCGAGAACATCGACACCAAACAAGACCTGGCCACGTTGTTCTTCGATGCGGTGCCGATGCTGAACCCCGGGCATTTCGTCCTCACCTAAACCGTTGACAGGAGAACGCATGGATGACGACTGGCTGTCCGGCGCCGTGGAGCCGCTACCCGGCAATGTGGCCATCGGCGGCCAGCAGGACTGGGTGGACGCCGCCTTGCAGTCGCACGCCGCGTTCGGTTCCGGCCTGCGCTCGATCGGGCTGCCGGAAGAGGAGGTCGAGCGGGCCGTCTCGCTGCGCGACGACACCGAGGCGCAGCTGCATGCGATCGAACTCGAAATCGAAATCTACCACCCGCTGGGCGTGTCCTTCGCGGTGGACCCGGTGCCGCCTGAACTGTACGCCAAGCGGCGATCGGTCTACCGGCGGCTGGCCGACTATTTCAGCGACCGGGAAGTCCAGGTGCAGGACACGGCCGTGATCGAGGTGCGGGTGCCGTTGTTCGTCCTGGCGTGCGCGGACGTGGCGGGCTGTACGGCCACGTTCGACCGGCAGGAGATGAAGTCGCGTCCGCTGACGTGGGGCCTGACTGTGTTCGGGAACGGCCTGGGCGGGTCTCGGGAGCTGAAGGCGTCGGCGGAGGCCTCGTTCACCGCCGCGGCCGGCCAGATCAAGGTCGTCTTCCAGCCGCTGAAGCTGATGCTGCAGCAGGTGGTCGTGTTGCTTGACGGCCGTCAGGTCGGCGGCGGGGTGCAGGTGGACACCGGGAGCGTCCGCACCGATTCCAGCCCCGGCCTGCGGCTCCTGTCCCCCGAGGCCAGACCCCCGGCCGGGCCGCCGGTGTGGCGGTACCCGCTGGCGGACGACACCACCGGCGCGCTCGCCACGTACAAGAGGACGTACGAGCGGACGTCCAAGCGGAACCTATCCCTGGGCGTGGACGCGTTCCACACCAAGGTGTCGCTGACCGTCGGCGCCGAACTCACCACGCAGGTCGAGTTGCAGTACGAACTGCGCGGCGGACATGACTACACCCTGCTCAGGGCCGCCGAAGGCGACGGCCTGCTGTGGGCGCCGGCCGAACGGCCTGCCGGTTCAGCGTGAACCCCGGCCCGGATATCGTTCCGCCCCAAGGAACGCCCTGGTTGCCAGCGCGAAACGGCAGTGAAACCTTCTGGACATCGGCAGCCGCAACTACGCCTAGGAGTCGCAATGGCCACGGTCATCCCCGTTGATGAGTTCATCAGCGACGAGTGGTACCCGGGCTTCAAGCCCAGCTACACCCACGCGCCGTGGTACGTCGACCCGGTCCAGACGTTCCGCAAGGAGGACGAGGAGAACTTCTGGTTCCTGGACTTTCACTGGCCGCGGGGCCTGACCCCGATGGGCTTGATCTGGAACGAGGACGGTTACAACTGGGCCTCACAGCTGGCCGCCGAGCAGATGCCGCTGCCGCCCGGCCGCGGCATCACCTGCCGCCTGGGCGGCACGCACACGTATGGCTCGGCCCTGCCGGTGAACGATCCCCGGGAGATCGGCCAGCGGGCCAGGCGGCTGGAGCACAGCCTGCCGCCGTTCCTGCAGAACTTCGACGACATCTGGGGCCGGATGCGCGGGGAGGTCAACGAGAGCTGGGACTACTTCCGCGGCGTGGACACCGCCGCATTGTCGCTGGCGGACCTGCGGGAAAACCTCATCCAGGCCCGCCAGTACCACAAGCGCGCCTTCGAGATCCATTTCCAGGTGATGTACCCGCTGCTGGCGAACTACGTCGGCTTCTACAGCATGTGCACCGAGCTTGGCCTGGACCCGGGCCAGATCGGCAAGTTCCTGCAGGGCTACGACACCAAGATCATGGAAACCGACCGGGAGCTGTGGCGGCTGACCGCCGCGGCCCGCACGGCCGGCCTTGACCGCGTCTTCGCCGCCCACGAGGCCGACGGCCTGCGCGCGGCGCTGGCCGCCCAGGGTGGCTCGGCCAGCACCTGGCTGACCCGGTTCGACGACTTCCTGCAGGTCTACGGGTGGCGCACCGAGGGATCATGCGACATCGCCCTGCCGAGCTGGATCGAGGACGCGACACCGGCCCTGGGCACGATCAAGACGTTCCTGCAGAAGGACACCGACCACAACTTCGAAGCGGCCCTGACGGCGGCGGTGGAAGAACGCGAGGCGGCGGTGGACGCCGCCAGGTCCAAGCTCACCCTGGAGGAACAGCGGCTGTTCGACGGCGGCCTGGCCTCGTGCCGGGCGGCGAACTTCCCGTGGTGGCAGGACGACCACAACTACTACATCGACCTGCGCATCTCGCTGCCCATGCGGTGGGCCTGCCAGGCCATCGCGGACCGGGTCGGAGCAGATCACCAGGACGACACCCTGTACTTGTTCTGGGAGGAGATCATGGACGTGTCGGCCGGCCGCAGGCCCTACGCCGGGCTGCGGGACCTGGTCGAGGAGCGCAAGCAGTACTTCGACTACTGGCTGCAGCGCCGGCCCAGCATGCCCAAGGTGGTCGGCACCGTGCCCGAGTCGGTCAACGACCCGATCCTGATCGAGATTTTCGGGCTGAACAGCCACTTCCTGCGGGCGGTGGAGGCGGTCGGCGCGACCGGCACGGTCAAGACCCTGACCGGCGTGCCCGCCTCCAAGGGCATCGGCCGGGGCATCGCCCGGGTCCTGCACAACGCCGACGAGCTGCACAGGCTCAGCCCGGGTGAGGTGCTGGTGTGCGAGTCCACCTCGCCCAACTGGACCCCGGCCTTCGCCAAGATCGCCGCCTGCGTCTGCGACGGCGGCGGCACCTTGTCCCACGCCGCCATCGTCGGCCGTGAGTACGGCGTGCCCACGGTGACCGCGGTCGGGCTGGCCACGGTGCTCATCTGCGACGGCGACGAGGTCGAGGTGGACGGCAGCAGCGGCCACGTCACGGTGCTCAAGCACGCCGGGCCGGCGGAAGGCTGAGCCCGTGGGTGACGCCATCGCCTGGGTGGACGCGATCGTACCGGAGCAGGCGGTCGGCGTGTGCGGCGCCAAGATGGGCCGGCTCGCCGAGCTGACCCAGGCCGGCGTCGCCCTGCCGAAAGGCTTCACCGTTACCGTCGACGCCTACCGGCGGCACTGGGCCCAGACGGGCCTGGACCAGGCCGTGGACGCGGCGCTGGCCGGACTCGGGCCAGCCGCCGGGTCCGCCGAGATCGAGAAGGCCGCCGGCGCGGCCCGGTCCGAGCTCACCCGCCGGGACCTGAGTGCCGACCTGGCCGGGCTGATCAGCGAGGCGTACGAGGAGCTGAGCTCGCGCTGTTTCGACATCAACGTGCCGACCGCGGTGCGCAGCTCGGCCATCGGCGAGGACTCGGGCACGGCCAGCTTCGCCGGGATCTTCGACACCTACCTGGGGGTGTCCGGGCCTGACCGGGTGCTCGAGGCGGTCAGGCAGTGCTGGGCCAGCTTGTTCAACGCGCGCGCGGTGGCCTACCGGCTGCGGTCAGGCACCAGCCACCGCGACATGCCGATGGCGGTCGGCATCATCGAGCTGATCCACGCCCGGGCCTCCGGGGTGGCGTTCTCCGCGCACCCGGTGACCGGCAAGACCGACCGCATCGTCATCGAGACCAGCTGGGGCTGGGGCGAGGCGGTGGTGCAGGGCCTGGTCACCCCGGACCACGCCGAGGTGGGCAAGGCCGACGGGCGCATCCTGGACTACCGGGTGGCGGCCAAGAAGGTGGTGTCGAACTTCGACTACGCCATCGGCCGCGTGATCGAGACCGAGATGCCGCCCCGCCTGGTCAATCGCCGGGTCCTCGACGACGAGCAGGTCGCCGCCGTGGTCGACGCGGTGCGGGCGGTCGAGCAGTACTACGGCTACCCGGTCGACGTGGAGTGGGTCCTGGACCGCCACCGCCGCCCAGGCGAGCCGGTCTGCGTCGTCCAGGCCCGCCCGGTAACCGCCGTCCACCAGCCCGCCGCCCCCGCCCCCGCCACCTGGAACCCCGCCGCCATGGCCGCCAAATACGTCTTCAAAACCTAACCCCCTGGGTCCCCGTCTCCGCGGCTCGCCCCGGCTGCTGCCTCACCAGCCGCTTCCGTCGCACCAGCCCCAATTCGATCACCAGTACAACAAGTTTAGCTTTCTCGTGGAAGATTCGGCCTTAGTGGAGAAAAAGGTACCCTATCAGGTACCAAATCCTCCGCAGAAGCCGAAATATCCGTAAGTCCGGCACATCACGGAGCACTGGTACACCACGAACTTCACCAGCATCATCGCGGACCACCTCAAGTTGCTCGCCGACCGCGGTGGACCTCCCGACCGCGGGGTCGGCTAGCTGCCAAGCGCCGCCACCGCGGCTTCCACCGCGGCGCCGATATCCGCCTTGGCGCCGAGGGCGCGCAGGGCGCGGCCGAGCGCGGTGACGGCGATCACCGCGCTGAGGGGATAGGCGGCCGGGCCCATATGCCCGATCTGCAGGACCACCCCGGCCAGGTCACCCTGGCCGCCGGACAGCATGACGCCGGATTCCGCCCGGGCATGAGCGCGCACCTCGCGCTCGTCTATCCCGGCCGGCATCCGGACGGCGGTCACGGTGTCGGAACGGATCGCCGGGTCCTGCGCCCATAGCGTCAGGCCAAGGGCCTGCGCGCCGGCCCGGGCCGCCCGGGCCGCGGTGCGATGCCGCCGCCGCACCGCCTCGGGACCTTCGGCCAGGTACTGCTCCAGGCAAGCGCGCAGCCCGTAGATGTCGGTGACCGGCGGCGTGAACGGGAACGGCCGGTCGGCGTGGTGGGCGTCGCGCCAGTCGAGGATGGACAGAGCCGATCCACGTGGCGCCGCCGGGTTGGCGGCCATGTGCGCCCACGCCGCCTCGCTGACGTGCAGCAGCGAGAGGCCCGGCGGGCCGCCCAGGCACTTCTGCGGGGCAACCACCACCAAGTCGGCCTGCCACGAGGTGAAATCACAGCGCATGCCGCCGAACGAAGCGACCGCATCGACGATGAGCAGCGCGCCGTGCTCCGCCACGACGGCCGCGATCGCGTCCAGGTCGTTGACGGTGCCGCAGGGCGTCTCGCAGTGCACCACGCTGACGATGGTGATATCGGGCCGGCCGCGGAAGGCCTCCGCGACGCGCGCTGCCGGGACGGCGCGGTCGTAGGGGACCTCGACCTCGATGACCTCCCGCGCGTACCGGCGGGCCCAGCCGCCGTAGCCGCGGCCGTACATCCCGGATACCAGGTTGAGGACCACGTCCCCGGCGCCGATCAGGCCGGCCGCGGCCGCCTCCAGCCCGACCACGGCCTCGCCGGGCACGATGACCGGGCTCAGGCCGGTCTCGAAGGCCAGTTGCAGCAACTCCACGGTTTCGGCGTACAGCGCACCAAAAGCGGGATCCAGATGATTCAGGATCGGCCTGCCGAGCGCGGCCAGGGTGGCGGCCGTGGCGCCGGCCGGACCAGTACCCAGCGTGAACGCCGGGTCAGAACCAGCCGGATACGCGGCCGGATGGGGAGACTGCGGCATGCCAGAACCTCCTTGACCAGCAATTCCTACCCGGTCGTGGGAAACTTGGCCATACGGCCAGGCCTCACGTTACGGTAGCCGGGGTACGGTAATGTAACTTTATCGATAGGTTTACTGGGAATTTATGCCGGGAAAACCCCGCGCCGGTGACCCGGAGCAAGGGCGGGAGACCCCATAGGAGGGAACGACAATGGCAGGTCTGCCTTGGCCTGATGTGACGCGCACCGTGGGCTCTCGGCCAGGTCCCGGCCTGACCCGCCGGGATCTGCTCCGGCGCGGCGTGGTCGGCGCGGGCCTGCTGGCCGTGAGCCCGGTGCTGGCCGCCTGCAGCTCCGGCGCCGCCACGTCGTCGGCCCGCGCGAGCACCGGTACGCCCAAGCGTGGCGGCACGCTGAACTTTGGCCGGCAGACCGGGCCGACCCAGCTGGACCCGGCCAACTCCATCGTCGAGGGCGACGTTTACACCCTGGACAAGATCTTCGAGCCGCTCTACATCACCAGCCCGGCGGGCCAGCTCGTGCCCTGGCTCGCTCAGGGCCACACGGTCAGCACCGACGGCAAGACCTGGACCTTCGCGTTGCGCCCGGGGGTGAAGTTTTCCGACGGCAAGCCGGTCACCGCCGACGACGTGGTGTTCTCCATCCTGCGGGCGGCCGGCGACGCCAACGGGCCGCTCAGCTTCCTGGACTTCGCGATCAAGTCGCTGAAGGCGGACGGCGCCAGCTCCGTGGTGGCCACCTTGTCGCAGCCGTGGGCGCCGTTCCTGTCCGACATCTCGGTGTTCGCCAACGCGATCGTGCCCAGGGACTTCGGCGGCCAGAGCGCGTCCGCGTTCTTCGCCAGTCCGGTCGGCACCGGCCCGTTCACGCTGAAGAGCTTCACCAAGGGCGGTAACGTCTCGCTGGAGCGCAACCCGCATTACTGGCAGGCCGGCAAGCCGTACCTGGATGCGGTCAACTTCGCTTACATCAGCGACGACAACCAGCGCGTGCTCCAGCTCAAGAGCGGTGAGGTGCAGGTGATCTCCACGGTGCCGCCGGCTCAGGTCAGCGCCCTGGCCGCAGACTCCTCTGTGGTCCTGCAGGAGTTCCCGTCCTGGGCGGCGGACCTGCTGTTCTTCAACGAGAAGGTGCCTCAGTTCGCGGACAGGAACGTGCGGCGCGCGATCAACTACGCACTGGACATCCCGGCCATCGCGAAGGCCACCACCTACGGCACGGCCAAGCCGGGCGGCTCGTTCTTCCCGCCCAGCCTGCAGTACTACTCCGACGTGCCCACGCTGAGCTACAACGTCACCGCGGCCAAGGCCGAGCTGGCCAAGTCGAAATACCCGCACGGGTTCTCGTTCTCGCTGCTGGTGTCGAGCGGCAACTCGCAGTACGTCGCCGCGGCCACGATCATCCAGCAGCAGCTCAAGCCGCTCGGCATCACGGTCACGCTGAACCAGCTCGACGACGCCGCCTTCCACACGGCCTTCGAGGCCTTCAACTACCAGGCGATGATCAACGGCGCGACCAACGACATCAGCGACCCGGACGAGATGGCGTCCTTCCAGGTGGACGTCAAGGCCGGCGGCTCCCATTCGTTCTGGACCTACTACGACAACCCGGCCGCGATCGCCTTGGTGCACCAGGCTGAGACGGAGTTCGACGGAGCCAAGCGCGCGACGCTGTACGGGCAGATCCAGGCGATCGTCGCGCAGGACGCCCCGTACATCGCGCTCGACTACCCGCCGAACATCTATGCCTGGTCTCCTCAGCTGCACGGTTTCGCGGTGAACCCGGGTGGCGCTTACCGGCTGGAGGACGTCTGGCTGGGCTAGCCGGACCGGCGGCGGCGCCGTCCGCCCGGCCGGACCCGGCTCCCGCGCGTCACGGGGCGCGCCATCGGGTCCTCCGGTACGTGTCGCGGCGGCTCGCCGCCGCGGTCCCGGTCGTGCTCGGCGTGGCCGTCGTCACCTTTTTTCTGCTGCGGCTCATTCCCGGTGACCCTGCGCGCGTCGTACTCGGCCTCCACGCCAGCCCGCAGCAGGTCGCGCAGCTCCGCCGCCAGCTAGGCCTGGACGAGCCGATCTACCAGCAGCTGTGGTCGTTCCTTGTCGCGCTGGCGCACGGCAACACCGGCACCTCGATCTACTACAAGGTGCCGGTCAGCTCGCTGATCGGGCCGGCCCTGCCGGTAACCGCGTCGCTGGTCGGCGTCTCGGCCGTGTTCTGTGTCTTGATCACGGTGCCGCTGGCCAGCCTGGCCGCCGCCCGCCAGGACCGGGCCGCCGATCACGCCGTGCGGGTGTTCTCCCTCATCGGGCTGGGCATGCCGTCGTTCTTCTTCGGCATCATCTTGATCATCGTGTTCGCGGTCGACCTGCACTGGTTCGGCGTGGGTGGCTGGGGAACGACGCTGGCCGCCCATCTGCGTTCGCTGGTGCTGCCCGGCCTGACCGCCGCCATCGCGATCACGCCCGTCCTGATCCGCAGCCTGCGGGTGGGCATGCTTGACGTCATCGAGTCCGACTTCGTGGCCACGGCCCGGGCCAAGGGACTGCGCGGCCCGCGGGTGCTGCTGGCGCATGTGGCCCGTAACGCGCTGATCCCGACGCTGACCCTGCTCGGCATCAACATCGCCTACCTGATCGGCAGCACGGTGGTGATCGAGCGGGTCTTCGACCTGAACGGGCTGGGCAATCTGATGCTCAACGCGATCGGCGTGCGGGATTTCCCCGTCGTGCAGGGGGTCACCATCGTGTACGCGATCGCGGTCGTCCTGGTCAACCTGCTCACCGACCTGGTGGCCGCCCAGCTCGACCCCAGGGTCAGGCTCCGGTGAGCGGGATGGCGGCTGCGGCGGCGCCGCTCATCGATGACGACCTGGTGCCGATCGCCAGACGGCCGTCGTCCGGCGCCCGGGCGGCCCGCACGCCGGCCTTCGTGGCCGGCGCCGCCATCATCGGGATCGTGCTGCTGCTGGCTCTGCTCGCGCCGGTCATCAGCCGGTACAGTCCGGTGCAGCAGAACCTGCTGGTGCCGCTGCAGGGCCCGAGCGCGGCGCACTGGCTCGGAACCGACGAGTTCGGCCGGGACATCTGGTCCCGGCTGCTCTACGGCGGCCGCACCGACTTGCAGGTCGGAGTCCTCGCCGTGCTGTTCCCGTTCGGTTTCGGATCGCTGCTCGGCACGCTGTGCGGCTACCTGGGCGGCTGGCTGGATGCCGTCGTCATGCGCGTCGTCGACGTGGTCCTCGCCTTCCCGTTCTACGTGCTCATCATCGCGCTTGTGTTCTTCGTGGGGGAGGGCACGCACGGCATCTACATCGCGTTCGCGCTGACCGACTGGGTCGTGTACACGCGGTCGACCCGCAGCGCCGCCCTGGTGGCCATCAGCCAGGACTGGGTAGCCGCGGCGGAAGGCGGCGGGCTGTCCCGGCCGCGGGTGCTGCTCCGGCATCTGCTGCCCAACACCATCAGCCAGGCCATCGTGTACGCCATGTCGGACATCGTGCTGGTGATCCTGGCCGTGGTCACCCTCGGCTACCTGGGGCTCGGCATCCAGCCGCCCGCGCCGGACTGGGGCGCGATGATCAGCGATGGCCAGGCGTTCATCACCGTGCACCCGTGGATGTCCATCATCCCCGGCATCGCGATCATCATCACTGGCGTCGGTCTCTCGCTGCTCGGGGACGGGCTCGCCGACTTGCAGCGGCCCAGATGAGCGCCCCGATGAGGACCCAGCTGAGCGCGCTACTCGAGGTCAGAGACCTCACCGTCGAGGTGCGGCGGCACCGCAGGACGTTCCGTGCCGTCGACGGCGTATCGCTGAGCCTGCCGGCCGGCGGTTCGCTCGGCATCGTCGGGGAGTCCGGTAGCGGCAAATCCATGACGCTGCGCGCTGTCATGGATCTGTTGCCGCGGGCCGCCCGGGTGCAGGCCGGGACCGTGCAGGTGGCCGGCCAGCCGGTGGCCGTCGGCGGACAGCGCAGTTCCGCGGACCGGCGAAGGCACCGGCTGGCCATGATCTTCCAGGATCCGCTGAGCGCGCTTGACCCGGTGATGACCGTCGGAGCGCAAGTCGCGGAAGCGCCGCGCCGGGTCGGCGGGCTGTCCGCCCGGGCGGCCCGTGAGCGGGCCCTCGAGCTGCTCCGCATTGTCGGCATTCCCGATCCAGCCCGGCGGTACGCCAGCTACCCGCACGAGTTGTCCGGCGGCCTGCGGCAGCGGGTCATGATCGCGACCGCGCTGTCCACCGACCCGGCGGTCCTGCTCTGCGACGAGCCGACCACGGCGCTTGACGTGACCATCCAGGCGCAGATCCTGGCCCTGCTGCAGGACCTACGGGGCGCGAACGGACTTGGCCTCGTCTTCGTCACCCACGACCTCGGCGTGGTCGGGCAGATCTGCGACGAGATCGCGGTGATGTACGCGGGCCGCATCGTCGAGACGGGCCCGGTCGGCGAGGTGCTGGCCGCGCCCCGGCATCCGTATACGGCGGCGCTGCTCGCCTCCGCCATCGACGTGGACAGCGCAGGCCCGCTGCCGCAGGCCATCCCCGGCGCGGTCCCCGACCCGCTCCGGCTCCCGCCCGGCTGCCCCTTTCAGCCGCGCTGCCCCCTCGCCCAGCCGGACTGCGCCGCGGGTCCGGTGCCGCTGCACGACATCGAGCCTGGTGACGTCGCGTCGCGGCGGAGCACCGCATGCCTGCATGACGACGCGCTCCCGGGCGGAAGTGGGGGCCCGGGCGATGGCTGAGGCCCGGCTGGAGGCGGAAGACCTCGCGGTCAGCTTCCCGGTGGCCGGCGGCCGCACGCTGCGCGCCGTGGACGGCGTTTCCTTTCGGGTCGGCGCCGGCCAGATCCTCGGGGTGGTCGGGGAGTCAGGCTGCGGCAAGACCACGGCCGCCCGGTGCCTGGCCGGCCTGCTCGCCCCCGATTCCGGGATGGTCCGGCTGGACGGGGCGCCGCTGGGCGCCCGGCGCACGACCTCGCAACGCCGCGCGGTCCAGATGATCTTCCAGGACCCTTACTCCTCGCTCAACCCGCGGCTGACCGTCCGGCGGATGCTGCGCGAGCTGGTGGCCGTGCACCAGCTCAGGCCACGGGACGCGATCGAGGAACGCTGCCGGGAGCTGATGGGACGTGTCGGGCTGCCCGCGGCGGCGCTGGACGGGCTGCCGGCTCAGTTCTCCGGCGGCCAGCGGCAGCGGATCGCGATTGCCCGGGCGCTCGCCACCGAGCCGCTTGTGCTGATCGCCGATGAGCCGGTGTCGTCCCTCGACGTCTCCGTGCAGGCCACGATCTTGCGGCTGTTCGCTGAACTCCGGGATTCACTCGGCCTCAGCATTGTCATCATCTCGCACAACCTCGCCGTCGTGCGGCAGCTCAGCGACCAGGTGGCCGTCATGTACCTGGGCCGGATCGTCGAGGAGGGCAGCACCGGCGAGCTGTTCGGCTCGGTCCGCCACCCGTACGCGCGTGCCCTCCTGGCCGCCGCGCCCCGGCTGCACCAGCGCGGCCTGGACCGCCCGGACCTGCGCGGCGAACCGCCCAGCCCGGTCGACCTGCCGTCCGGATGCCGGTTTCACCCGCGCTGCCCGCAGGCGGCAGGCATCTGCCAGGCCGATCCGCTGCTCCGGCCGGTGCGGCCGGCCAGCACGCACCTGGTGGCCTGCCATTTCGGCGCGGACCCCGACCAGGGAGCGCCCGCTGTTAGCCGCTGAGGCCCTCGGCGTGTACGAGGATCCCGTCCTTGACGACCGCCGCGACGCTCGAGGGATTATCGAAGGTCGCGGGATCGCGGGGATCTCCGGAGAGCAGGACGGCGTCAGCCCGGTGACCGGTAGCGATGACGCCGCTCCCGCCGTCGCGGAGCAGCCGGGCGCCGTGGCTGGTCGCGGCCAGCAGGGCTTCGCCGCTGGTGAGGCCGGCCCGCTGGAGCGCGCCCACCTCGGCCAGGTTCGTGCCGTGCTGCCACGGGACGCTGAAGTCGCTGCCGGTCGCGAGGGGCAGCCCGCTGTCCCGGGCCCGGCGGACGACAAGCTCATGTGCCTCGATGACGTCGACGATACGTGGCAAACCGATGCCGCCGAGCCGCCCGTCGAGGACCATGTCGCGCACATGCCGGTAGATGGTCAAGGTGGGCACCAGCGTGACGTCCGCGCCGGCCGCCCGTGACACCTGCTCCTGGGTCAGGTAAATGCCGTGCTCAAGGCTCGCCGCGCCGGCTTCGACGGCCCAGTCGGCCGAGTCGCCGCCCCAGGTGTGCACCATGACACGCGCGCCGCCCCGGTCAGCGGTGTCGACGGCGGCCCTGATCTCCTCCCGGCTGAAGTTGGAGGCCAGCACGGCGTCTCCCGGTGTGGCGACGCCGCCCGTCGCCATCAGCTTGATCCACTGCGCCCCGCCGTCAAGCGCCCGTTGCGCCGCCGCCCGCATCGCCGCGACGCTTCCGGCCTGGGCGGGCCCGATCATGTCGACGGCGACCTGCAGGCGCGGCCCGGGCAGCCGTCCTCCGGCGACGGCGTCGCGGAGCCCGGCGTCGGCCCCGCCGGCGTCCCTGGCGCTGGTCACCCCTCCGCGCAGGGTCGCCGCCACCGACGCGGCCGTCAGCCGCGCTCTGTCCTCGGGGTCGCGCCTGTCCCGGTCCTGGAGGTGGAAGTCATTCCATGAGATGTGGGTGTGGCAGTCATAAACACCGGGGATGAGCCACCAGCCGTGCGCGTCGAGCACGTCCGGACCGGGCGATTCGGTGTCGAATTCGGTAAAGAGCCCAGCGGAGATGCCGACGGAGCGCCGCCGGGCGAAGCTGCCGTGGGCGTCCATGACGAGGGCATTGACGATCGCCCATGGGTTCGATGACATGGCGCCGGTCCTCACGCCGCGGTGCGGCGGGTCAGCCGGTCGGCGGTGACCGCGAGCGCCCTGCTCTCCCGCAGGCTCGCGAGCGCGAGCGCAGCCCCGACGACGGCGCCCGCGACAGGACCGTGGCCGCACGAGTGGACGGCGCGGAGCGTTCCATCGCCGTCGGGCATGCCCACCGCGTCGTAGACGGCGACCAGAGCGACGGTCGGGCCGGGCGAGGCGCCGGTGAGGGTGGCGCGGAAGCCCGTCGCCATCCCGGTCAGCGTCGTCTCGACGTCGAGCGCCGTCGCGAGTGCGCCCGCGATGTGCCGCGAGCACTCGAACTCCTCGTGGGCGAGCTCGGGGTGACGGTTGACGAAGCGGGTGACGTCGAGGATCCGATCTCGCTGGGCGTCGACGGCGTCGGTGAGCGCCAGGGTGCGCACGTCCGTGATGAGGGCGCTCACTTCTTCTGCTCCTGGGTGAGTTGCGACGGTATGATAAGTAGTATGACACGGCAGAAGATCGCGATTACCCTGCCAGAGGAGCAGGTGGCCGCGGCGCGGCTGGCGGTTTCTGAGGGCCGGGCCACTTCGGTCTCCGCCTTCATTTCGCAGGCGCTCGCGCGCCGCGACGCGGATGAAGAGATGGCCGAAGTGATCGCCGAGATCTACGCGGAGAGCGGCCAGCCGACCGAGGAAGACCGGCTATGGGCTCGCCGCGTGCTTGGCCTTGAACCATGACCGGCGCGACCCTCGACACCGGGGCGCTGATCGCGCTTGAGTCCGGCAGCACACGGATGGCGGCGCTGGTGGAGGAATCCCTCGTCGGCCGCGCGGAGCTGGCGGTCCCGGCCGGGGTGCTGGCCCAGGCGTGGAGTGGCGGCGTGCGTCAGGCTCGAATCGCTCGCTTGCTGCGCGCGTCGACCACGTCGGTAGTCCCGATGGACGCCAAGATGGCGCTTCGGGTGGGCGCCCGGTGCGCGGCCACCCGGACGGCGGACGTGGTGGACGTGAGCGTGACCATCTGCGCGAGCGACCGGGGACATCCCGTCATTACCAGCGATCCAGACGATATCGCCGCGATCGACCCGGCGCTGATGCTCGTCCGGCCGACATGACGCCGGCGGGCGCATCTTGGATGCGATCCCGGAAATCACGGACCGTGGGGTTTCGGCGCGCCCGCGCCGCCGAGACAACGCGTCGGGGGCCGAGCCGCGGTGCATGAGCAGCCAGGATCCGGTAATTTTCAGGTCTGTGGTTGTCCTGGGCCGGCTGGGGTGCGGCCCTCGACGATTGCCCGCAGTTTCCCCCAGTGTTCGCAGAAGATCTCGGTCGGCATGAGCGCCAGATCTGCGGCCACCGCCGGAGTGAAATTCATCTGGCCCAGCACGTCGCGCTCCAGGTTGACGCCAGGGGCGATCTCGATCAGGGTGATATCCCCGTCGCGGAGCTCGAATACGGCCCGCTCGGTGACGTAGAGCACGCGCTGTCCCGAGTCGGCCGCGTAGCGGCCGCTGAAGCTGATCTCCTCGACATGTTCGAGGAATTTCTTCTGCTTGCCTTCCTGGACCACGTGGAGCTCTCCGTCACCAGTAGCCACCTTCAGGCCGCCGGCGGTGAACGACCCGCAGTAGATGACTGCCTTGCTGCCATGGGCGACATTGACGAAACCGCCGATGCCGACAGCTCTGCCGCTGAACCGGCTGACGTTCACGTTTCCCTGCCTGTCGGCCTGGGCGAGGCCGAGAAAGGCCATGTCGATGCCGCGGCCGTCATACCAGTCAAACATCGCCTGGTGCTCGATGAACGCTTCGGCGTTGGACGAGGTCCCGAAGTCCAGGCCAGAGCCGGGCCAGCCGCCGATAGCGCCGACCTCCGTGGTGAGCGTGAACAGCGCGGTCACCTCTTCCTGGGCAGCGACGCTGCCGATCTCATCAGGGATGCCGTACCCGAGGTTGATCACGGCCCCCGGCATCAGCTCCATGGCCGCCCGCCTGCATATGACCAGTCGCTCGTTCATCGGAAGAGGCGGAACACTTTCCAGCGGGGCCTTGAGGTCACCGGACAGGACCGGGCTGAACTGCTCACGACCGGTCTGGAGATGGTGTTCAGGCGCGGCGACCACCACGTAGTCCACGAGGGGGGCTGGGACACGGACGTGCTTGGGGTGCAAGGAGCCCGCCAGAGCGAGATACTTCACCTGGGCGATGACGATCCCGCCGCTGTTCTTGGCGGCCTGGGCCAGAGGAAGCTGCTCAAGAAGGAGCGCTTCCTCGTCCATCGCGATGTTGCCCCGCTCATCGGCGGTCGTGCCCCGGATCAGCGCGACGTCGATAGGGAACGACTTGTAGAGCAGGTACTCTTTGCCGCCAAGCTCGACGAGCTCGACATAGTCGGCAGTCGTCGCCGCGTTCATCTTGGCTCCCCCCAGCCGGGGGTCAAGGAAGGTCCCGAGGCCGACCGTCGTGATGATGCCGGGGCGGTGGGCCGCGATCTCCCGGTAGAGCTGCACCACCACGCCCTGCGGGATGCAATAGGCTTCGCACCGATTCTGCTCAATCAGGTGCGCCATATTGGGTGCCACGCCCGTGTGGCCGCCGATCCACTTTGCGACGAGCCCTTCGTGGCCGAAGTGGTGGATCCCGGCGAAGTCTTCCGGGGCGACCGGCGGTATAGCGTTGCCGATGCCGGCGCCCTGCATCAGCGTGAGGCCACACGGATGGCCCTTGGCGAGGAAAGACTGCTCAACGGCGATCGCCACCTCCTCGGCGAAGCCGGACAGCACGATCCCGCTCACCGCCATGGTTGCCCCGTCTGGAATAAGCGCGGGAACCTCGTCTGCGCGGATGACCTTCGCCATAGCCACTGCGACCGCCTTTCCGTGCGCACTATCTCACGACACCGCACAACCGCGGACGTGACCGCGCGGAGCCGGCTGCTCCTGATGTCCGGGATCAGAGCCCGTCTTAGATCCGGGCAGCGGCCTAGTACGCTCGTCAGGATCTCTCAGCGACGCGGCTGCGTGTAGGGCAGAAAGTCACTTCCAGGGTGGTCGCCTCCCAGATCCGGCGGAACCCGGCCCGGCCTTGCGCGGCGGCCACCGATCATGGTGAGCACCGGCGTGCGGCACGCAGAGTGCGGCCTGATCCCACTCCCGCGGCTATCAGCCCATGATCGCGACGACGTGACCGGCTGCGTTCCGTTGCTGACCTTACCGGCCTGCCCGTCCCTGGCCGCGTCTTCCTCAGCGTGCCTGTCAGCGGCGACAAGCCGACCGGGCGGGCAACCTTGCCCCGGATGGACCACAGCCCGCACGCGGGCTGGCCAGTCATCGGCATGCTGACATGGTTGGAGGCGGACGGTGCGCGCCTGGCGCCCGCCCGGCACATCTGCGCCGGCTCCACCGCATCTGCCGGGCGTCGCATCATCGCCCCCGTGCTGGACTGCCGCGAGGTGGAGCGGGACGGGCGGCCGTGTGTGGAGTTCTCCTGGGAGGGTCGGCCACGGCCCTATGGGAACCCGGACTCGGCTACCGGGTAGACATCGTCCGCAGGCCGGCGGATAGGGTCCGGCCGCGGCGTTCCGGTGCGCGGATCAGAAGGATCAGCGTACGAATACGAGCGGGCCGCATAGAAGCCAAGGTCAAGACTGGTAGCCGAGTTCTGGAGCCCCACAGGGGGGCCCGTGTTCCCGGCCCGCATGGCGCGGCGCGCGGCAGCACGGGCGCCCGCCGGGAGCGCGACCGTGGCACTCGCGGCGTCTGCTGTGCCAGACTCCACACCGAACGCGACGGCGACCTGAGCGTCGCACTCGGATACTCCGCCCGGTGCCGACCATGGGGACGCCTTCCTGCCTGAACGGCAGGGCAGGGTCCCGGCCGGCGGCTAGAAGTAGTGCCTGCGTCCGCCGATCGCGTGACCGGCCATCCCCAGCAGAGCCAGGACCACGCCGATTATGACGACTACGATGCCGATCGTCCAGAGAATGGCGATCCCGGCGACGAAGCCGATAATCAGGAGAAGAATGCCGAGGATAATCATGAGGAGCTCGTAGCAGTTGGTAGCCGCCGTCCGGGACGGGGGCGGGGGAATATCTGGATGTTCATCTTCTGGACGATGTTCACGGTGGCCCGCCTTGCGCTGGCTAGTCCGTGCCGGCGGACGCGGCGGCGGGGACCTCGGGGGCAGGCCCGTTTACCGGTTGTACGGGCGGGGCGGCGGCCTGCGGGGAGGAGGATCGGGGTCCGAACAGGCGCCACTTGCTGCGCTGGCCGCCGTCGGCATCTCCGCCGGGCTCGCGGCCCCCGCTGGCCGGGCCGCTGCCGAGTGTGCTGGCGGTGTAGGTGCGGGCGGTCTGGCGCTGTTCGAGCAGGTCGTCGCGGTCCTTGCTGGCGGCGGCGGTCTCGCGGCGGGACTGGGTGAGTCCGTGGCGGGCCTCGCGGCCGCGGCGGGAGGTGCGGCGTGCGCCGGCCAGCAGCAGGCTCAGCCCGAGCAGGCCGAGTGCCCCGACCACGATGCCGTACAGGAACAGCGTGCCGGTCGAGCCGGTCACGTGGTAGCCGAGGACCGCGAGGGGGTGGGTGAGCGGATGCCCGCTGCCGCTATTGGACAGCACGCCGGCCACTCCGGCGACCACCGCCGCGACCAGGATGACGAGCCCGATAATGATGATCATGACGTACTCCGGTGATCTGGGTTACTGACTGACGCTGGCGGACCGTGGCGCCCGCCGCCGCGCCGGTTCCGGGTGGCCCGGATCCGGCGCGGCTGGGCGGGCCGGCACGTCAGTGCCGTTTTAGGGAGCACCTGGCTGCCGGTGCTCAGCGGTGCGCGAACCGGCGGGAACTGCCGGACCGTCCGCTGACCAGGTGGACGATGAGCAGCAGGACGGCCGCGCCGGCGATGGCGGTGAGCCAGGTGGACAGGTTGAAGAACCCGTGCAGGGTGTGGACGTGGAACAGTTCGGTGGCGGCCCAGCCGCCGCCCAGCGCCCCGAGGACGCCGATCACGCAGGTCAGGATGAGGCCTTGTGATCTTCTGCCGGCGATCAGCATATTGGCGAGCAGGCCTGCGCCCAAGCCGAGAACGATCCATGCGATGATGCTCATAACCGACTCCTTAGGTCAGTGACCAGGTGATGTACGCGGTGGTCGGTCATGCTGGGTAGATCGCGGTCGGGAGAACAGGTTCTCCCGGGATCCTCACCGTCCTTTGGCCGTGGCGTCGCGCCCGGCACCGGTCCGTATACAAGCAAAACTCCGGTCCTGCTGCCGCATCCGCCGGTATTGCGGGTGCGGCTGCCGGGGTCCGGAGCAACAGCTTTATAATACCACTCATTCTCACGCATAGGGCATTCCGCAGCCGGGCCGCAGGCCTTCGAGCTTGCGTTTCACTGCGGAGGCAGGACACGGCTCGGCCTCACGGGCTGACGCCGCTCTTAGGTTTTCTCAGCGGTTTGCCGGCCGGCTTCTCCGCACCGATCCGTCACTCTCTTGAGGGTCCCCAAGCCCGCCCGAGGTTCTTCAGCACCAATACCGTGACCGAACCCGACCGGCGCGCGCCGGGACCGCCGGGCTGTTCGCCGGCCACGCGCCGCGGCGAGCTGCACACGATGATCCACGAGCTGCTGCCCTTGGACCAAGCCGTGCTAGCCCACCAGAAGATGGACGCAGGCGAGGTATTCGGCCGGATCGTCCTCGTGCCCTCGCCGAGCTAGATCCCGGCATCGTGAAAATTTCTAGTCCCTAGCCACGATGACGGCCACCCCAGAGTCGATGCGATGGCCACGTACCATAAAAAGTGCGAAACTCCAGGCGTGCTTATTGTGTCGTCAAATGCCGATTTATCCTGCACGCGTCGTTCTGGTACCGCGCACGCATCAAGAGTAACGACGCGACCTGTACCTTAACTCTGCGTGATGACCCCCGCTCGGGGGTCATGACGCAGCGGACGTTCAAACGTATAGTTTATTTCGCATCACCGTGAGGCCGAGGACGGGTAACTCCTGGCTCCTTCACCGCGAGGGGGGGTTCGGGGTTAAGGAGATGGCGGGAGGTGCCCGTCCTCGACGGCACGATGATACAGCTCCAATTTCGTGGTACTGCTTGGCGGTCTCCTCGCTGATGGCCATCCTCCGGGCGACGGATTTCATCGGCATGCCGGTAGCGTAAAGCCGCAGCGCACGCGCTTCTTGCGGGCTGAGGACCGGCCTGTCGGAGGCATCGTCGGTGGCGAAGATGTACGCGAGACGAGGCGAGATCCAGTCCTCTCCGGCGGCGACCGCCTTGATAGCCGCCCGGACCTGGGAGGTCCCCTCGCTCTTCAGGGCATAGCCGAGAGCCCCGGCGCGCATGGCGGCCCGGACGGAGAGCGGCTGGTCGGAGGCGGCGAGTACGAGGACGGCCGGGCCTGCCGCGAGAATCGCGGCCACGTTGCGCTCAACGGTCGTCCCGTCGCCGAGGTCGAGATCGAGCAGGACCACGTGCGCACCGCGTCCGGGTCCGGCGAGGAGGGCGTC
Organism: Streptosporangiaceae bacterium; assembly: GCA_050013055.1. Classification (GTDB taxonomy): domain Bacteria; phylum Actinomycetota; class Actinomycetes; order Streptosporangiales; family Streptosporangiaceae; genus Palsa-504. The sequence continues at coordinate 19,131 of JBEKGC010000073.1, forward strand.
TACGGTCGCAGCGGTACCGATGACCCGGATACCATCCTCGCCTGCCATGACCCAGCCGGTGACGCTGTCCAGGACGATGGGGTGGTCATCGACCGCCCCGACGTCAATGACGCCGGTCAAGCCGGTCAAGCCGGTCACGTCGGCACCGCCTTCCGCCATCGGACCTCAAGGTGCCCCGCACCAGCCTCGTCGACATCGACCGCGGCCCGCCACCTTTCCTCCGCGGGCACCTTACGCCGCAGCTCGGCCACGTCCGGGATGGCCAGCAGCGGCCCGTCGAAGATCACGTACAGCTCCACCTCCTCGCCGGAGTCCATGACGGTGAGCGTTACGGGGTTCGGCGGCAGCGCGCTCATGACGCCGTCAACCGCCGCGAGGGCCGCATCGGCCACTTCCCGCACCGGAGTTCCCGGGTCACCGACCACCTGGACCTTGACCAGGTGGCCCCGTGCCTTGGCGGCTCCCAGCACGGGTTCAAGCTCGGCCAGCAGGCCGCCACTGTTCCGCGTCCGGTCCGTGAGGGCATGCCGCAGCGTGGCCGCGTGCCGGGCGCATCGCTCCCGTACCTGCTGGTCGGCCGGGTCCAGCTTCCCGCAGGCGATGTCCCGCAACAGGGGGAGCGCCTCCGTTTCCAGCAGCGCGAGCCGCTCCCGGCGGTCCTCCTGCACGGCCGCCGCCGCCGCGCGTTCCGCCGCCACCTGGCTCGCCAGCGCGGCGCGGCGCGCGGCTATTCTGGCGTGGGTCAGCAGCGCGGGCCGCATGACGGAGAACAAGGCCAGCGGCACAACCATGACGTAGGCGGCGGCCAGGAGCCGCGTCAGGCCCAGCGGGCTCACGCCAAGCGCGCGGATGACGAAGACAGCGTGCGCGGCGAAGACAAGCAGCGCCCCGGAAACCCACGTCCAGGCTGGACGGCTCAGAACGAGGAGGGCGAGCGCCCAGCTGGTACCCAGGATCGACCAGTCCCCGGTCCCGGCCGTGCCGCGGCGGGCCAAGCCCACCAAGACGACAGCAGCGACCGAGACCGCGACCGCGACCGCTGCCTCTGCCCCGGTGATGCCGCCGGTACGTGCGCGTGGCACGAGCCAGACCGCGGCCGCGAGCACGCCTAGCCATACCGCGACCGGCACGGCGGGCTGGCGGTAGTCGTGGGGATTGACCAGGACCTGGATCAGCAGGGTGATCGGCAAGATCGTCGCCACCGCGCCGACCATGCGCGGTATCCAGGACTGCGCCGCATCCTGTAGCACCTCGTCGCGGCTCATCATGGCAGGCCCGCCTGATCAGGGGTGCGGGCCGCGACGGGAGGCGCCGACGCGGGCCAGCAGAGGCAGACCACGGTGCCATCGCCAGGCGCCGACCCTATCGACGCCCGTCCGCCCCAGTCGGCGACGCGCTCGGTGATGGACCTCCGCAGGCCCAGCCGTGCCGGATCGAGGCGGGTAGCGTCGAACCCCGCGCCCAGGTCCCTCACGGTGACCAGGAAGCCACCCGACGCAGGGCCCGCCCCACCCCGCGCGGCCAGGTTAACCTTGACCCAGGCCTCACCCGTTCCGGCGTGAGCGGCCACGTTCGCCAGCGCCTCGCGTACTGCGTGCGCGATGGCGGCGGCCACCGGCACAGGGACAGTCAGCGCACCACCCCCGGGCCCCGCCGGAACACCGCTGGTGACCTCGAGGTGGACAATCAGGCCCCGGGCGCGCATCTCGGCGGCGACGGCCTCAATGCCGCCGAGCAGGCCCCCGGGCAGATCATCGAGCAGGCCCCCGAGCAGGCCGCCGGGCAGGCCGCCATGAAGCCGCCCGGCCGTGGAGTCCGCGTCGCTGAGCGCATACTCCATCAGGGCCACGTCGTGCCGGCACCGGCCGACCGCCTCACCCGCGTCGCCGTGGCCCGTACGGGCCAGGGCGGTGAGCGTGTTGAGCACCGTGTCGTGCAGCAGGCGCTCATGCTCGCGGCGTTCGATGTTCCTGGACAGAACGACGTGGTGCTCGCGGGAGTCCCGATCCGCCTGCTCCAGAGCGGCGTCGGCCCGGCCGGCCCGGCTGTCGAGCATCTGGCGACCGCACCAGTGCATGGCGGCGGTGGCAAGCAGCAAAGACGCGGCCGCGACGGCGGAGTTGCCGGCCCCGCCCGCGCCACCGCCCACAACCCCGGCCCCGCCCCCGGCCCCGGTCGCGGCGGTTCCGGCCCAGTAGGCCGCCGCCGATGCGAGGGCCAGCGGTGCGGACACAGCGGTGGGCACGAACCAGGCCGGGACGATGACCGTGCTCGCCATCGCGATGAACAGCCAGCTAGCGGCGCCGCCGCGGGTCGCGGGCGGCACACACCACCCGGCGCTGAGCGCGAGCGCCAGGTAAACGCCGGAGTCGAGGCAGACAACTGGCCGCGACGGCCGGCCGCGCCACAGGTAACCCGCGACCGCGGCCGCCCAGAGCATGGCGGCGACGGGTCCGGTGAGGCGCCACGGATCGGCCTGGTAGAACGAATGCCAGATGACCAGCTGGACGGCGACGTAGGCGATCCCGATGCAGCGGATGACGGACGCGCTCTGGGCGACCACCGACCGCAGGGTCGTCATCGCGGGCCCGCCCGACGTGCGGCCGGAAGCACGTGCGACCCGCCGCCACGCCACGTAAGCGGTCGGCGACATGACCCGATGATAGGACGTAACCGGCGCGGATTCCGCGATGTTGCCAATCTGCTTCTGCCTCAGTCGGCGGCCTCGTGGCCGGTGACCCGGTCGGCCAGCACGATGTCGCCGGACCAGCCGCAGGCGCCGCAGAAGCAGACGAAGACCCGGTCCGCACCCACCCAGTATTCCGTGGTCAGGCCGGAACCACCGTCCGCCAGCGACAGCGCCGCCGCGCACGCCGGGCAGTACCTGGGCGCGTCACGCCTGTGCCGTTCGGCATCATAAGGGAACCAGCCACGGCGCAGCTCAGGCTCAGTCACCCTTTCCGGTTCTCCATCGCCTTGAGGTGCAGCTTCTTCAGCGCGTCCGCCTGCGGGCTGAACCGGGAGGACCCCCGTTCGATGAAGTCGATGGCGAACGAACCGCCCGAGTCGAACTTGTTCTTCTCGCACGGCAGGTCGACCCGGTCCCGGAAGTCGCGGTACACCCCGAGCGGGTCCTCGCCCCTGGCCACCGCGCTCATCTGCTCCTTGAACATCCGGCGGAGCATGGTCACGCCGACGTCGGAACGGCCCAGGTGCTCCACGGTCCGGTCGGTGATCGGCCCCTGGGTGATCCAGGCCATGATGTCCTGGCCCTCGACGTAGTCCACCCGGTGCCGGCCGGCCGAGTCGTAGACCGGGATCTGATAGTCCGGCACAGAAGGCTGCGACGGGTACTCCACCCCGGCCGGGGCGTGCACGCTGTAGAGCATGAACCGGGTGGTGGTCCGGTCCACCGGCACCCGGATCTGCATCTGCTCGATGTTGGCCCCGCCGACCCGCATGTTGTAGGGGAACACAAGCGGGTGGCCGATCTTCCAGTCGTCGTCCTCCTCCGAGGCGCCCTCGACCACCCGGCGCTTGATGATGCCCCAGTCGAAGGCGTCAAAGCCGACCTTGACGTGCTTCTTGCCGAACGACGACGGCGCGTCGAAGCCCTGGTGCCTGGCCATGAACTCGAAGAACCGGCCGTGCAGCCACTCGGTGTGGTGCGGGTCGACCGCGTTCTCCATGACCTGCACGAAGTTGCAGGGCAGTTCGGCCCAGCCGATGTCCCGCACGCCGTCCATCACGAACACGTCGAAGCGGGGCAGTTCCGGCGCGGGCAGCGGCCCGATGTAGGCCCAGACCAGGCCCCCCATCTCCGCCGCCACCCCGGCCGCGGCCCGGACCCGGGAACGGAAGTTGGTCTCTTCCCGCTCCGCGGGCTGGTCCAGGCAGCTGCCGTCGGTGCCGAACAGCCAGCCGTGATACGGGCAGCGGATCCCGTCGGCCTCCACCACGCCGTAGGCCAGCGAGGCCCGCCGGTGCGGGCAGGCCTCGGGCAGGATGCCATAGCGGCCGCGGGGCGTCTTGAACACCGCGAAGTCCTCGCCGAGCAGCCGGGCCGGCTGCACGGGGAACTCCTCAAGAGCGCGGGTGAACGCGACCGGGTACCAGTAGCGCCGCAGCAGCTCGCCCATCGGCGTGCCCGCCGCGACCTGCGTCAGCTCATCGTTCTGCTCGGCGGTCAGCATCTCATCCTCCCAGGAACTCAGTCCAGGACCGTCACGGTGCCCGCGTTGCCGTCGACCCGCAGCCGCTGGCCTGTCTTGATCGTCTTGGTGCCGAACGCCGTGCCTGTCACCGCGGGCAACCCGTACTCGCGGCACACGATGGCGGCGTGGCTCATGATCCCGCCCACGTCGGTCACGGTCGCGGCGATCTTGCCGAACACCGGCGCCCAGCTCGGCGCGGTCAGCGGCGCCACCAGGATCTCGCCTTCGCGCAGATCCGCGATGCCGTCCGCGTTCATGATCACCCGGGCCGGACCTTCCGCGATGCCAGGTGAGGCCGCGAACCCGGACAGGCCGCCGTCGGCCTGCGCCCCGCCGAGCCACTGCCGCACGCTGTCGGAGGTGATGCCCCAGAGCATGACGGTGAACGGTTCGGTGATCACCTCGGGCGGGACACCCAGGGCCGGCGGCGGCGACCACTGGCGCAGCGCGTTCATGATGCCGTTGCGGCGGGCCATCTCCCGCGGCCAGTACACCGGCCCGCGCGAGGGCACGCCGACCGCCCAGCCGTGGTAGTAGTCGAACAGCACCTCGGACACCTCGTGCCTGCTCAGCAGGAACACGTCGTCCGGGTCGGCGAAGAAGCCCGCGGAAACCAGCAGCCGGCCCAGGTCCCGCATCTTTCGCCAGATCACCGAGTGGCCCCAGTGCTCCACGTAGAAGTTGTGGTTTTCCACGTACGGGAACACGGTGCGGGCCAGCCCCAGCTTGCCGGCAAACGTCGCCTGGTCCTCCTCGCTGTCGATCAGCTCGGTGTACTCGGTGACGATCCGGTCGCGTTCGGCGGCCACCGCCTCCATCGGCCGTTCCAGCGTCTCGCCGCGCTGGACCTTGGCGATGTAGGTTCGCAGGAAGCCGAGCGGGATGTCCGGGTATTCCAGCCAGACCTTGTCGCTGTGGTAGAAACCGCTGCCGGCCGAGAAGTTGAACCAGGGCTGGCTGGCCTGTTCCCAGGCGGCTAGCCATTTGTCGCCTGAAGCGTGGCCGCGCAGCCCGTCGAACACCTCAGCCGCCGGCGCGTCCCCGGAGAACCGGTCCGCGAGGCCGAGGTCGACCGCGAGCTTGGCCAGCTGCTTGATTTCCTCGTCCGGCTGGAACAGGTCGACCTGGATCCCGGCCACCATCTTGGCGATGGCCTGGTCCGGGATGGACGGGAACAGCTGCTTGCAGCAGCCGAAGAAGTCCAGGTAGGCGGCGTAGCCGAGGTTGAGGAACTCGAAGTGGTAGTGCCACAGCTTGAGCGTCAGGTCGACCAGCCGGTGGTAGGTGGTCAGCAGCTCGAGCGCGCTGCCCGTGCCGCGGCCCTCGGTGACGACGGCGATGTCCTCCCGGTGCGGCAGCGGCGTGAACGAAATCGCTTCCAGCTCGGTGATGAGCGCCCGCACCTTGGGCATCCAGGCCGCGTACAGCCGGTCCCAGTTGGCGAAGTAGTACCCGGCCCGCTCGGCGAACTCGGGCACCCGCGCGCCGATCTCCTCGGGGTCGGTCACCCCGACGGGGGAGAGGTACATGTAGCCGTTCAGGTACCGCAGGTCCACGCCGAGCGCGGGCGGGATCACGTAGTGCCTGGTGTTGTACTGGGACAGCGCGATGATCGCGTACTCCATGATGGTGGCGTCCCACGGCTGGACCACCTCAGGGGTGTGCACGCCGTCCATGAACCAGAACGCCGACTCCTCGTACTCGCGGCGGTCCTCGCTGAACACCGTCGAGTACGCGTACAGCTCTTGCCATCCCTCCGCCCCGGGCGGGGTCGGCATCTCGAACGGGCTGGGGAACCGGTCGGCCATGATGTTCCTCCTGAACTCGGTGCCGGATGGCAATGACAAAAAATGGGCCGAACGAGCCGTGGTGCTAGCAGTGGCTTTCCGGGGTACCGGCCAGCCGGGCCACGGCCGCGATCTCGTCGTCGGTCAGGCACGGGATGGACTGCCGCTCGGGCTCGGTGGCCACCGCGATCACGGTATCGCCGCCGGTCAGCCGGTACTCCAGCGTCTTGGCCGAGATCGTGCGGCTGGTGATCGTGCCCATCACCTTGTCCACCAGGAAGTTGTCCGGGGTGACCTCGCCGCTGACCACGGCCTCGCCGAAGCCCCAGGACGCGTCGATGGCGATCTGCGACCGGTCGCCGTTGACCGGGTTGAGGGTGAAAGCCACCCCGGCCGCCTTTGGCTGGACCATCTGCTGCACGCCGACGCTCATCGCGGCGCTGGCCCGGCCATAGCCCCGTTCCACCCGGTAGGCGATGCCGCGGTCGGTGAACAGGCTGGCCCAGCAGCGGAGCACGTGGCGGATCACCTCGTCGGCGCCGCGGATCCACAGGTAGGTGTCGTGCTCGCCGGCGAAGCTCGCGTCGGGTGAGTCCTCGCAGGTCGCCGAGGAGCGCACCGCCACGGGGACGCTGCTGTCCCCGCACCGCTGGCAGAGCCGGTGGTAGGCGTCGCGGATCGCGCCGGCCAGGTGGGCAGGCGGCTCGAGCGAGCCGATCAGCGCCCGGGCCCGCTGGCCGGTCGCCGCCACCGAGGCCGGGTCACGCACGTCGACGGCCGCCATCAGGGCATCGAGCTCACCGTCCAGGCCGCCGTCGGCCAGCGCCTTGCGGTAGCAGTCGGCCGAGACCGCGAAGCCGGCCGGCACCGGCAGTCCGGCCATGAACAGAGTGCCGAGAGAACTATTCTTGCCGCCGAGCACCGCCGCGTCCGTGGGCTGATAGCTCTCGAACCACACGATCTGTCCCACACGACCCCCAGGCTGCCCTGCCGACTTTTCGGGATTTGCCCAGACCGTACGGCTTAGTTGCCTGGTTAGCCATGCCCTTGTCCCGCAGAGCGGAACGGAGCTACGGTGAGGCACCATGAACGTGCCCCAGGCCCCGCCGGACCGCGCCCCGGCGGCCCGTGCCACGCTGGCCTCGGTGCGCAACGCGGCCCGGGTGCTGCGCGCGTTCTCCCGGGCCGGCCAGGAGCTCGGCATCACCGAACTGTCCCGCCAGCTCGGCCTGGGCAAGAGCACCGTGCACCGGCTGGTGACCACGCTGGCGGCCGAACGGCTGCTCGATCGGGGCAGCACGCCCGGCCGGTACCGCCTCGGCCTGGTGCTGTACGAGCTGGGGGCCAACGTCACCGAGCACGTGGACCTGCACCAGGCGGCGCTGCCCGTGCTGACCACGCTGCGGCACGAGACCGGTGAGATGGTGCACGTGGCCGTGCTCGACGGCCTGGAGGTGGTGTACGTCGAGCGGCTGGAAAGCCACAACCTGCTGCCGATCTTCCGCCAGGTCGGGCACCGGCTGCCCGCGCACTGGACCAGTTCGGGGAAGATCCTGCTCGCCGCGCTGCCGGCCGACGAGCTGGCCAGGCGCCTGGAGGACTGGCAGCCGCGCTCCATGACGCCGTCGACCATCACCGACAAGGACCGGCTGCTGGCCGAGCTGACCGCGGTGGCCAAGCGCGGCTGGGCGCAGAACAACGAGGAGGGGCATGTCGGCATCGTCTCGGTGGGCGCGCCGATCCGCGGCCG
>JBEKGC010000074.1:0-28108 GCA_050013055.1 Streptosporangiaceae bacterium
ACAGGTCAGCCGGGAGGCGCTGGCCGCGGCCGGATCGGCGGGGGACCCGGTGGCGCTCGTGGACGCGCTCCGCGCGCGGCAGCTCGCCTGCTGCGCCCCCGACGGAGTGGCCGAACGGGCCGTGCTGGCGAGCCGGATGCTTGCGGCCGCTGACGCCGCGGGCAGCGCGTGGCTCGAGCTGTGGGGCCGGCTGTGGCGGATCGACACCTTGTTTGAGACCGGTCAGCTGAGGAGCGTCCGGCGTGAGCTCGCCGACCTCGAAGGCTGCACCGAACGGCTCCCCGGGCCGCTCGCCCGATGGCACTTCCTGCAGGCTTCGGCGACGCTCGCGCTGGCGACCGGGCGCTTCACCGAGGCGACGCAGCTGGCCTGGCAGGCGTACAAGGTGTTCACCGACATGGGACACCCGGTCGCGTTCGGCGGCTGCTCGGTGATCCTCGGCCAGGCGGGCCTGCACATCGGTTTCGGCAGATCCGGCCTGATCGAGCTATGGGACCAGATCCCCGCGCACCTGCGGGTGGATGACGTGGACACCACCCGCGGCCTCGCCACCGTCTTCCCCGCGCTGACCCTCGCGCTGATCCGCCTGCACGGCGGTGACCGCGCCGCCGCTGAGGCCGCCTACGCCCAGGCCGGCCCGGTCCGGTCCTGGACGCCGCTACCGGCGATGCGCATGGCGGCCTGGGCGCACGGGCTCGCGGTCGCCATCAGCCTCGGCCGGGCGCAGGACATCGAGTTCCTGGCGGCGCAGTTCGAGCCGTTCCGCGGCCAGCACGTCGCGAACGGCGCCGGGCCCGGTGTTTACCTGGGCCCGGTGGAGCTGCCGCTCGGCCAGGCGGCCGCCGCGCTGGGCCAGCTCGGCCCGGCGGTTGAAGACCTGCGGACGGCGGCCTCGATCTGCGACGCCAACGGCGCCCGCGGCTGCGCCGTGCAAGCCCGCGTCGAACTCGCCGCCGCCCTCACCCGCCGGCAGGCGCCCGACGACCGTAACGAGGCGCTGGCCGCCCTGGCCGCCGCCGCGCGCGAGGCCGGACAGCTCGGGATGATCCCCTTCACCGAACGGATCGGACAGCTGCACGCCCAGCTGACGGCCGGGCCGGCCGGCGACTCACCCCTCAGCCCCCGCGAGCTCGAGGTGGCCCGGCTGGTGAGCCAGGGACTGACCAACAAGCAGATCGGCCAGACCCTGTACGTCTCCGAGCGGACGGCCGAGAACCACGTCCAGCACATCTTGACCAAGCTCGGGCTCCGCAACCGCAGTCAGATCGCCGCCTGGGCCAGCGGCGAGCATGGCGCGTCATCTCTGCGTGCCCAGGCCGACCGTGAATGAGTACTCCAGTGAGTAATTCCCCCGATGGCTGGATCCGGGCCTTCCCGTAGCGTCCTTCCTGTCAGCACAAACGAACTCAGGAAAGGATGAAAACCATGGCACACATCCACATCGCGGCGACGCCCGGGGTCACGATCGACGGGTTCCGCGAGGTCGCCGCCAAGCACAACCCGCCCCAGGACATCGACGGCCTGCTCGCCTGGGCGGCCGGCACGGATTCCAGCGGGCTCCACGTGGTGACCGTGTGGCAGTCCAAGGCGCACCAGGACCGGTGGTCCACGCGGACGAACTGTACATCCGCTGAGCAGCGGACCCAGAGGCGCGTTTCCGGTGTCGCCTCGCGGGTGCAGCCGGGCGTCGTGCTCATCGGCGTGAGCCCGCCGATACTGGAGCTATGACTGAGATCGAGGTCCTGATCGCCGAGGTCCGCCAGCTGCGCGCCGACGTCGCCCGGCTGCACGCCGCGCACACGCCAGTGCACATCCGGCACGGCTGGATGAAACTGCTCTTCAAAGACCTGTCCACCAACCCGTACACCCAGTACAAGGTCCACATGTGGGGCGCGATCTACTGGCTGATCAACTTCCCGCTGATCTGCTGCCTGTTCTTTTTCACGCCCACGCTGTGGATCAAGCTCGGCATCTTCATCACGCTGATCTACTCGATCTACGCCAACCTTGCGACCGACTACGGCGCCATGTCAGCGGCCGAGGCAGCGTTCGGGCAGCCGCAGCCGCCGCCGATCCCCCTTGAGCCGCCGCAGCCACTGCCGCCGATATGAGGCGACGCCAGCCTCCGGGGGCTTCGCCGCCTCGATTGACTACTAAGAGTCTCGGTCTATCTGCGTCGCCGGCGTGCGTGCCTGCGCATTGCGCCCACCTTGGCGGCGAACGCGGTCGGCTCGATGATTGGTGTCCCGCGCCACGGCGACATCGACAGCAGATCGGTGTCGTTGGAGACGATGAGCAGCGCCCCCACCTCCGCGGCCAAGTCGAGGATCAGGTTGTCCTCGTGGTCGGGGCAGTCGTGAACCGTCCTGGGCACGTCAGCCACGATTCCCCCGCCGCTGTGCTCGGCCGCCATCCCTACGGCGCGCAAGTAAGCATCGATCTGCGGCTGGGCCCATTTGAACAGCTGGGCCAGGATCCGGTCGATGTTGGTGATGATGTGCGGGGACAACCAGAGCGCGAACTCGGCGGCGTCAACGATTATGCCCAGGCAGTCCGCCGAGGCGTTGCCGGATACAGGCGGCGGTGAAGGCCAGGACCGGAAGGGGCTATTGCCGCCTGCCGCCGCTGTCACCAGGACGTTGATGTCGTAGACGACAGCTGCCGGGACAGGCTCGAGGCTGCTCACCCTCGCTTGCTGTTGGGAGTCGCCTTGAGGAACTCCTGGACCCGGGCGGGAACGTCTGACGCGTCGATACCAAGTTCCGCGGTGCGCTGCTGACCGTAAGCCTGCGCCTCCCTGAGCTGGTCGGCGATCATGATCGACTTCATGACCTTGAGGGTGGCCCGGAGGTAAGCGGACCTGTTGCCGTCGCCGAAGTAGGCGACAAGCTCATCCAGCACCGGACGGTCCTCCGGCTGGACTGCGAAACCCAGGGTCTGCGCGTTCATGGATCAATAGTAGGCAAGTTGCGCTTCATCTGCAATTTGTCGCAGATGGACGGCGGTCCGGCCCTCCTCAGCGGCCTCGTGCGCAATTCGGTGCACACGGCACACGCAGAAGGCCCCTTCCGTGATCGGAAGGGGCCTTTATCTTGGTAGCGGGGGCGGGATTTGAACCCGCGACCTCTGGGTTATGAGCCCAGCGAGCTACCGAACTGCTCCACCCCGCGTCGTGTGCCTTTACTTTATGAACTCCTGGCGGGCAAAGCAAATCGGGCGGTGAACGCACGGGTGGCGGCGCCCCGGGTCCGGTCAGGGCGTAGCCTTCCGCCATGACCGAGGTCGTGATCTACACAGACGGCGCGTGCAGCGGGAACCCAGGACCCGGCGGCTGGGGGGTGGTGCTCCGCTGGCAGGACACGGAGAAGGAGCTGTACGGCGGCGACCCGCAGACCACCAACAACCGGATGGAGCTGATGGCCGCCATCCAGGCCTTCGAGACACTGCAGCGGCCCGCGGTCGTGAACCTGCACACGGACAGCAAGTACCTGCTGGACGGCATCACCAAATGGATCAAGGGCTGGGAACGCAACGGCTGGATGACCTCGGCCAAAAAACCGGTCAAGAACGCGGACCTGTGGCGCAGGCTGACCGAGGCGATGCGCCGCCACGAGGTCACCTGGACCTGGGTGAAAGGTCACGCGGGCGACCCGGGCAACGAGCACGCCGACCTCCTGGCCAGGCGCGGCATCGAGGAAGCGGCCAGCGCCGCGCATCCGGTGTAGCTCAGCCGGGGGCGCGGGACCCGTACGGCGGCGCGAAGACCACGATCAGGGTCAGGTCCGCGCCGACCTCGGTGAACGAGTGCGGCTCCCCGGCCGGGACGAACACCACGCTGCCCGGCCCGACCCGCGCCGCACCCGAGGGCGTGACCAGCGTGGCGCGGCCCGCCTGCACCACGTAGATCTCGTCTTCGGTGTGCGGGGTCTGGTCATCGAGCCCGCCGGCCGGAATGCAGTACGTGCCCAGGCTCAGGTCGTCGCTGTTCAGGTGCACGACCCAGTGATTGGGGTCCGGCCCGTCAGGCGGCGTGTAAGTCCCGGCTTCGGCGATGACGCGCATGACGGTGTGACGCCCCTTCGTGTCAGGATTATCCCATCGTGCCAGAAGGGGCGGCCGTGCCAGAAGGGGCGGCCGGCGCCTGCGACCCGCCGGCGAAAAGCAGCAGCCACGCGACGTTGAAGCCGAGGAAGACCAGGGTGGTCAGCAGGACCGCCTCGGTCCGGAGCACGTCGGCCCCGCCGAACAAGGCGAGCACCCCGATAGTGACGTAAAGCACGATCGCCGTCGCGTAGGCGGCCACGCCCAGCCGGTCGGCGGCGGGCAGGCGGCGAAACCCCGAGCGGGGTCCGGCCGGGACGGGAAACCCCCGGACCGCCGCCATGACCAGCGCACCACCCAAGGCGACGATCGCGAACGATACCTGCCAGAAGGCATGGACGGCCGGATCGACCAGGGCAAGCACGCCCATCATGCCGGGCAAAACGAAATGGAGCGCAACGCCATAAGCGCGACGTTGCCGCACCGGGTCTTTTTGCCACTGGTCAAGCCGCAGCTGGACGACGACGATCCACAAGGCCAGGAGCGTGAAACACGCCGGAGAAAACGCCTGATAAAAAGCGACAAGATCCATTGTCCCCTCCCCAGGGCGCGCGACTAGGCGCGGTCGTGCAACATAAGCTCCCGGTTTCTATGGTCACACGGAATAGGTCAGCTGTGCACGATGTCGGTGTGATGGCAGAAATGGACGCGGTCCGGGTGCAGCGACCGGACCCGCCGTACCGACTCCCGCCAGGCCGGGACATCGCTGGCCTGCCCGGCCGGGAGCTTGCCGAGGTCCGGATCTGCGTACTGCCGCGGTGTGTAGGCCGCGTCCCCGATCAGCAGGTCGAAGGGGCCGGGCCCGCCGGGACCGTCCTGGTCGCCGTGCACGACCACGCACTGGTGTCCTTCCGTGTGCCCGGGGGTGGCGATGACCTCCAGGCCGGGCAGCACCTCGGCGTCCCCGTCGAGCAGCTCGAACCGCGCGTTCATGAAGTCGAACCATTCGCAGAGCTCAGGCGACTCGCGCTTGGCCCGGCTCAGCTCGGCCCGCTGCACGTAGACCGGCGCGTGCCTGAACACGGCGTTCTGGCCGCAGTGGTCAAAGTGCAGGTGGGTGTTGATGACCAGCCCGATGTCGGCCGGGCTCAGGTCCAGTTCGGCGAGCGCGTCGGCCACCGAGCGGTTGACCACGCGCCAGTCGTCCAGCATGTCCGGCGGGCCGCCGACCCCGGTGTCGACCAGCACCGCCCCGCCGGGATGGGTGACGACGAACCCGTGCACCGGCCACCGGCCACCGTCGATGCCCTGCAAGCTGGCCAGGTGCAGCCGGGTGATCTCCAGCGACATAACGTCCCCTCAGCGATCGCGGGCGGAGCCCCGTGGGCATTCCTCGCATTGTTCGCCTGGCCGTCGCGGTGGTCAACCGGCCGGGCCTAGTGCGCCGGAGGGCTGCGCCGCACCACCAGCACCACCGCCCCGACGATGAGCGCGCCGCCGCCGAACATCACCGGGGTCAGCCGCTCGTTCAAGATGAGCGTGCCGAGCAGGACCGCGATGACCGGGTTCACGTACGCGTAGGTCGCGACCGTGGCGGTGGGCAGCGTCCTGATCGCGATGCCGTACGCGGAAAAAGCCACGATCGAACCCATCACGATCAGGTAGCCGAGCGCGAGCCACGACCTCGCCGACACCTGCGCCAGGTGCAGCGAGCCGAACTCGCCGGTGGCCGCGGCCAGCACCGCCAGCACCACCCCGCCGCTGAGCAACTGCATCCCTGTGGCCAGCGCCGGGCTGTCAGGAAGCGTGACCCGGCGGGCCATGACCGTGCCAACCGCCCAGGCCAGCGCCGCGGCCAGGATGATCGCCACGCCCCAGCCCGACACCGCGGCCGAGCCCGAGCCGCGGCCGGTCAGGCCCGACAGCAGGCCCACCCCGGCCAGCCCGAGCGCCAGCCCGGCCACCGGCGCGAACCCGAGCCTGGTGCGGTTCAGCCCCGCCTCGATGCCGAGCAGCCACAGCGGCACGGTGGCGACAAGCAGCGCGGCCAGCCCGGACGGCACCGTCTTCTCGCCCACGCCCACCACCCCGTTGGCCACCAGCAGCAAAACGCCGACAATCGCGCAACCCGCCCACTCCGCCCGCCCCGGCCAGGACCACGTCACCGCACCCTGCGCCCGGGCGCCCCGCAGGCGAGCGGGAGACACTGCCAGGGGAAACATGATCAGCCCGGCCATCAGGTTCCGGGCGGCCGCCATCAGCAACGGCGGGATCGACTCGACGCCGACCCGGATGGCCAGGTAGGTGCTCCCCCACACCAGCCACACGATGACCAGGGACACCCAGCCCACCATGCTGCCCCGCCGCAACAGTCCCGTTCTTTCCCGATCCGGAACGGTCCTGCCTGCTTCCGGCCCCTTTCCTTCCTGTTTTCCCTGGGCGGGCGCCACGGGAACGTTCGGCTTACGCATGATGTACTAGCCTGCTCGCCGTGGTCCCGGCTGCCCAGTGGCAGAATCGCCATTGTTAGGTGAAATCCTGCCACGAGCTGGCCATCGGCCGGCGGCGGACCAGGCCGGATCCGGCGTCCGAGCCGGCCGCCCGGGTCAGCGCGTGGGCAGAGCCCGCAGGTACGCGGCCCAGCCCGGCTCCGGATCAACGTCCCTGACCCCGGCCCTGAGCCGGTCCGCGGTGCCGGGCGCGCTGATCGCGGTCAGCGCGCGGGCCAGATCATCGATATCTCCCGGCGCGCAGGTCAGCCCGTCCACCCCGTCGCGCACCAGGTCGCCAAGCACCCCGGCCGTGGTGGTGATCACCGGCACGCCCTGCGCAAACGCGAGCAGGGCGTTCTGCGAGGCGGTCGCCTCCCGGTAGGGCAGCACGAGCACGTCCGCGGCCGCGAACAACGCCGGGATCCCGGCGGCCGGCACGTAGCCGGGACACAACCGCACCCGGTCCGCCAGACCGAGCTCGGCGATCAGCTTCTCCGTCTCCCCTGTGCCGCCCCAGAACTCCCCCGCCACGGTCAGCGCGAGGGACGCCGGCGCTCGCGCCAGCGCGTACAGCAGCACATCCAGCCCCTTATAAGGCCGCACGATACCGAAGAAGAGCAGCCGGACGCCCTCCGGCGGCCCGGGTGGCCCCCCCGGGCGCGGGGGGTTCCGGGGGGCCGTCGGGTTCACCCCCCCGGACCAGCACGGCAGGTGCGGGGGCATCGGGGCGACCACCACCTGCGCGGCCGGGGCCAGCTCGCGGGCCAGCTTGGCCTGCCCGGCCGAGTGCACGATCACCGTATCCACCCGCGCGAGCAGGATCCGGGTCAGCGTCACGTCGCCCGGCCGGCGCTCGTGTGGCAGCACGTTGTGGCAGATCACCGCGGTGCGCGGCGGACGCCGCCCGGGTCGCAGCCGCAGGCCGGCCCAGATGGCCAGGTAAGCGGGCACCTGCAGCGGGGTCAGCAGGGCGAAGATCACCAGGTCGGCGCGGGCCAGCCGGCGGCCCTCGGCCAGCCAGCCGTCCGGCCGGTACCAGCGCAGCCTGCGGACGGTCCGCGGATAGGGCCGGCCCTCCGGGACGTCGACGGTCTGCTGGCCCGGATAGAGCCACCGGGGGTACTGGGCCCGCCACGAGGAGATGGCCACGTCGTGGCCCGCGGCCGCCAGCCGGTGCGCCAGCTCGGTGGTGTGCCGCGCCCCGCCGCCCTTGTACGGGTGAGCGGGCCCGACCAGAGCGATCCTCACGTGCCGGGGCGGGAACGGACGGTCAGCGTCTGGCCGGTCGAGCCGTCGTCGCCCCCAGGCTCCGGGCCTGGGCCCGATGCGAATGTGCTCACCACCGGGGAGGATACTCCCCGTCCGGGGTTCCCGTGCCCAGAGGCACGCAGCGGGCCAAACGGCGCTCAGCGGGCCGAGGTTACGTCGCCGCTCCGGCGGGCGCCGTGACGCCAGGCTCCGACATCCAGACCGTGTAATGGATGAGCCAGGTGCGGGTCGGCGGCGAGGTCAGGTTGTGCGCCTCCTGGGTGGTCAGCAGGTTGACCACCGCGCGGGGGGTGCCGCCGTAGGACGCGAGTTCGGCGGAGTTCTCGGCGAGCAGGACCGGGTGCCTGCCCGTTTGCTCGACGCCGGTCACCACCGCACTGACCGTGGCCGGGGTGACCGTGGTCAGCACCGCCGCTGGCGCGCCGCACATGCCCCGGACCAGCTGGGCGAACCGGTCGGCGGTGAGCTGATCGAGGATGACGACGGAGGAGCCCGGCCCGATCGCCGCGCACAGCTTGTCCACCGCGGCGAGCTCGCCGGCGCCGATCCGGCGGAACGCCATGCCGTGGACGCCGACCTCAACACCGCCGGCGGTCTTGCTGACGCCGATGTCGAGGTTGGTCAGCGTGGCCGGGATGATCATGGAGGCGACGCAGCAGGAGGCCGCCACCGCGGCCGTGGCCCGGCTCCCGCCGCGCCGGGCCGCCCGGTCCTTCAGCCAGACCGACGCCCAGATGGCCCCGAGAATCAGGCCGGGCAGCACGAACGGGACCAGCCGCCTGCTCGCCCACGGCTGGTCGGGCGACACCGCCGGGCGGGACAGCACGGTCACCACCACCCAGAGGGCGACCATGCCAGGCAGCGCCCAGACCCGAAGCGCCTTAGCGGGATCCTGCCAGGTCACCAGCGCATGCAGGCCGCGCCGGGCCAGCACCGCCAGACCGAACGCGCCGAGGAGCACGGCGGGCAGGCCGAGGTACCAGATCACCCAGTACAAGCTGTCCTGGTAGTACTGCTGGCGCCCGTCGATGGGCAGCCCCGCCAGCTTCTGCAACTCGGCCACGTAAGCGATCGACGTCGGGTCGGTTTCCCCGGCCACCGTCTGGACCAGCGGCCGGACGGCGAAGCCGGCGAAGATGAGCACGGTCAGGGCCGCGGCCGCCGCGGGCAGCCACCGGACGACGCGCTTCTTCCGCCAGCCGGCCAGCTTGGCCCGGGCCTGGCCGCTGCCGCTCACGGCCACCGCCGCCGCGGTCAGCACCACGACCACGGCGGTGATCAGGGCCAGCGGGCGCAGCGAGGGCGCTTCCAGGTTCAGGTACGGGCGGGACAGCAGGTAGCCGTCGGCCAGACCGTACCCCACCCCGATGACCAGGGCCACGGCGAACGGGACGGCGGGCCGCCGCCTCGCCGCCAGCAGCACCCCGGCGAACGGGACGGCGGGCAGAAGGTCACTCAGGCCGTCGAGACGGACCACGATGGACAGCCCGAGGGCCAGGCCGCCCAGCGCGGCCAGCACCTTGTCCTGGGCCAGCCAGCCGCGGGCCGCCGCATCGCCGTGCCGCGCCCGCGTGACCACCAGGGCGTCGGCCAGCAGGCACAGGCCGCCGAAGAGCAGCACCTGGGCCAGCGGTTCGCTGAACGTGCTGCGGCTGGTGTACTGCTCAGGCAGGCTCACCGCCAGGACGGCCGCCGCCGCGGGCGCCCAGCGCGGCCCGGCCAGGCGCCCCGCCAGGCCGCCGAAAGAAAGCACCGCGCACCCGCCGATCAGCGGCGTGACCACCAGCGCGCCCGGCACCCCGGCCAGCCAGATCACCCCGGCCAGCACCACCGGCATCCCGGTCATAAACTGCGGCACGATGCCGGCCCCGACCGGATAGTAGTTGACACTGGCGAACGACAGCCCCGGGTGCGACCCGCCGAACGCGGCGACCGAGTCCGGGATCGGCAGCGATCCGTGGTGCGCCAGGATCTGCTCGGTCCGCTCGGCGATCTGCCAGACCGCGAACACCACCGCCACCGCCACCGTGCCCGCCACCGCCCACCAGGGGACCGGGCGCGGCGGGGCCTGGGACTCCGCGACCTGGAGTTCCGGGCGCCGCGAGGCTCGGTCTGGGCTCACCAGGCCGTCGGCTTGAGCTGCTGGGGATGAGGGCTCCGGGGCCGGGGACCCCAGGGCCAGGCCTTCCGGGGCTGGTGGCTCCGGGGCTGGGGGCTCCGGGCGCTGCGACGCTTGAGATGCTGGGGATAGGGGCTTCGGGGACAGGCCTTCCGGCGCTTCCGGGGCCGGGCCTTCCGGGCTGGAGCGGTCGGCGGCGGGGCTTTCGGGAGCGGGGCGTTCCGGGCGGAAGCTGGGCCAGCTGGTGGGGAGCTGGCGCAGCGCGAAGTAACACAGGACGACGGCCAGCGGGGCGGACATCAGCACCATCGGCAGCGCCGCGAACCGGCTGACGAGGACGAGCGGGAGACCAGGCAGCAGCCACGCCGCGGCCAGCAGCGCGGGCACGACGGTGATGGCGCCGAAGATCCATCCGGCTCCCCGGCCCGAGCCCGGCCGGGGGGCGGGAACCGGCTCCGCGGCATCGTCTGCCTCGATGACCCTCGGGGCCTCGAAGGCACGCGGTCCAAGACGCACGGACCCCACTTTAGGCCCTGGCCCGGTGCCCACGCTCCAGGCCAGCACGCCCACTTAATCCCCTTTGCGGGCTTATAACCCGCTTTGGTGGCCCACTCGCGCGGGTCGTTATGGGCATGGCTGACCGCCGGCGCCCTGACTGCCCATGGAGGATTCGGTAGCAAATAACAGGGTGTCGCGTGACTCCTGGGTGTCTTGGGTCAAAAGTGTAGCTATGGCTGTCCTCCCGCGTACATGCCGGGCCGCTCGGACCAGGGCCGGGGGCATGCGGGGGCCGCAGGCCAGGGATTGTGGATAGTTAGCTCCTTATTTCGACGGTAACGATCCACAATCGCCGGCGGGGCAGACCGGGGCCGGGGCGGGAGGTTTTGGTGAGGCGGGCGGGGCGTGCGTGAACGTGGCTAGCGGCGGCGGGCCGCCGGACAGCTCTGCGGCAGGCCCCGTGCCCCCGCGAGGAGGTGCGCCAGCCCCGCCGCCGTTTCGTAGTGGCGCCGGAGGGGGCTAGCCGGCCCCGGCCGGCGCCGGAGGGGGCTAGCCGGCCCCGGCCGGCACCGGAGGTGGCGACCCGGGCACTGGCCCTTCGGGCTCGCCCTGGCCGGTGTCCCGGCGTCCGGCTCTGGCCACGAACAGCCAGAGCATCAGCGCGGCCGGGTAGATGAAGTAGCCGAACCGGGTCGACGGCGCGAGCACGAACATGGCCGAGAGCCCGATCACCAGCCGGATGGTGGCAGCCGGGACGTCGCGGGGCGGGCGGACCACCAGCGACACGGCGACGGCCAGCCCAGAACCGATCAGCAGGATGATCACCGCGGTATGACCGACCACGCCGGTCTGCGCCAGCACGTGACCAAGCAGCGGGCTGGCCGCCTGCGACTTGACGCTGGCCAGGCCGAGCGGGAACAAGATGGTGTTCTTCACCAGCGCGCCCGGCCGCAGGACCGCGAACGGGCCCACGATGACCGCGACCACCGCGAGCGCCACCGCCGTGAACCGCCACGCCACCCGCGGGCCGTCCCGCACATGGAGCATCGCGAACACCACCACCAGCGCGGGCCACGCGGTGGCCTTCATCGACGAGGCGATACCAAGGGCCAGGCCGGCCGCGACCGGACTGAACTCTCCGACCCCCGGCCGCCGCCAGAGCAGGGCGAAGCCGAGGCACAGGAACGCCACCATGGGCACGTCGGTGCCGCCCACGCAAAGCTCGAACGCGATGATCGGCGACGCCGTCATCAGCAGCGCCCACCGGATACCGTCCCTAGCCCCGGCGATACGCAGCGCGAACGCGAACACGACCAGGAACACCACGCCGAACCACACCCGCGGATCGGTCAGCAGGCTATGCCCGAGCAGCGCCTGCGGCACGCCGAACGCGGCCATCAGCGGCAGGTAAGGGTTGTACTGGTTCGGATCGGTGGTGGCGGCAAGCACCTGCGAACTGCGGTACGGGGTCCCCTGCTTGATCAGCGTTTTAGCCGACGTGGCGACCACGCCGACCTCCGGTTCGCCGTGGCCGTGGGCGACCATCCACAGCAGCGGGAACAAGATGGCCCCGCAGGTGATGACGCCGAGCGCGACGTCGACCCCGCGGGTCCCGCGCGACCTGGTGGCCAGCACGATCAGCCCGGCCAGCGCGTAGGCGCAGGCGGCGGACAGGCCCCACAGCCGGTGCAGCGAATCGGTGCTGAACAGCGAAACCCCGCCGGCGAACAGGGCGCACGCGATCAGCCCGCCGGTCAGCCAGGCCCGCGGCATGGTGACCACGGACTGCCAGCCGGCGGAAACGCTGCTCGCCCCGCTACCGCCGCCCCCCGTGGCAGGCGCGAGTACGCGAGTGTCGCGACTCTGCACCTGACGATCCTACGTCCCGCACCGCCGCGCGGTCGTCCCCCGCGCGGCGGACCGGCATGATCAGCCTGGCGGCCGGCAGATCCTCATCCCCGCGGGGGATGAGGGTCCCGGCCGGAGACGAGGCCCCGGCGGCTCAGATCACCGGGGGGCGGCCCGCCTTGGTCATCCGCCAGGCGGTCCCGAGCGAGATGGGACGGCGCCGGCCCGGATCGGTGCGCCAGCCCTCGGCGAAACCGGTGAACCACGGGCGCAGGCTGGCTGGCCTGCCGCGTTCCCTGGCCACCGTGAGCGCCATCCAGTCGGCCAGGTAGACGGCGGCCAGCGGCCAGGGCAAATTACGCCGGGCCAGCAGGACCCGGTTCCGGCCGTCCCGGCGGCGGAACGTGTCGTATCTGGCGTTCGGCAGGGTGTGGTGGTACATCCGGGCGGCGGCGTCGTACTCGAGCCGGTAGCCGCGGTCAAGCAGCCGCCAGGCCAGGTCGGTTTCCTCGTGCCCGTAGAAGAACTCATCCGGGTACCCGCCGGCCTCCAGGTAGGCCGAACGCCTGATCGCGGACGCGCCACCAAGGAACGTGGTCACCACCGAGGAACGTTCCGGGTCCCCGGCCCGCAGCCGCGGCACGTGCCACCGCGCCCCAGGGCCGCCCTCGGGGTCGACGACCTGCATGGACAGCACCGCAAGGGCCGGATCGGCGGCGAACCTGGCCGCGACGTGGGACGCCAGGCCCTCGTCCGGGTACCAGCCGTCGTCGTCGAGGAACAGCACCACGTCACCGCCGCACGCCTGCACTCCGGCGTTACGCCCGGCCGCGACGCCGACGTTCTCCGGCAGCAGCACGGTGCGCACCCCGGCCGGCAGCCCGGTCACCTCGGCACCGTTGCCCACCACGACCAGTTCCAGCTGGGCGCCGCGCTGGGTCCGCACGCTGTCGATGGCCCGGCTGACCTCGGCCGGGCGGTCGCCCATGGTCAAGATGACGCAGGACAGGGCGAGCGCCGGACGGGCGGGCAGGCCGGCTGGCTCATCCGTCATCTCTGTCTCACTGACCATGCCCGTCTCTTCCATCTCTTTTTTCACCGCAATCGCCGCGACGCCACGATGGCCACCAAGTGCACGACCGCCATCAGGGCGCCCACGGCCAGGGCCGCCACGTCCAGGATCCGGGTTGCGGTCAGGCCGCCGGTCGCGGCGTCCGCGATCGCCGCCACCACGATGAGGAACGACAGCTCCACCGCCTGGACGATCCGGTGCAGCCGCAGCGCCGCGGCCAGTCGCCTGGCCACGGCCAGCCCCTGCGACCTGGGCGCGAGCGCCTGGTCGTCGTGCGCACCGGTCAGCCCGGACGACGCCCGGGCCACCGTGACGCTGTCGGTCTCCGCCTTGATCAGGGTTGCGCAGACCGCGGCCGCCAGCCCGATGCTCACGTAGCCGCCGGCCAGCGCGCCGTGCCCCTGCGCCCGGACGCCCAGGCCGGCCAGCAGTACGGCCTCGGCGATGTAATGCCCCATCCGGTCCAGGTACACCCCGGTCGCCGAGGTGCGCCCGGTGAACCGGGCGAGCTCCCCGTCCGAGCAGTCGAACAGCAGGTAGAGCTGGATGAGCACGGCCACGCCCACGGCGGCGGCGAGCCCGGGTACCGCGGTCAGCACCCCGGCCAGCACCCCGGAGACGATGAACGCCACCGTGACCGCGTTCGGCGACCAGCCGAGCCGGGCGAACACGACGGTGGCGTACGGCGAGACCCGCCGCATGTACAGCCGGCCCGCCCAGTGCTCGTCGTTAAGCCTGGCCAGCACCTGCGGCGGCTGCCCGATGGCGCGTACCTCAGCCAGCGTGGGTCCGGACATCACCCTCCGTCCGTGACGGCCGCGGTGAAGACCGCCACCTGCCGCGCGATCGCGGGCTCGTCGAGCTCAAGGCACTCCAGGATGGTGTACCGGCCCGGCCTGGTCGCGGGCGCGTGCAGCACCGCCCGGGTGAACTCGTCGGCGCCGAGCCCGAGGTCGGCCGGAGTGCGCGGCAGCTCGTGCCGGGCCAGGCAGGCGGACATGAGGCCGAACAGGTGCATGTCGCCGCGCAGGTAGGTGCAGAAAAGCGCGCCCAGGCCGGCCAGCTCCCCGTGCGTGCCCGCGCCCGGGTACAACTGGTCGATCGCGTGCAGGATCTCGTGGTCGGCGCCGCTGCACGGGCGGCTGGAGCCCGCCACGGTCATGGCGATCCCGGACAGCACCAGGGACTCGGCCAGCACGGTGAGGAACTCGTCGTCGGCCACCGTGCCCGGCTGGTGCAGCACCGCCTGCGCCGCGGTCCTGGCCAGCGTGACGGCCAGCCCGTCGACGGGCTCACCGCGGTCCGCCGCGGCCAGCTCCCAGTCCGCGATCGCGGACAGGTTGTTCACCACGTCGCCGATCCCGGCCCGGAGCATCCGGGGCGGACCGGCCCGGACCCGGTCCAGGTCGACCACCACGGCGACCGGCGGGACAACCCCGTAGGAACCCTTCCCCGACTCGTGCTCGAGCGAGCTGACCGGCGAGGCCAGCCCGTCATGGGCGAGGTTGGTCGCCACCGCGACCATCGGGATCCCGGCCATGTGCGCGGCGAACTTGGTCACGTCGAGGGTCTTGCCGCCGCCGATGCCCGCCACCGCCTCGAAGGCGTCGGCGCGCAGTTGCTTGCCCAGCGCGATCGCCGCGTCCACGCTGCCGTCCTCGACGCGGAAGACCTCGGCGGTGGCCATGTCGAGCTCGGCCACCACGCCGTCGCCCTGACCCGGCCCGACCGCGACCGCGACCCGGCCTTCTGTGGCGATCCTCCGGTCGGCCAGCAGCGCACCGAGGTCCGCGATCGCGCCGCGCCTGATGTCCACGATGAGCGGCGCGGTGAGGATGCGGGCCAGCATCGGCACGGGACTCCTTCCGGCGGGGTTGACGGCGAGCATGCGTCACGTCGCGGCTAACGACGGCTATCCGGGAGACTACCGGGTCACGGGCGGCGGCAAGGCGCAGAGCCAGCCGCCCGGCGGAAATCGTGGCTGCCCCAGCGCGGGCCGGTCAGCAGCGGGCGGCGATCTCGCGGGCCCGGCGCAGGTCGTCGTGGTTGTCGACCTCGACCCAGTCGACCTCACCGATGGGGGCGATGGCGATCGCACCGCCGGTGTCGGTGAGTTCCTGGAAGCCGTCCTCGTAGTACAGCGAGGGATCCCGGCGCCAGGTGGCCTCGAGCGCCGCCGCGAGCGGTGCCGCGGCCCCGGCCGTGATGAGCGTCGCGCCGATGTACTCACCGTAGGCCAGCGCCGGGTCCATCAGCTTGGTGATCCGGGTGATCATGCCGTCCGCGCCGATGACGACCTTCATCTCCTCCTCGGCGAGACGTTTGACGTCGTCGACGGCCAGGATGAGGCCGGCTGCCGAGAGCTCAGCTGCCGAGAGCAGGGCCTTCTCCACCGAGACCGGATGCACGGTGTCGCCGTTGACCAGCAGCGCGCCCGCCGCGAAATGCTCACGAGCGAGCCAGAGTGAGTAGGCGTTGTTCCATTCCTCGGCCCGGTCGTTGTCCACCAGCGTGAGCCGGACCCCGTGGTCGGCTTCCAGCCGGGCCGCCCGGTCCCGGATCGCGCCCGCCGCGTAGCCGACCACGATCACGATGTCGCGCAGGCCTACCGCGGCCAGGTTGCGCAGGGCGATGTCCAAGATGGTGACCTGGCCGTCGACCGGCAGCAGGGCCTTGGGCAGCGCGTCGGTGTCAGGCCGCAGCCGGCGACCCGCGCCCGCCGCGAGGACGATCCCTATCAACCGTGGTCTCCAACCGTGGGAAGCAGCCATCCGCTGAGGAAATCCCAGCAGAAAAGCATCCAAAGATAACCGGTAAGCACGGCATACACCAACGGCGTGACGCCGAGCATGGCGCCCGCTCCGGCCACCAGCATCCGCCCGTCCCAGCCGAGGCCGAACCGGTCGGCCCCGATGCCGTGCCCGAACCTGGCCCGGTAGGCCAGGTCAAGCTGGCGCATGATCACGGCGGCCAGCACCGCGAAGACCAGCGCGGCCGGCACCCGGTGCGAAAGCCCGAGGGCGGCGAGGAACACGCATTCGCCCGTGACCAGCAACGCTGGCACCAGCCAGTCCAGTCGCCCATCGTGCGGGTGGTAGGCGCCGAGCGCCGCGAGCAGCATCGCTTCCACCGGGGTGAGCACCAAGATGCCCGGCAGGTTCGCCAGCCCGAGCGCGGTCAGGACGACCGTCACGAACAGGCCCACGAGCACCGGCGGCAGCGGCGGCAGCCGGCCCTGGACCAGGCGGCCGAGGAACACCGACAGCACGCCGTCACCCCGGTAAGCCGCTAGCCCGCCGCCTGCCGCCGGGCCGCCGCCTGCCGCCGGGCCGCCGCCTGCCGACCGGGCCAGCTGCCCGGCCAGAACGTATCCCGCCGCCAGCACACCCCAGCCAAGCAGCAGCAGCAGCGTGGCGCGCGGGCCGAAAAGGACGGTGACGACCGCGATCACCACCAGGCGCTCGCCGGCCGGCAGCGTCGCGGCCTGCTCGATGGTGCGCTCCACCGACCGGGGGAACAGGTGCCCGGACGTCCTGGCCGTGTACTCGAAGCCAAGCTCGGCCATCCGGCGCACGGCCAGCACGGCCATGGCGGCGATGGCCAGCCGCCAGACCCCGGCCTGGCCGGTACCGCCCCAGCTGGCGACGAAGGTGCCGCGCAGCACGTGACCGAAGGTCCCGTCCAGCCCGGCGGCAACCGACCCGGGGGGGCGGCTCGCCCCGGCGGAACTGACCGTCAGGGCGGCGTACAGGGCGAACTCGGTCAGCAGCCAGGACGCCGCGCCGAGCCAGTCGACGGCGGGCCTGACCCGTCCTTCCTGGCTGGTGGCGGCCAGCAGGGAGCCGGCCCGGCCGGCCAGGAACGAGCCGGCCAGCAACACGATGGCCAGCAGCTTCGCCCGCACCGCCAGCTCGGAGAACCACACGGCGGCGAGAAGCCCCAGACCGAGGGAGATGCCGTACAGGGCGGCAGGCCGCAGTTCGCGCCCGGCCGCCCACCTGGCCACGTCGCGCGCGGCGGGATCGACGACGAACTGGGTCACGACACCCTCACTGTTCGGCCCGGCGTCGAGCACCCGCACGGTGACTCCGCACCGGTTCAGCTCGCTGATCAGCGCGCTCACCGCGGCCGGCCCGGCGTAGGTCGCCGCGAGCGACTCGGCGGCCGAGGCCAGCGCGTCCAGGTCGGGCGTGTCCACCACCAGCGCGCCTGCGCTCGGGCCGGCCTCGGGATCCCGCTGGCCGCGCACCGGCCTGGAGGTGCCCGCGTTCACCGCGGAGAAAGCCGCGGTGCCACCCGCGGCGAGCAGCACGGCCAGGATCTCCTCGGCGACGGCGTCTTCACCGCCGCAGATCAGCACGCGCTCCCCGGCGGCTCGCGCCGCGGCCGCGACGGTCAGCAGGCCGGGTCCGGTCCGGTCCGCTGCGTCCACCCGGCGCACGCCGAGCGCCGCCAGCAGGCCGCGCAACCCCGCGTTTGCCTCGCCCGCGAGGACCAGCGCAACCGTCATGCCTGCCCTCCCAGCGACATAAGCCGCCGCGCTCGTGACTAAGTGTTACAAAATCTAGCCGGCGGTTATATCGCGACCGGGAAGAACACGCCCGGGTAGCGGACATGGCCCGCCGTATGGCTGGGCTGTCCAGCCAGATACCCATCCAGCCAGCAGCGAAACGACGGGCGGTAGAGTCCGGCCCATGCGGATGGTCGCGGTGGTGCTCGGCGGCGGCGTGGGGCAGCGGCTCGGTGCGGGGATGCCGAAGCAGCTGCTGACCCTGGGCGGCCAGACGCTGGTGGAGCGGTGCGTGGCCGCCTTCGACCAGGCACCGGGCGTTGACGAGGTCCTCGTCGTGATGGCCCGCGGCTACACGGAACACGTCAGGGCCATGCTCGCCGCCGGCGGCTACGGCAAGGTCACGGACGTCATCGAAGGCGGCGCGACCCGGCCGGACTCGACCCGGGTGGCCCTGGCCGCCATCGCCCGCCCTGGCCAGGACGGTTCCCGGGACCAGGCCGGCGATGACTGCGGGGTGCTGCTGCATGACGCGGCGCGGCCGCTGGTGGATCAGCGGATCATCGCGGACTGCGTCGCGTCGCTGCAGGTGCATGAGGCGGCCGGGGTCGCGGTACCGACGTCCGACACCATTGTGATCACCGATAACGGAGTGATGAGATCGGTGCCGCGGCGAGAGACGCTGTTCCGGTGCCAGACCCCGCAGTGTTTCCGGCTGCGCGTGATCGCCCGGGCTCATGAGCTGGCCGCCGCCGACCCCGACTTCGGTCCCACCGACGACTGCGGGGTCGTACTCCGCTACCTGCCGGATGTCGACGTCCATGTCGTCCCGGGCAGCGAGCGGAATATCAAGATCACCTACCCGCAGGATCTGGCCGTGGCCGAGGCCCTGCTGGCCGGGCGTTAGGCGCGGACGGCCTGCTTCACCAGGGTGCGGCCGAATTCCCACATCAGCCCGCTGCCCCGGCTGGCGTCCTCGAGCACCTCGCCGAACGACTCCGTGAACAGCTTGACCTCGGTGTCACCGATCATCAGCGGCGGGATGAGCTTGATCACCTCCATGTGATCGCCAGACACCTGGGTGAGAATGCGGTGCCGCTGGAACAGCGCCACCACCACCATCTGGGCAAACAGGCCGACCCTGGCCTTCTGCAGCATGTTCCAGTTGGTCCGGGCGCGCAGCGAGGATGGCTTGCCGAACTCCAGCCCGATCATCAGCCCGCGGCCGCGCACGTCGGCCAGCACGTCATACCGCTCGGCCATCGACGCCAGCGCGGCGCGGAGGGCCTCCCCGGTCCGGGCCGCGTTCTCCACCAGGCCCTCGGAGTCGAGCACCGCCAGCGAGGCCAGGCCCGCCGCCATGGCCAGCACGCCGCCCTTGAACGTGGTGCTGTGCACCATGACCCGGTCCATGGAGGAGTAGACCTTGTCGAAGATCCACCCCTTCGCCAGCATCGCGCCGACGGGCACGAACCCGCCGCTCAACGCCTTGGCCACGGTCACGATGTCCGGCACGACCTGCTCGTGCTGATAGGCGAAGAACTTGCCGGTGCGGCCGAGCCCGCTCTGCACTTCGTCGCAGATGAGCAGCGCCCCGTGCTCGCGCAGCAAGGCGGCGGCCGCGGTGAGGAACCCGTCCGGCGGCATGTGCACGCCCTTGCCCTGGACCGGCTCGATGATCAGCGCGGCGACGTCGCCCTTGCGCAGTTCCGCCGCCAAGGCCTCTAGGTCACCGAGCGGGACGGAGGTATCGGGCAGCAGCGGGGCGAACCCGCGGCGGAACTCGGCCGAGCCGTTCACGGAAAGCGATCCCGTGGTGAGGCCGTGGAACGCGTGATCGCAGTAGAGGACGCGGCTGCGCCCGGTGGCGTACCTGGCGAACTTCAGCGCCGACTCCACCGCTTCCGTGCCGCTGTTGCAGAAGAACACCCGGTCCAGGCCGGGCGCCTTGGCCAGCAGCCGCTCCGCGAGCAGCCCGGGCAGCGGGCCGCAGTCGAACTGGGTCCAATCGGCCAGCTGAGCATCGAGCGCATCGTGCAGTGCCTGGCGGATCACCGGGTGATTGCGCCCGGCCGCGAACACGCCGAAACCGGCCAGGAAGTCGGCGTACTTGTTGCCCTCCGGGTCGTACAGGTACGCGCCTTCGGCCCGCTCGTAGACCTTGTCGAAGCCGATCGTGTGCAGCACCTTCGGCTGCTGGGGGTTGATGTACTTGCCGTAAAGCTCATATCCGTCGCCGCGATGCGCCGCGAGCAGGCTCGGGAGATCGAAATCCATGCTTTATTCTCTCCCCGCGGTGGCGGTCCGTTCCCCGGTCGTGCCCGGTTGCCCGACACGGGCGTCGGTTTTCCCGCGGCCGCCGCGGTGCAGCTTCGGCGGGCTGGTGAGGAACCCGCTCCCCCAGCACATGTGCATGACCGCGAGCACGACGGGTACCCGGAGGCGAACCGCGGCGGGTACCCCGCGGGCGAGCCCGGTTCCGGCGGCGGTGATCCCGGCCAGGTACGTGACCGGGATCACGAACCCCGCGGCCAGCCAGCGGACCGCCGGCGGTGCGCCTGCCGCCATCCCGGCCAGGCCGGCCAGGCCGGCCGCTAGCCCCGCCGTCACCAGGGCGGCCGCGGCCGGCGGCGCGAGGTAGC
Organism: Streptosporangiaceae bacterium; assembly: GCA_050013055.1. Classification (GTDB taxonomy): domain Bacteria; phylum Actinomycetota; class Actinomycetes; order Streptosporangiales; family Streptosporangiaceae; genus Palsa-504. The sequence continues at coordinate 20,492 of JBEKGC010000074.1, forward strand.
GGAAATTGGCCGTTTCCGGATGCTCACGGACGATCACCCGGCGCCAGCGGCCGTAGTGGAAGTACTGCGAGCCGAGGGTGCGGATGCTCGCCCGCGGCCGGTAGGTGACGCGCAGTTCTGGCGTGAACCAGATCACGCCGCCGCGGATCCGGATGCGATGGTTCAGCTCCCAGTCTTCCGCCCGGAGCATCTCCTCGTCCCAGCCGCCCGCCTGCTCGATCGCCTCCCGGCGGTAGACGCCGAGGTAGACGCTGTCCGCGGGCCCCGCGCCGCCGCCGGTGTGGAACGCGGCCGAGCCCACCCCGGCCTTGGACGTCATCCCCCAGGCCACGGCCTGCTGGAACCGGGTCTCACCCTGGGCCGCCATCAGCCCGCCGACGTCGGCCGCGCCGCTCTCGGTCAGGGTCGCGACCGCGGTGGTCAGATACCCGGCCGGGAGGAGCGCGTGCCCGTCTATCCGGGCGATCACTCCGTGACGCGCGGCGCGGACGGCGATGTTGAGAGCCGCCGGGATCTTCCCTGTCGGGTTGGCGACGACGGTAACCCGCGGGTCGGCGGCGGCCAGCTCGTGCGCTAGCTGCTCGGTCCGGTCGGCCGAAGGCCCGACCGCGAGCACGAGCTCGAACAGACCCGGGTAATCCTGGCCGAGCACGTGCCGCACCGACTCTGCGAGGTACCGTTCCTCGTTCCTGACCGGCATCACGGCGGATACGGGTGGATATTCCATAACGCTGGCCACCGTACCGCAGCCAGCGCCGTCCTACAGGCCGGAATCCTCCAGCATCTCGGTGACCAGGGCGGCAATCTGGGAGCGTTCGGACCGGACCAGCGTGACGTGCGCGAACAGCGGGTGACCCTTGAGCTTCTCGATCACCGCGATCACCCCGTCGTGCCTGCCGACCCGCAGGTTGTCGCGCTGCGCGATGTCGTGGGTGAGCACGACCCGCGATCCTGAGCCGATCCTGGACAGCACGGTGAGCAGGACGCCGCGTTCCAGCGACTGCGCCTCGTCCACGATGACGAACGCGTCGTGCAGCGACCGGCCCCGGATATGGGTCAGCGGAAGCACCTCGAACATGTCCCTGGCCAGGACTTCCTCGATGACATCCTGGGTGGTGACCGCGGACAAGGTGTCGTAGACGGCCTGGGCCCACGGGCCCATCTTGTCGGCTTCTGAGCCGGGCAGGTAACCAAGCTCCTGGCCGCCCACCGCGTACAGCGGCCGGAACACGATGACCTTCCTGTGCTGCCGCCGCTCCATCACGGCCTCCAGGCCGGCGCACAGGGCCAGCGCCGACTTGCCCGTGCCGGCCCGGCCGCCGAGCGACACGATGCCGATCTCCGGGTCGAGCAGGAGGTCGAGCGCCACGCGCTGTTCCGCACTGCGGCCCCGCAGCCCGAAAGCCTCCCGGTCGCCCCGCACCAGCTGCACGGACTTGTCCGGCTTGACCCGGCCGAGCGCGCTGCCGTGGGATGAGGTGAGGACGAGACCGGTGTGACAGGGAACGTCACGGGCCGCGGCACAGTCCAGGGTGCCTGTCTCGTAGAGCTGCTCGATCTCGCTGCTGCTGACGTCGAGCTCGGTCATCCCGGTCCAGCCTGAGTCCACCGGCAGCTCGGCGCGGTACTCCTGCGCGGCCAGCCCGACCGCGGCCGCCTTGACCCGCAGCGGCAGGTCCTTGCTGACCAGGACGACATCTTCGCCCTCGGCCGCCAGGCTGCACGCCACGGAAAGGATCCGCGTGTCGTTGTCTCCCATCCGGAATCCGGCCGGCAGCACCTGCGGGTCGGAATGGTTGAGTTCGACTCTGACCGTGCCGCCGAGTGTCCCGACCGGCAGTTCCGCGTCCAGCCTGCCGTGCTCGATGCGCATGTCATCGAGGTGACGCAGGGCCTGGCGGGCAAAGTAGCCCAGTTCCGGATGATGCCGTTTAGCCTCGAGCTCGGTGATGACCACGACCGGCAGGACCACCTTGTGCTCGTCAAAGCGAGCGATGGCGGCCGGATCGGCGAGCAGGACGCTGGTGTCGAGTACATACGTACGGCGACCTTGAGAATTGACCACGCAGACTCCCCTGGGCGCCGGGGCAAACCCGGCGCCGAGACAGGACACAGACGTGTCGGATGGGCCGGGCCTGGCCCTCAAAGGACCGAGCCGGCCCTTCTGTCATCTCGCCTGCACGCAAAGCGCGAAGCTCGGAGATTCGAGGGCCCTCCCGGGAACGGCGCCGCGCCGTCCACCATTACCGAAGGTACCCGTGATCGTGTTACGGCAAAAGCACCGCCAGGTTACTAACTGGCAATCGTGTCCTTAACCTGCGGTAACGCCAGAAAGCCTGCGATGTCCCCTCAGCTGGGGGCCCGCTGTCCGGTTACGAACCGAACCTCCGGTTACGGGCCGCGTAGGACCGCAGGGCTCGCAAGAAGTCGACCTTGCGGAAGGCGGGCCAGTAGGCGTCGCAGAAGTAGAACTCCGAATGAGTGCTCTGCCAGAGCAGGAAGCCGCCTAGCCGCTGCTCGCCTGAGGTGCGGATGACGAGGTCGGGATCCGGCTGGCCCGCCGTGTAGAGATGCTCGGCGATGTGCTCGACGTCGAGCACCCCGGCCAGTTCCTCGATCGTGGTGCCCCTGGTGGCGTGGTCCTGCAGCAGGGAACGCACCGCGTCGGCGATCTCGCGCCGCCCGCCGTAGCCGACCGCGACGTTGACGAGCAGGCCGGGCAGGTGAGCGGTCGCGTCGGCGGCGTCCTTGAGGACCCGGACCGTGTCACCGGGGAGCAGGTCGAGAGCGCCCACCGGGTTCACGTGCCAGCGCTCGGCGACCAGGCCCTGCACGGTACCCTCGATGATCTTCAGCAGCGGCACAAGCTCGGTGGCCGGCCGGGACAGGTTGTCCGTCGAGAGCAGCCACAAGGTGACGACCTCGACTCCGGTCTCACGACACCAGTCGAGCAGCTCGAATATCTTGTCCGCACCCTTGCGGTGCCCGCTGCTGACATCGGGGAACCCGGCAGACTTGGCCCACCGCCTGTTCCCGTCGCACATCACCCCGACGTGGCGCGGGATGGCGTCCGGGGACAGGGAAGCCTCGAGCCGGCGCTCGTACAGCCGGTAAGCGAGGTCACGAAGTCCCATGCTGCGGCCTTCCTCATCACCGTGATGACCTAGCAAACGTATCCAACGAATGGAACGCTTCGGTCGGTGATGGAGGTTCCGGGACAGCCCGCGCGCAGATCAGCGGGCCGACCGGATCGGCCAGGTACCGGCACCCCGGGGATCGCGACCGCACCGGCCAGGCCCGAACCTGGTCGCCGGAGCCTGCCGCGATGGCCCCGGCGCGGCTTCGGGCCGCGGCCGGACGAGCATAGAATTGTTATCTACTTGGGACCTGGGTGGCTGCCGTTTCCGGTGAGATCAGGCGCTGCCGGGTCCCTGATCCCGCACGTCCTCGACGTGCCGCAGGGCCGCACGCAGCCGCGACAGCCAGGCATCCGCGTTCTCGCCGGTCAGCCGCACGCACCACGCCAGCGCATCACTGCGGCTGCGGGCCACGCCCGCCTTGACCAGCGTGTCGAGCACCTGGCGCTCGGGCTGGCGCAGCCTGGTCATGACCGGAACCGACAACGTGGTGAACATCTCTTCCACGCCCGCGCAGGTGACGCCCCAGGAGACCTTGCGCCGGAACTTGTGCTCGGCCTCCCGGGCGATCTCGATGCGGCGGGCCCTGGTCTCTTCGCGGTACCGGCGGATCCGGCCCTCCGCGGCGGCCGCCCGCTCGACGTCAGACGCGCCGGTCACCTCGGCGGCAGCCAGCGCCCCGACGACGGTGATCTCCTCGCGGTCCACCTGAATCTCGGCCGCGGCGGTGAACCAGTCACCAGGCAGCCGTCCGGTGAACCAGGCGCGTATTTCGTCGGCCCGGTTGGGCGCCCCTGAGCCGCCCGGGGTCCCTGGTTCGCCTGTGCTCGTCTCGCCCGCGTCATCCGCTGGGCCTTGGTCTGATTTCTCTGTACTCATGTAATTATGATTACAGTCCAGCGAGGGGACGTCAAACCTTTGACGTCCGCTACGAGCGAAGTCGAGGGGTCAGGCCAGCCCGGCGGCGACCTGGGCGGCGATCCGCGGGTCGACCTGGACGGCGCCCGCGTACTGCGAGCCGAAGCTGGCCGGGACCACCTGCACGTCCATGCCGGGCTGGGGCGCCTGGATCATCCACCCGTTGCCCAGGTAGATGGCGACGTGCGAAATGTAGCCGGGGTCGGTCGGGTCGGTGTGGTAAAAGAGCAGGTCGCCGGGCTCGAGCTGGCTGACGGAGACGGCGGGCCCGGTTCTGGCCTGGTCGGCGGCCACCCGGGGCATCCGCACGCCCGCCTGGGCGAAGGACCACTGGACCAGGCCCGAGCAGTCGAACGACGTCGGTCCGGCGGCGCCCCACACATAGGGGAAGCCTCGCCGGCTCTCCGCCGCCCGCAACGCGGCCGTCAACTCCGCCGTGGTCATGGCCGGACCGCCTGCCGCGGCGGCCGATGACGCTATCCCGGCTGACGACGACGGGACTATTCCGGCCGAGGTTTGCTTCGTCACCTGGGTCACCAGCGGCTCAACCGCCGCGCCGGACGGCAGCACCTTCTTGATCAGCTGCGCCAGCGAGGTCAGGTGCGCCGACGGCGCGCTGATGACGATCGCGTTAGCGGCGGGCATGCCCAGCGACTTCGCCGTGGTGTCCGACACCACGGCGTCGACCCCGCCGATGCCCACCGTGCCAAACGCCACCACGGGCAGCCGCTGCTGCGTGCGCCCCAGCGCGGTCACCTGGCCGCCCAGGATGAGCTTGTCCAGGGTGCCCATGGTGAAGGACACGGCGACGCCGCCGTTGGCCACCCCGCGCCACAGCGAGTCGGAGGCGGCCATGGCCTGGGCGGCGTAACCGCGGAAGGTGGACGGGTCGACGCCGAGCACGGCCGTGTACGTCCCGTTGATCTGGACCTTGGCCGCCTCGACCGGATCGGCGCTGGTCACCGCGGGCTGCCGCGCCACCGCGGCCAGGACCTGCCCGGAAAGCGAGAACGGCGCGACGACCAGCAGATCCGCCTGCCGCAGTCCGTGCAGGGGGGCGACAGGCACCGACCGGACCGCCGTGGTGCTCGCGGCGGCCGACGCGGTGGCCACCGGCACCGCCATCGGCGTCCCGCGACCCTCGGTGTTGGCGCCGAGCAGCGGCACCACCGACCTGGTGCTCTGGGCCGACCCGGGGATGGCGGCCGCCGGCCGGGGCCGGGCGACCGGTTTCCCGCCCGCCGAGGTGAGCAGCCCCGCCACCGTGGCCCCGATCACCACAAGCACGCTCGCGACCACGACAAGCACGCGCCGGAGGTCCGAGGTCTGTCCGGGTCCCCCGCCGATGATCCGGCGACCTATGTCCGTGAGCGAGCGCATCCCCTCTACCTTACGTCCCCCGGCCCCAGCCGGTCTGTACCTGATCTGCCCGCTATCCGTTACGAGGGACCCGCGAGTGCCTCCCTGAGCTGCTGCGGTGTGGTCACCGGAGCCAGGCAGGTGAACTGGCGGCAGACGTACGCGGCGGGCGCCCCGTCGACCAGCCCGCGCCCGGTGAGCAGCGGCACCGGCGCTTCTGTGCCGTCGCCCGTGCCGTCGCCGAGCGCGAGCACCGCGCCCGGCGTGGCCGCGTGCAGCGCGGTCACGAGCAAGGCCCGGGTCCGCTCGTCGGCGGCAGCGCCCACGACCGCGATCTCGGCCGGCCCGGCGAGCCAGGCCTCGGCCACCGCCAGGCCGGTGCCGGCCGCGCGCGGATACCGGGCCGAGATGGCAGGCAGCACACCGAGCGCCGCCGCCGCGGCGGCACGATGCCGGGCGGAGCCGGTCAGCGCCGAGTAGCGCAGCAGCGCGGCCGCGACGGCAAACGCACCGGAGGGCGTGGCGTTGTCGGCGGGCTCCGCCGGGCGGAAGATCATCGGCTCGCCGTCCGCCGCGGTGTCGTAGAAGCCGCCCGACCCGTCGCCGAAAGCGGCGAGCGCGGTGTCGAGCAACTCACCGGCCCGCCGCAGCCAGCGCGGCTGTCCCGTCACCCCGGACAGCGTCAGGAATCCTTCGGCCACGCAGGCGTAATCCTCCAGCACCCCGGCCGTGCTTCCCGCCCCGGCCGGACCAGGCCCGGCGGACCCGGCGGCGCCGTCTCGCGATGTGCGGATCAGCCTGCCGTCCGCCAGGTGGACCGCGGCCAGCAGCGCGGCGGCGCCGGACCCGGCCGCGATGAAGTCCGGCCGGCCGAGCAGCAGCCCGCATTCGGCCAGGGCGGAGACGGCCAGCCCGTTCCAGGCGGCCACCACCTTGTCATCGCGAGCCGGCCGGACCCGGTGGGCCCGGGCCGCCAGCAGCGCGGTCCTGACCCGGGCCAGGCGGCCGGGCCCGGCGTCCCCGGCCGGGTCGCTACGCCGCTGCAGCACCGAGGCGCCAGCGGAGAAAGTACCGGCCTGCGTCACGCCGAACACCTGCGCCGCGAACTCGCCGTCCTCGGGTCCGAGCGCGGCCCGCAGCTCGGCAGACCGCCAGACGTAGAACTTTCCCTCGGCCCCCTCGCTGTCGGCGTCGAGCGACGCGGCGAAGCCACCCTCAGCCGTCCGCAGCTCGCGCAGCATCCAGTCACACGTCTCCTCCGCCACCCGGCGAGCCAGTTCCGAGCCGGTGCGACGCCAGAGGTTCAGGTAAACGCGAGCGAGCAGCGCGTTGTCGTACAGCATCTTCTCGAAGTGCGGCACCACCCAGCCGGCATCGACCGAGTACCGGGCGAACCCGCCGCCCAGCTGGTCATACATGCCGCCGCGGGCCATCGCCTCGCAGCTGCGATCGGCCATCCGCAGCGCGCCAGGCGCCCCGGTCCGCTGGTGGTAACGCAGCAGGAACTCCAGGACCATCGACGGCGGGAACTTCGGTGCGCCGCCAAAACCACCGTTCGTTCCGTCGAAATCTCGCTCGAGCGCCGCCACCGCCACGTCCGCCACCTCGCGGAACCGGGCGGCCAGCTGATCGTCCCCGGGCGCGGGCAGGTCAAGGCCCGGTATGGCGCCGCCCGGCTGGCCGGCCCGCAGCGCGGCCGTGGTGGCCGACGCGTTCTCCGCCAGCGCGGCGACGATCTGCCTCGCCCGGTCCGCCACGTCTTCCCGCTGGTCGCCCCAGGCGCGCGCGATGTTCAGGACCAGCTGGCTGAAGTAGTCCCTCGGGTAGTAGGTGCCGCAGAAAAACGGCTCCTTGTCCGGTGTCATGAACACCGTCATCGGCCAGCCGCCCTGGCCGGTCATCGCCTGCGTCGCGGTCATGTAGACGGCGTCGACGTCTGGCCGTTCTTCCCGGTCCACCTTGACCGCGACGACGTGCTCGTTGACCAGCGCCGCGGTCTGCGGGTCCTCGAACGACTCGTGTGCCATGACGTGGCACCAGTGGCAGGCGGCGTAACCCACCGAGAGCATGACCGGGACGTCCCGCCGGGCCGCCTCGGCGAAGGCCTCCTCGCACCACGGCCACCAGTCCACCGGGTTGCCGGCGTGCTGCAGCAGGTAGGGACTCGTCGAGTTACTCAGCCGGTTCACGGTTATTACGCTAC
>JBEKGC010000075.1:0-30757 GCA_050013055.1 Streptosporangiaceae bacterium
AACCCGCTGGTATCCACCGGTGACGGCCTCCCTGTCCGGCTGGACACGATCCTGGCCGGACGCACCGCCGTGCTGACCGCGCGGCAGCCCGACGCCGAACTCGCCGATTACTGCCGCCGGCAAGGCCTCGTCCTCGTCCGGATCAGCAGCACAACACCCAGCGCCAGAACCCCCGGACGACCCGGCGCGGACGCCGATGCCGGCTGGATCGACGCCCGTCTCGCCAGCGGCGAACCCACCACGGGCCTGCAGTCCCTGGCGGCCAACCCTGCGCTGACCGTCATCGTGCGCCCCGACCGCGTGGTCGCGGCGGCGGAACCCCGGTACCGGCTACCGCGCCTGCCCTGGCCCATCCCGGCCACCGCCGTGCCCGAATGCGGGGCCACGGCTCACCCGCCAGCTCACCCCGATCCCGCCGGTCCGCTCCCGGCCGCCCACTAGGAGGTTCCCATGCTCGTCACCATCTCGCTGCTGCTGGCCGCGGCCTGCCTGCTCCCGGCAGCCGCCAAGCTGCTGGGCCACCCCAGGATGCGGCAGTCCGCCGCGCACTTCGGCATCCCCTGGCCCCAGTACCGGCTCATCGGGGTAGCCGAACTCACCGCCGCCGCAGGCATCCTGATCGGACTACGGTGGCATCCCCTCGGCCTGACCGCGGCGACCGGGATGACCCTGCTGCTCCTCGGCGCAATGATAACCCACCGGCGGGCGAAAGACGGCGGGAAGGAGGTGGCACCGGCCCTGCTCACCCTCGCCATCACGCTCGCCTACCTGGCCATCGCCCTCACCAGCTGACCTGAGCAGTCGATCCCGCTGCGTAATGACACTCCGGCAGTGCCTGATATGGCCGGGTTTCCTGCCGACGGCAAGAACAGAACGGCGTTGCTATCAGCTCAGGGGCTGCCGGGTGGCACCGTTGCCGGTTCCCCCTGGTCAGATGGCATAAGACGCGCAACGGTGCCGGCCAGCCCGTTACGGGATTGAGACAATCCTTTCAAGCTCTACCTAACCGTCGGTTTTGGCTTGTCACGGGTCATTGCCAGCCAGCTCGGACTCTCCGTCATAGTTCGGTCTTGTTTCGATATATTCGCGCCAGCTTCTTGCTCTCGCCGGTGTCTCATCTTGGACGTAGAACGCTTGATCCCGGCCGAGAGAGCAGGGATCGTCCGGATCGACCAGCCGGAACCCGCCGCCCAGGACAAGGTGCTCGCCGACGCGTGCGAATGGCTGGCCGCTGGCGTTGAGGACTTCAAGCGGATCGAGGCGGGCGTGATAGCCCGCAGGCCACAGGACCGGTGTGCGGTTTCCTGTGCCTGACCTGATCCACAGGCACCAGCGGTCTGGTCCGGCTTCTTCGCCTTCCAGCACTCCGAGCAGCGCGGCTCGCTGCCGCCATTCGCCCAGCGGCCGACCGCTGGTCGGAATCTGCACGATCTTGCGAGACCCGGTCCTCTCGCTTGCGGGGTGGTTCACGCAGCTGCGCCAATCCTCTTCGTGGGCTCAGCCACTTGGGTTCATGCCGAGCCGGGTGTATTACTCCAGCTTCCACGACCCTTCCCTCCTTGCAGGACTGCGTAACGCGCCTCCCGTAACAGGGCAAGGGCGCGCCAAGATCGTCGGGCCACGACGATCATAGGATCATGCTCGTATGCCCTGGTAGCGGGGATATGGGACCCAACGGCGCCGGTAAGCCCGTGTCGAGGGTCCAGGAACTTACAGGCGGTCACGTAGTCCCGCTGGATGCTGCGCAGCGTGCCAGCTCGCACCTCCTGACGGGCCGCGAACTGGAGTTGCCAGCGGATCTTGGCGGCCAGCCCGGTGACTCGAAGTGCTGCTGCTCCAGCAGGCACAGGGCAGCAGGGTCTCCCCCACGCGGGCTGGTCGCCTACGGTACGGAACATGATGGCCTCGATCCCTTCTAGCCCAAGGGGTCGAGGCCATCCTCTCTCCAGGCTCGCCACGATTACAGACCAGCGCGCGGACCGGCAGGGCGATCAAGTTAGGCAAAGACCAAGGTTGGGTAGGGCCGAGGCGTCCGGCCGGTGGTTCGGGGTAGGGGGAGGGTATCCGCGTCCCGCGATAGCGGTAGCGGACCGCCGGCACGGTGGACGCGCCGGTGAATACCACCCCGTTGTGTGCGAGCTTCCACGTACCGGGGACGCAGAAGCGCCTCCGCAGCTCTGGCATTCCCAGCCCGGTGCGCCCTTGGTACTTGCGCCGCAGCCAGCGCATGATCCGGTTCCACGCATGGGAATCGACCGCGCTGATGCCCGGGATGAGCACCGCCGGTTCCTGGTACAGGGTTGACCTGTACGTTTTCGCCGTTACCTTGTCCTTGACGGCCTGGATGGCCTTCTTAGACGGCTTGGTGTAGACGTAATGCCTGCTCGTTCCCCGTTTCCGCATACGGCGGATGGTGATGCTGAGGAAGTCGAAGCCCTCGTCGATGTGGACCACGCGGGTCTTCTCCGGTGCCAGCCGCAGCCCCAGCATGGCGAGCACGCCGGTAACTTCCTCGCGCAGCGCCTCGGCGTGCTGGCGTTCACCGGCCACCATGACGACGAAGTCGTCAGCGAACCGGATCATCTTCCAGTTGCCCAGGCCGCGCTTGCGGCGTGCCTGCCGCTGCCAGGAGGTTTTCATCAGCTGCTGCCATTGCCCGGCGAAATGATCATCGACCATGATCATCCGAGCGCGATTGACATGCTAGTTAGCATGTCAGAGGATCATCCGCTGGTATTCCAGGCCCTTTGAACCGCTGCAGGGTACCGACATGCACTCCGTCGTGCAGGCGCGGCCCGTCCGGGCCGATCGACCCGGCGGTCAAGATCTCGTGAGTGCTGCGGTAGGTGAGGGTCAGCCGTGACGAACGGCCCCGGATCTCGATGCCGAGGCTGCCCAGGGACACGTAATTGTCGTAGATCCGCTGGTGGGTGTCACCCGCGAGGAATAGGTCGTTCGCCCCGCGGCTGACCATGGGCTCGCATCATCTTAGAAGTACCGCTAGGACAGGTGGACTCCCTGGCGGCATCGCGGCTTACCGTGTGCGGATCGTCGTGCGATTGTTGCGAGTCGCTTATTTCATACTCCTTCGCACGCGTACAACGTCTGCGTTTGCCTCACCGTTTTCTCTACAAGAGTCAGTGCCGCTATGTCCGTACCGGTACTGCCGCCCCGCAGGAAATGGTCAAATATTTGGCTACGCCCGAATTGTTACGAATTATGTCCTCTTAATGCCGATCCTTCGCGACTCGGTCTTCGCGAGGAATTGGCAGCGCAGCCTGCCATCTGCTTGGTTATCAAGTAGCGGGACTTCGGCGCGGAAAGCTGCCGTCGGACTTGCCTGGATTAGCCATGACATCCCACAGTTAAGTCTTCTTCTTTATGGCACGTAAAGGGTGTATCTTTTGCGGGCGGGCCATGTCTGGCTTAATGGGAGGGATGCAAATGAACATAATGGGACCGCGGGGACGCAGGAGGATGCCCGGACTCGTCGCCGCTCTTGCGCTTATGGTCGGCGGCACGGTGGCCGCGGCCACCGGCGCGAGTCATGGGACATCACGGCCGACCGGGCACGCTGCGGCTCTCAGCCACCCGGTGCAGGCGGCACGAGCGCGGGCTTCGCTGCTGCGCTACCTGAGCAAGGTCCGGCCGGTGGCTGACCTGGCGAGCGACGGCGACCTGAAGCCGTCCAGCCCGAACCTGAGCGCGGGCCCCAGGGGCGCCGCGCAAACGGGCAGCTTCAACTGGTCCGGCTACGTGGACTCCGCCTCGCCAGGTACCTTCACGACGGTCTCGGCCAGCTGGCGGGTGCATGCCGTGGTCTGCGGCCAGGAACAGCGGTTCGCGGCGTTCTGGGTCGGCCTCGACGGCTGGAACGACTCAACCGTCGAGCAGGACGGCACGCTGGCCTATTGCTTCGAGGGCAAGCCGAGCTATTACACCATGTGGGAGATGTTCCCGAACAACGTGGTCGTCGTCGGCTCCACAGTGGCGCCGGGTGACCTGATCAAGGCATCGGTGACCGTGACCGGCGGCACCAGCTACACCCTGTCGCTCACCGACGCTTCTAACCCAGCGGACAGCTTCGCCACCACGCAAACCTGTGTGCCTGCCGGGACGTGTCAGAACAGCACCGCGGAGTGGATCGCCGAACGGCCGGTGACCAATATCGGCGTTTCGCCGCTAGCCTCTTTTTTCCACTGGGATGTGGCGACGGCCTCGCAGACCTCGGACGGCGTGCCGGGAAGCATCTCCGCCGGCCCGGACGCCACCCAGGTGACGATGATGGATGGCACATTCAGCTACCCCCTGGTCGGCATTTCGAGGCTGAGCAGGGGAGGTGATGAGTTCAGCGCCCGCTGGCTGAACAGCTACTAGGCAGGTCGGCTGCGGTCCCCGTGCTGACCCGGACGGGGACCGCGGGCCTGTCCGCGTTCGCGTGCCGGGGACAGGGGTTAGCCGACTGATCCCTCGCCGGTCAGCCGGTCCAGCTCGCCGGCCACCTCGTCGGCGTCCGCCGCGTTGATGCGCTGGAAGATCTCGTGCGCCTCCCGCAGGCTGACGATGGCATCGGCGGTCAGGCCCTGAGCCAGCGCGCAGTGTCCCAGGCCAGCCCGCGCGTGAGCTTCGTCCCAGGGGCTGTCGATCTGGCCGGCCAGCTCCAGGGCCTTGCGGTGATAGGCCTCGGCTTGGCCTGGATCGCCGCAGACCAGAGCCAGCGTCCCGATCTCGTTGAGTGCCTCGGTCTCGCCACCTGGGTCGCCGATGTCATGGAGGATGCCCAGAGCCTCCGCCAGGGCCGTGGCCGCACCCGAGTGATCCCCAGTCTGCCGCCGCACACCTCCCAGGTAAAGGAGCGCAGCGGCTTGCCCGGCCTGATCGCGCACCTCCCGCAGGATGCCCAGAGCCTGCTCCAGTGCCGTGGCCGCACCTCGGTAGTCCCGGGTATGCCGCCGTATCGTACCCAGGTAGATCAGCGCGTTGCCCTGCCCGAGACGGCTGCCGATATCGCGGTAGACGGCCAGCGCCTGCTCCAGGGCCCCGGCCGCGTCCTGGAAGTCCCCGGTCTGCCGCCAGACGGCGCCCAGGTTGATGAGAGCATTGGCCTCCCCGAGCCGGTCGCCCAGGTCACGAGAGATCTCCAGAGCCTCCTGGAGGACCGCCGCCGCACGCTGATAATCGTTGCTCTGCCAGAGCGTGATCCCGAGGTTGATGAGCGCGTTCGCCTGCCCGGTACGGTCGCCGATGTCCCGGTAGATGTCCAGCGCCTGCTCCAGGGCCCAGGCCGCGTCCTGGAAGTCCCCAATCTGCCGCCGCACGACTCCCAGGCTGCTGAGGGCGTTACCCTGACCGAGCCGGTCGCCCAGGTCGCGGTAGATGTTCAGCGCCTCCTGCTGAGCCTGGAGCGCGCCTTGGCGGTCGTCCTCCAGTTGGCGCACGTGGCCCAGGTTGTTCAGGGCGTTGGCTTGGCCGAGCCGGTCACCGAGCTTGCGGTAGATGCTCAGCGCCTCCTGCAGGGCCTGACCCGCGCCTGTGTGGTCGTCGGTCAGCCACCTGGCCACCCCCAGGTTGTTCAGGGCGCCGGCCAGGCCCGCCGGGTCGCCGAGGCGCTGAGCGGCTTGTACGGCGGCGGTTTGGCGGTCCCTGGCGTCGATCCAGGGACCGTCTTGCCTGAGTAGGTCGACGACGGCGGCGGTGAAGCCGACCACCCGGGCATCCTGGCCGAGGCGTTCCGCGAGATCAAGGCAGGCCAGCAGGTTGGCTCGTTCGGCGCGGGTCCACGCCAGCGCCCGGGTACTGTCCGGCAGGCCGGGGACGGCGGCCGGCGGCGTCGGCGCGCCTGCCGGAGCGGCGGCCTGGGTCTGGCGGGCTAGCCGGGTCTCGGCCAGGGCGGCGGTGTACTGGTAGTAATCGAGCAGCCGGGCGGTGGCCTGCTCCCGATCGGTGTCGGGATCAAGTCGGCCGGCCAGCGTGCGAGCGTGCTGGCGGAGCAGGTCGTGCAGCTGATACCGGCCGTGAGCGCGCTCGATGAGCAGGTGCTGATCGTAGAGGGCGTCAAGGTGGCGTCTAGCCGTCGCGAGGTCGCAGCCTTCGACGGCGGCGGCGGCGTAAGCGTCGACGTCGGTGCCTGGGTGCAGCCCCAGCCGCCGGAACAACCGCTGCTGGTCCTCGGTAAGGTCGTCGTACGACAGGTTGAACGCGGCGGCGACGGAGACATTTTCCGTCGTCATGAGCTCGAGCCGGTCCACCGCCACCGCCAGCTCGGCGGCGCGCTCGGTCAGGGACCAGGCCGGATGATGGTGCAGCTGACGTGCCAGTATCCCGACCGCCAGTGGCAGGTACCCGCACAGCCGGGTGATCTCGTCCACGGCCGGATCGGCTGGGCCGAGCCCAGGGCGGTCGGCCAGCAGGATCATCAGGGCGGCAGCCTCATCCGGCGGCAACGTGTCCAGGCTGATCGTGGTCGCGTCCTCCAGCGCGGACAGGTGGCGGCGGCTGGTAACCAGCACGAGGCTCCCGTCGGCGCTGGGCAGCAGGGGCCGGATCTGCTCACTGCCGGCCGCGTCGTCCAGGACCAGCAGCATCTTTCTGCCCGCCAGCCGGTCTCGCCACAACGCCGCTCGCGCCTCCAGGCCGGGCGGGATATGAGCGGTCGGGACGCCGGCGGTGAGGAGGAGGCTGGCCAGCGCATCGGCCGGCTCCACCGGTCGCTGCCCGGGGGTGTGCCCATGGAGCGAGAGGAAGAACTGCCCGTCCGGGAACCGTGGTGCGAGCTGATGGGCGGCACGGACCGCCAGCGCGGTCTTGCCGACCCCGGCCATCCCTCCGATGGCATGAACGCTCATCAACCCGCCTCCGCCCGCGGCGTCCACGAGCGTGCGCAGCTCCTGCTGCCGCCCGGTGAACGACGGAATATCCCTGGGCAGCGTCCACGCCGCCGTCACCCCGATGACCGGCGCCTGCTGCAACCGGAATGTGTCAGGAATCGCCTCGCCTGGCTGGGCCAGCTCAGGCGGCGCTGCCGGGGCCGCCTTCCCGTTATCTCCTTGGCTAAGTGCGTCCTGGGCCCCCAGGACACGGACCCAGGCTGTCATCTCGGTTTCTTTCATTACCACGCGAACCTGCCGGAAGCACGAAGGCCCGGCGGCGGGGTAATGCCGTACCACTTCGTCGTAAAACCAGTCCGAGACGATAAGCGCGATCACCCCGGCCGTATCATGCAGGGCCGTTCGTGACGGCGGCGCCTCGATCAGGCGGAAGGCCCGGTTGACCGAGGCGCCAGCGAACCCGTGGGCATCCCCGTGCACCTCCCCGGCATGCAGCGCCATCCGCAGCCGGATCCGCTCCGGTGCCGGGCAGGCGGCATTATGCCGACCCAGAATGTCCGCAAGACGAGCAGGCAGCCTGGTGACCAGGCGGCTCTTCGGCACCTCCGGAGGGACCAGGACCAGGACTCCGTCCCCGCGGTCTTCGACCGCGCAGCCGACCCAGCTGATCCGCGCCCTGGCGAAAGACTGCCGGAGCGCCTTGTACATAGCGGCGCGGACGGCCAGTTGATGGGCATTGGTCCGGGCCGGGTCGCCGAAGCTTTCCACATCAACGATCAAGATGGCGCGATGGACGGCTGGCTGAAACATCCCCACCTGCCTCACCCCTTGCACACAGTGGCTATGGCAACGCGTCCTGGACGACGGCAGCGTAGCCAGCATTGCCGCGAGGCTCGGCCGCAAACTGCCGCTGCCTTTCACTGTATGCCCTACACCGCACTTAACTGGGCAGTCCTGATACGCTGCCCGCACCTGCGCGAAGATCCCCTTAATTCACAGAAAAGCGGGCGTCGTGCCGTGCGCGCTGCATTTAGGGCGTGATCAGATCATCAGCTTCCAGAAGTCGGGGCACTGGGGTCAGCAAGTGTCTGGCCTGGCGGCCGCCAGAGGCTTCTGCGAGCTCCACAGAAACCCCACAAGTCCGCGTCCCAGCGGCGGTCCCAACAGAAATCCACGGACGAAACGGCACACTGCGGTACACCTGTTATTCTTGTTAAAGGCACGGAGAATATCCGCTGACCAGCGGATATGCGCGCGAAATGGGCTGCTGTAGTTTTTCCAGATAGGCGGTCTCGTGGTGATAGAACCCCTGAAAAACGGACGCTCAGCCGTTCGTGTCCCCGGCGCCCCAGACCCCCAGCAGATGGCCAGCACCTTGTTAGCCGCGTCGGCCGCTGACAGCTCCAGGCGAAATGTCGGATACAGGATTTATGGTGTCAGGCGTGACTGAACCACCCATCAGGTACGACGTCACCTTGACCATTGCCAGGGAGGGCAGCTGCGGTCCTGATCCTGCCGAGTTCGCCGTCGCAACTGAACGGGCCGCATCGAGCAGGAATGCCACCGTCGTGAGCGCGCACACGTGGGAGAAGATCATCAGCATCGTCACAGTCGAGGCCCCGGACCAATCTTCAGCGGTGACTAGATCAGGCAGGCCAGCGTGAGCAGGCCGGCCTGGAGGCCGCCTGAGGCGGCCCGCGATAGCCTCATCGGCGCTATATCTATGTATCGTTACGTTCGGGCTGGATATCCGCAGCTGCCACGATAAGTGCGAAAGCGCGGAGGTCTAGGTCCGCAGGCCGGTGACCTCGCGGGCGATGATGGTCTTCATGATCTCGGAGGTGCCGCCGTAGATGGTCTGCACCCGGGAGTCGGCGTAGGCGCGGCCGATCGGGTACTCGGCCATGTAGCCGTAGCCGCCGAACAGCTGCAGGCAGCGGTCCAGGACGGTGTGCTGCGTCTGCGTCGCGGACAGCTTGGCCTTGGCCGCGTCGACCGCGGTCAGCGTGCCGTCGTTCAGCGCCCGGACCGCCTTGTCCAGGTAGGCCTCGAGCACGTCGACCTCGGTCACCATCGAGGCCAGCTCGAACTGCGTGTTCTGGAAGGCGGCGATGGGCTGGCCGAACGCGGTGCGGCCGGTGGTGTACTCCACGGTCCACTCGAGCGCGGCCCGGGCCGAGGCCAGCGCCATGTAGGCGATCGACATCCGCTCCCTGGGCAGCCGCTCCATCAGGTGCACGAAGCCGCCGCCCTCGCGGCCGAGCAGGTTGCCCGCCGGGACCCGCACGTCGTCGAAAAACAGCTCGGCGGTGTCCTGGGCGTGCATGCCGATCTTGTCCAGCTTGCGGCCGCGGCTGAAGCCGGGCATGCCGCGCTCCACCACCAGCAGGCTGATCCCCCGCGAGCCCGCGCCCGGGTCGGTGCGGGCCACCGCGATGACCAGGTCGGCGTGGATGCCGTTGGTGATGAACGTCTTGGCGCCGTTCAGCACCCAGTGGTCGCCGGTGCGGACCGCCGTGGTGCGGATGCCCTGCAGGTCGCTGCCCGCCCCCGGCTCGGTCATCGCGATGGCGCCGATGCACTCCCCGGCCGCCATCGGCGGCAGCCAGCGGGCCTTCTGCTCGTCGGTGGCCAGGTCGACCAGGTAAGGGATGGCGATGTCGTCTTGCAGGCCGAACCCCGAGCTGATCGAGGTCGCGCCGGCCCGGGCGAATTCCTCCATCATCACGCAGCGGAAGCGGAAGTCGCTGGTGCCCACGCCGCCGTACTCCTCGGGCACCAGCATGCCGATCAGGGACTGCTTGCCGGCCGCGAGCCAGGCCTGCCGGTCGACGGAGCGCTCCTGCTCCCACCGATCGGCGTTCGGGATGACCTCACGTTTGACGAACGCCTGCACGACCTCGCGGAACGCCTCGTGGTCCGGCTCGTAGAAATCCCTGTTCACGCTACTGTCCCTTCCATACCGGGGCACGCTTCTCGGCGAACGCCCGGGCGCCTTCTTGCGCGTCCTGAGAGCTGAACACCGGCCCGCTCAACGCGGCCGCCTGGTCCCAGCGCTCCGCGGCGGGCCAGTCGCCGCCGCGGGCCGCGATCTGCTTGGTGACCGTCAGCGCCAGCGGGCCGTTGGCCGCGATGGCCGTCGCCAGCCCGACCGCTGTCTCCAGCGCCCGGCCCTCGTCCACCACCCGGTTGACCAGGCCGACCGCGGCGGCCCGGGCGGCGTCGATCGGATCGCCGGTCAGCAGCATCTCCAGCGCGACCGCCCGGGGGATCCGCTGCGCCAGCAGCAGCGCCCCGCCGGCCGCCGCCACCAGCGAGCGCTTGACCTCGGGCAGGCCGAACCGGGCGGAGGCGCCCGCCACCACCAGGTCGCAGGCCAGCAGCAGCTCGAAGCCGCCGGCCAGGGCCCAGCCCTCGGCCGCGCCGATCAGCGGCTTGGCCGGCGGAGTCTGGGTGATGCCGCACAGCCCGCGGCCGGGGAAGGAGGGCCGCTCCCCGGCCAGGAACGCCTTGAGGTCCATCCCGGCAGAAAACGTACCGCCGGCCCCGGTCAGCACCCCGGCGCGCAGGTCGTCGTCCGCGTCGAGTTCGTCGACCGCGTCCCTGATCCCGGTGGCCACCGCCAGGTTCAGGGCGTTGCGGACCTGCGGCCGGTTGATGACGATGACCTGGACCGCGCCGCGCCGCTCGACTAGCACCTCGTCGCTCATACTTGCTATCTTGCCCCACAATGCGGCGCGACTCACCCAGCCGGGCGCGTCAGTCCCCGCGACCCAGCCCGGCGAGCTTACGGAAATCCCAGCTCATGACCTTCCGCGGGGTGATGAGGAGCCAGGCGTGCCTGCCGTCGTGGGGCAGTTCGCCGCCGTGGTGGTACTTGGCCACCATCAGCTGCTCGGGGATGGCCAGCTCGGCGGCCGGCGGATCGGCGGCGCCGGTACGCGGCACGGGCCCGACCACGCTGGCGTCGCCTTCGATCTCGACGCCGCGAAGCTCGGCGTACTGCTCGCCCGCGTCGACCACCGCGGCCACCCGGGGGTTGCGGGCGATGTCGGTCCACCGCTGGCTGCGGGTCAGCGAATACACCCACAGCGCCGCGGAGTCCCAGACGAACCAGACCGGCGAGACGTGCGGGCCACCGGACCCGAGCGTGGCCAGCCGGCAGGTCCGCTGCCCGGCCAGGAAGGAGTTCAGCTCATCCGCGTTCATGGCAATCGACCGGGCCCGCCGCTGTTCTGGCATCCTGCCATCCTCCTCACCGGGCCGGGATCGCGCAGGCCCCGCGGACCAGGGATTGTGGATCGTTACGTTCTTATTCTGACGGTAGCGATCCCACAATCGTGGCGGGGGGCTGGGGTGCTGGGGGCTTTCTGTAGGTTAGTGAATAGGCTGTTTATCTCTACGTCACCTGGGGACATCATGGCCGATCCGCCGGACGAGCTCAGCCCGCTTGATTACCTGCTGCATCGCGGCGAGTCACATCCGGCCACCCGGTCCGCGTTCCTCAACCTGGAGATCCTGGACCGCCCCGCCGACTGGGCCCGGCTGCACGAGGCGCTCGACCGGGCCAGCCGGGTGGTGATCCGGATGCGGCAGAAGGTGGTGATCCCGCCCGTCCCGGCCACGCCGCCGCGCTGGGTGGTCGATCCCGACTTCGACCTGGACTACCACCTGCGCCGGATGGTGCTGCCCGCGCCCGGCACGCTGCGTCAGCTGCTGGACCTGGCCGACCTCACGCTCCAGTCGCCGCTCGACACCTCCCGGGCGCTGTGGGAGGCGCTCTACGTGGAAGGGCTCGAGGGCGGCCGCGCGGCGCTGCTGATCAAGCTCAGCCACGCGATCACCGACGGGCTCGGCGGCCTGGCCCTGTTCGAGCAGGTCTACGACACCGAGCGGGACGCCCCGCCGCGGCCGATGCCGCCGGTGCCCATCCCCCGCGACCTGACCGGCAACGACCTGCTGCGGGACACCTTCAGGCGGCTGCCCACCACGACCCTGACCAACGGCCGGAGCTGGCTGGGGCGGGCGGCAGGTACGGCCGGCCGCCTCATCACCAGGCCCGGACCCGCGCTCGGCGAGGCCATCATCTTCGCCGACTCGGCCCGCCGGATGCTCAGCCCGCCGCCGGCCCCGCCGTCGCCGCTGCTGCGCCGCCGCAGCCTGGCCACCCGGACCCTGGTGCTCGAGCTGCCGCTCGCCGAGCTGCGCGCGGCGGCCAAGACGGTGGACGCCTCGGTCAACGACGCCTACCTCGCGGCGCTGTGCGGCGGCCTGGGCCGGTACCACGAGCTCCTCGGCGTGCCGGTCGACGCCCTCCCGCTGGCCCTGCCGGTCAGCCTGCGCCGCGGCACCGATCCGGCGTCGGGGAACAGGTTCACCGGCGTCACCATCGCGGCGCCGGTCGGCGAACCCGACCCGGCGATGCGGATGCGGCTGATACGCGCGCAGGTGATCACCCGCCGGGCCGAGCCTGCCCTGGACGTGATCGGCCGGCTGGCCCCGGCCCTGTCCCTGCTGCCCGACGAGGCGCTGCGGGAGGTCATCGAGCAGATCACGCCGCCGGACATCCAGGCCAGCAACGTGCCAGGCTACGCCCAGGAGACCTTCCTGGCCGGGGCCAGAGTGGACAGGCAGTACGGGCTCGGGCCGATGCCGCGGACAGCGATGATGGCCGTCTTGATCTCCCGGGCTGGCATCTGCACAGTCGCCGTCCGCTACGACACGGCCTCGTTCTCCGCCGCCGACTCACTCGAGAAGTGCCTGCAGTACGGTTTTGACGAAGTGGTCAAGCTGGGGGTCTCATGAGCACACCGCGCGTGGCCGGCGGGTCGGCGCCGCGGCTGCCCGGCTCGGTGGCCGAGGTCGACGCCAGCGCGCCGGGACCGGGGATCGGCGCGTTCTTCGACCTGGACGGGACGCTGGTGGCCGGGTTCACCGTCGCGGCCATCACCAGGGACCGGCTGCGCCACCGGGAAGTCGGGGCCGGCGAGTTCCTGCACATGCTGTACCTGGCGGTGGACTACCGGCTCGGCCGGGGCCAGGTCGAGAACGCGATCCAGAGCGCCGTGCGCGCGGCCCAGGGGCAACTGGCCGAGGACGTCGACGAGGCGGGCGAACGGGTCTTCCAGCAGTCCATCGCGGACCTGATCTACCCGGAGATGCGCGAGCTTGTCCGCGCCCACCAGCGCCGCGGCCACACCGTGGTGCTGAGCTCGGCCGCGCTGACCATGCAGGCCGCCCCGGTGGCCCGCTACCTCGGCATCGAGCACGTGCTGTGCAACCGGTTCGTGGTGGACGAGATCGGCATGCTGACCGGAGAGGTCGAACCGCCCGTGGTCTGGGGCCCGACCAAGGCCAGCAGCATCCAGGCGTTCGCCGCCGACCACGACATCGCCCTGTCGTCGAGCTACTTCTACGCGGACGGCGACGAGGACCTGCCCCTGATGCACCTGGTCGGCCACCCGCGGCCGGTCAACCCCGGGCCCGAGCTGACCAGGGTGGCCAACCGCCGCGGCTGGCCCGTGCTGCGGTTCCGCAGCCGGGGTAGCGGCGGCGCGCTCGGCCGGGTACGCAGCCTGGCCGCGATCGAATCGCTGGCCCCGCTGGCGGCCGGCGCGCTGGGCGTGGGCCTGCTGGCCAGGAACAAACGCACCGGCGTCAACTTCCTCACCAGGCTCTGGCCGCAGACCGTGCTGGCGCTGAGCGGGGTCAAGCTGAACGTGACCGGGGCCGAGTACCTGACCGCCGCCCGGCCCGCCGTGTTCTTGTTCAACCACCGCAACAACTTCGACATCTTCATGGTGGCCGCGCTGGTCAAAGACAACTGGACCGGGGTGGCCAAGAAAGAGCTCGAAACCAACCCGCTGGTCGGCCCGCTCGGGAAGCTGATGGACGCCGCGTTCATCGACCGGGCCGACACCGCCGCGGCGGTGGCCGGCCTGGCGCCCATCGAAGAGGCCGCGCGCAAGGGCCTGTCGATCGTGGTCGCCCCGGAGGGAACCCGGCTGGACGCCCAGACCGTCGGCCCGTTCAAGAAGGGGGCCTTCCGGATCGCCATGGCCACCGGCCTGCCGATCATCCCGATCGTCATCAGGAACTCCGACGCGGTGGCGGGCCGCAACTCGACCACGCTGCACCCGGGCACCGTCGACATCGCGGTGCTGCCGCCGGTCAGCGTGGCCGGCTGGACGGTGGACACCCTGCCCGAGCGGATCGAGCAGGTCCGCGCGTCCTACCTGACCATGCTGGCCGACTGGCCGGACGCGGTCGCCGACGGCCGTTCGGAAAAATCGTGACCTCGCAGCCGGACCTGGCCGCGGCCATGGCGGAGTACCCGGGGGCGGTGCTGCTGACCCAGGCCGCCACCCCGACAGAAGCGCGGCTCATCCGGGACCGGATCGCGGCGGCAGGCGGCAGCCGGCCGCCGGTCAGCCTCGGGTCGCCGGGCGGCGGGAACCAGGGGATCGAAGCGGCGGTGCTGGCCGACCCCGCCGTCCCGCTGATCCCCGTGCGGGTCGCCTGGCTGCCGGAAGGCGGGCACGCGAGCCAGCTCACCGACCTGATGCCGGGCCGGGACCCCTATCACCCGGGCGACCGCCAGCAACGGCGGATCCTGGCCCGCCAGCCCGACCGGGCCATCGTGCTGACCGGCGAGCCCGCCACCGCGGGCGAGCTGCGGCAGCGCTGGGCCGAGAGCACAGGCGGCGGCCCGGAAGCCGACTTCGCCGCCTACGTGGCCCGCCGGGCCACGCTCGCGCTCGACCGGGCCGAATATCAGCTGCGCGGCCCCAGGTACAAGACGCCGAGCCTGGTCAAAGAGGAAATCCTCGCCTCGCGCCGGTTCCGGGCCGGGCTGCGGGCGCTGCTCTCGGAGACTGGGCGCCCCGAACCCGGGTCGGCCGCGGCGCCGCCGTCGCTGGCCGAGGCGGGACGCATCCTCGACGAGCTCGCCGCCGGCTGGAGCCGCCGGCTCATCGACGTGATGCCCGTCATCGGCCGGCTGATCTTCCAGCGGGGGTTCGACCCGCAGATCGACTATGACGACGCCCAGGTCGAACGGCTGCGCGCGGCGCTGCAACGGCACCCGGGCATCCTGCTCTGGTCGCACCGGTCGAACCTGGACACGCTGGTGCTCGCCGCCGCCCTGCAGGAGAAGGGACTGCCTCCGGCGCACCTGTTCGCCGGGATCAACATGGCGTTCGGGCCGATGGGCGCGATCATGCGGCGGGCCGGGGTGATCTTCATCCGGCGTTCGGTCGCCGACGACCCGCTGTACAAGTACGTGCTGCGCGAATATGTCGGCTACGTGCTCGAGAAGCGGTTCAACCTGTCCTGGTCGATCGAGGGCACCCGCTCGCGCACAGGCAAGATGCTGCCGCCCCGGCTCGGCCTGCTGTCCTACGCCGCCGACGCCTACCTGACCGGGCGGGTGGACGACCTGCTGCTGCTGCCGGTCTCCGTGACGTTCGACCAGCTGCACGAGATCGCCGAGTACGCCGAGTACGCGCAGGGCGCGCAGAAGAAGCCGGAGGGCTTCGGCTGGCTCTACGGCTTCATCAAGGCGCAGGGCGCCCGCCAGTACGGCAAGATCTACGTGCGCTTCGGCGAACCTGTGCCGCTGAGCGAGTTCCTCGGGCCGCCGGGCGGCCCGGTCGCCACCGATCCCGCGGCCGAGCGGCTGGCCCTGGCCAAGACCGCCTTCGAGGTCGCCTGGCGGATCAATCAGGGCACACCGGTCACCGCGACCGCGCTGGTCACCACGATCCTGCTGGCCATGCACGGGGCCGCGCTCACGTTCGGCCAGATCCGGATGGGCCTGGCCGACGCGCTTGACTACCTGGCCAGCCGGGCGATCCCCGCCACGGCGAGCGTCCCGGCCCTGGCCGCGGCGCAGCCGGTGCGGGCGACACTGGATGCGCTCGGCCAAGGCGGCCTGGTCAGCTGTATCGAGGACGGCCGGGAACCGGTCTGGCTGATCGGACCCGACCACCAGCTGGCCGCCACCTTCTACCGGAACTCGCTGATCCACTTCATGCTCGACACGGCGCTGTGCGAGCTGGCCGTCCTGCGGGCCTCCGACGACACCACCGACCCGGTCGCGGCCTTCTGGACCGAGATCGGCTGGCTCCGCGACCTGCTGAAGCTCGAGTTCTACTTCAAGGATTCCGGCGAGCACAAGCGTCAGGTGCGCGAGGAGATGGACAGGCACGAACCCGGCTGGGAAGAACGGCTCAGATCGGGCCCGATGGGGGCGGACGCGCTGCTGGCCCGGATGCGGCCGCTGGTGTCCCACCTGCTGGTGCGGCCGTTCGTCGAGGCGTACCGGCTCGTCGCCGACGTGCTCGTACACGACGACCTCCCGGCGCCCGTGGCGGACGACGAGGTGATCAAGCGGGCGCTCGGGCTCGGCCGGCAGTACGTGGCCCAAGGCCGGCTGCGCAGCTCGGAGTCGGTCTCCGTGCTGCTGTTCCAGACCGCGCTCGCGCTGATGAGGAACCGTGACCTGCTGGCGGACGGACCCGGCCAACCCGATCTGGCCGAACGGCGGTCCGGTTTCCTGGCCGAGCTCCGCGACCTGCAGCACCGGCTGGACCGGATCGAGGACCTGGCCATCCGCCGCTACATCCGCGACGCCGTCCGCCCCGGGCCGGCCGGGTAGCTCGTCAGGCCTGGCTCGTAGGCCCGGCTCGTCAGGCCCGGCTCGTCGGGTCTGGCTCGTCAGGTCTGGACGGCGGCGCCGCAGGCGATCAGGTCGGCCGCGTCGGGCAGCCCCCAGTCGGTGAGCGCCGCCGCGGTGTGCTGGCCGGGCCCGGGCGGCGGGTCGGACAGCTGGCCGGGGGTGCGGGAAAACCGGGGCGCCGGGCCGGGCTGGGTCAGGCCGTCGGCGGCGAGGTAGGTCTGCCGCGCGGCCAGGTGCGGGTCGGCGGCCGCTTCGTGCAGCGACAGCACCGGCTCCACGCACGCCTCGGTGCCGGCGAAGGCCGCCGCCCACTCGTCCCTGGTCCGCTCCTTGAAGCGAGCCGTGAAGAGCGCCCGCAGCTCCGGCCAGTGCTTGGGGTTCTCGCGGGCCGGCGGGCCGGCCAGGTCAAGCCCGGCCAGCAGCGCGGCGTAGAACCGCGGTTCCAGGGCGCCGACCGCCAGCCAGCCCCCGTCCGCCGTCTCGTACACGTCGTACCACGGCACGCCGCCGTCGAGCAGGTTCACCCCGCGCTCGTCACGCCAGTGGCCCTGCGCCATCAGCATCCACGGCATCGCCAGCAGCGACGCCACCCCGTCGACGATGGCCGCGTCGACCACCTGCCCCCGCCCGGAGCCGGCCCGCTCGACCAGCGCCGCGCAGATGCCGTAGGCCATCAGCATGCCGCCGCCGCCGAAGTCGCCGAGCAGGTTCGCAGGAAACTGCGGCGGGCCGCCCGCCCGGCCCGAAGCATGCAGGGCCCCGGTCCTGGCCAGGTAGCCGATGTCGTGCCCGACCGTCGAGGCCAGCGGCCCGGACTGCCCCCAGCCGGTCATCCGGGCGTAGATCAGCCGCGGATTGCGGGCCAGGCAGGCCTCAGGCCCCACCCCGATGCGTTCGGTCACGCCCGGCCGGAAGCCCTCGAGCAGGACATCGGCGGCCTCGGTCAGCCGGAGCAGCGCATCGACCCCGCGCGGATGCTTCAGGTCGAGCACGGCGGACCGGCGGCCGCGGTTCATCAGATCGCGTCCCGGCCGGTCCGCGGCCAGGCCGGTCTGGTCCGCGCCCGGGCCGGGCCGGTCGATACGCAGCACCGTCGCGCCGGAGTCGGCCAGCATCATGGCGCAGTACGGCCCGGGCCCGATGCCCGCGAGCTCAAGCACCCGCACCCCGGCCAGCGGCCCGCGGCGCGGTTGTTCCCCGGCTGTTTCCGGCCCGCCCATACCCCTGCCGTCCCTGGTCGTAGGCTCAGCCGTCCGGGCCAGAGCGCATCCTGGCCAGCAGCCGCTCGATGTCCTCGCGCGAGGCCGGCCGCCGCCACTCGCCGATCGTGCCACGCACCACGAACCCCCCCGGCGCCGGCTCCACCGAGGTGAGCAGCACACCGCTGGGCAGGTTGGGAACGGCCAGGTGAAACGCCGGGGACGGCAGCGGCAACCGCCACCCGCCCACGCGCAGGGCACGCGGCCGGATCAGGACGGAGTGCCCCTCAGCCCCCGGCTGCACTTCCAGCCGTACCCACGGCGCGCCCACCAGGCCGATCTGCGGGACGCCTTCGTCGGTCAGCACCAGCTCGAGCAGCCCGGCGGCGGCGGCGGCCAGCCGGCGGGACGCGGCCGCGGCGCTGACGAACCCCTCGAACAGCACAGGCGCGGTCACCAGCGTCGGCCGGGCGGCCGGCCGCAGGTGCACGTTCCTGGCCTGTACCTGCACCCGGTCGAACTCGTAGCCGTTCCAGTGGACGTCCCGCGCGACGATGCTGACCTGGCCGTACTGCCCCACCACCCGGGCCAGGTCCACGCCCTGGATGGTAATGTCCTGCACCACCAGGGTCAGCTCGTGCCCGGCGAACGGGAACGTTCTCTTCTTCCCGATCAGCCAGCCCCGGGCGGCCTCCACGATCGCGGCGAACGGGTCCCCGGGCAGCGTCTTCGGCAACGGCAAGCCCATCGACGCGCTCGCGGCCGAGGTCATGTTGAGGATCTCGGTCCAGCCGCTCTTGACCGGCGTGCCTTTGCCTGCTCAGCCCGCGGTAGGCCTGCGAGGCGGAGATCTCCCCGGTCAGCACCCGGTGCACCTCGTGGCAGACCGGCATCTCGACCCCGTAGCGCTGGGCCAGCTCGTGCGTGGTGGCGGCGGTACCGACGCCTTCGGCCACCGTGCGGGAGGCCCCGAGCACCTCGGCCAGCGTCCGGCCCGCGCCGAGCTGCTCGCCGAGCATCCGGTTACGGCTCAGCGGGCTCATGCAGGTGGCCATCAGGTCGCCCATGCCGGCCAGCCCGGCGAAGGTGGCCGCCTCACCGCCCATCGCCACCCCGAGCCTGGTCAGTTCGGCCAGGCCGCGGCACACCACCGCGGCCCTGGTGTTGTCACCCACGCCCAGCCCCTGGGCGATGCCGGTCGCGATCGCCACCACGTTCTTCAGCGCCCCGCCGAGCTCGCAGCCGATCACGTCGTCGTTGGTGTAGATCCGGAACATGCCCCGCTGCAGGACGGCCTGCAGCGCCCCGGCCACGGCCAGGTCCTCGGTCGCGATCACGCTGGCCGCGGCCTGCCCGGCCATGATCTCCTTGGCCAGGTTGGGCCCGGTCAGCACGGCGGCAGGATGGCCGGGCACCTCCTCCGCGATGAGCTGCGTCATCCGCAGCAGCGAACCGCGCTCGAACCCCTTGGCCAGGCTGACGACGGGAACCCAGGGCCGCAGGTAAGGCCGGGCGTCGACCAGGATGGACCGGAAGCCGTGCGTCGGCACGCCGATCACCAGCAGGTCAGCGGCATGCACGGCCTTTTCCAGGTCCGCCGTGGCGGCCAGCGCGGACGGCAGCGTGAACCCGGCCAGGTACCGCGAGTTGGCGTCCCGCTCGTCGATTTCGCTGGCCAGCTCCGGATCCCGGGCCCAGATGACGCACTCGTGCTTGACCGCCATCAGCGCGGCCACCGTCGTACCCCATGACCCGGCCCCGAGCACCGCGATCCGCATGCCAGATCACTCATCCTTGGTTTGGCCAGGTCTACAGGATAGAGGTGGCGGTGGGCATGCACCACGGTTCGTTCCGGAATATATGCGTATGGTTTCTGGACCGCGGCCGCTCGCCGCCGGGAGAGGGAGACGCGCTCCCCGACCGGTACGTTTCAGAGCTTAAGCGATCGTCCGTCACCGTGGGAGTCGCTGCTGCCAGCGGAGTGGCTGCGGCCGGAGGATCTGGCGCGGGAATGTAGGCCTCCTCCGCTTGACTGGGGTCACGTGGGGGCACGTCCTTCACAGGGGCGCGCGTCATTTCCTGATATGCGAGAGACCACGCCGACCACCATCGCCCAGGGTCAAACACCACCGTGATACCAGACTCCCAGCATGCGCTCGCGACAGTCCGGTAAAACGGCGCCAGCAGCGCCGCTGCGCTAAAGGCGGCTACAGACAAGCCGGCCACCGGCCACTTCGCCAAGCCGCCCACGCCGAAATGCAGGTTGATAATGTAAACCGCAGTCAGAACGGCAGCAAAGCCGGCTAGCCACGCGGGCACGGGCGAACTCTCCCGCCAGGCCCGTCCATGCGAATGCAAGGCTTCCGGAACCGCTATCACGAACGCCGGAATCCCAACCAAGCAGATAAATTCGCAGAGCGTCTCGGGAATCAGCCCGTAATGAAGACGCAGCTGACCCGGAGCACCGACAAACATGGCCAGCGCGGCGCTGCGGCTTGCTCCAGATGTCGCCAAGACTACGAAGAACACCGGCAAGCTCAGCGAGAACACCGCCGTCGTGACGCTGACCCGCCACTTCGCGCCAACACCGATCACGTCAGGCGGACCCGACCCCGGCGTACCTCCGAGGTACACATACCTAACGAAAAGCATGAGCCACAGGAAGGGGCTCGCCAACTGGACTGGTATACGGGCAGGGCCGACGAACGACAACTGCTCCGCTCCCAACTCGACCGCCAGAAACAGCACGGTCAGCAGATTGAAGGTCAGCTGCTTCTTCATCAGAACCCCCACGCCGGTCGTGCAACCTCGAGAACGGCGCTCATCCGGCTCAGCCCAAGCCGACGCCATCAACCACCATTATCAGCTGAAACTTCTGCGTCGCGCCAGACAGCCCTCGACCTTTCGCGAAAACACAACCATGATCCAGAAGGGGCTCCGGAATACGGTGAGGGAACCGCGAGGCTACGCTAGACCGAGCCGTTATGCCATGGTGGGACAGCGGGCACGGGCCGGGAGGTGCGATGCGGGTTGGGATGGTCCGGACGGCGGCCGGGGAACCGAGCGTGGCGGTGTGGCGCGCGGGGGGCTGGACGCCGCTGCTGGCGCTTCGGGACGCGGATCGGCTGGGGGCCGCCGCAGCCGATCTGCTGACCTTCCTCGGGGCGGGCCAGCAGGTCCGCGCGCTAACGCAGGAGCTGTTGTCGGCCGAGGCCCCTGAGGATTACGGGGGCCCTGAGGATTACGGGGCCTTTGGGTCCGACGGGCTGCTGGCGCCGCCGTTGCGTCCGGTGGCTTTTCGCGACTGCTCGCTGTGGGAGGAGCACATGATCGCGGCGAGCCGCGGGCTGCTGCGGCTGCGCGAATCGGCGGCGGGAACGGTCAGCGACGGCTACGAGCGGCTGACCCGGCGGCCGTTCCCGCGGCTGCGTCCTCGCCCGCTGTGGCACGAGCAGCCGCTGTATTACAAAGGGAACCCGGCCACCATCATCGGCGACGGCGACACCGTGCGCTGGCCGGCCTACGCGCAGGCCCTGGACTACGAGCTGGAGATCGGAGTCGTCATCGCCAGGGACAGCACCGACCTGACGCCCGACGAAGCCCTGACCGTGCTGGGCGGCTTCCTGCTCGTCAACGACTTCAGCGCCCGCGACGTGCAGTTCCGCGAGATGGTCGAGGGCCTGATGGGACCGGCGAAGTCCAAGGACTTCGGCACCGCGCTCGGCTCCGTCGTCGTCACCCCGGAGGAGTTCCTGCCCGTGCTGGCCACGCTGGAGGCCGAGGTCCGCGTCAACGGCGAACTGTGGGGCCAGGGCAGTACCCGCGGGATGCGGCATTCGCTGGCCGACGTCATCGCCTACGCCAGCGCGGGCGAACCGCTGGTGGCGGGCACGGTGATCGGGCTCGGCACGCTCCCCGGGTGCAGCGGGCTCGAGGTCGGCCGGTGGCTGTCGCCCGGGGATGTGGTCGAGTTGTCGGCCGGCCCGCTCGGCCAGCTGCGCAGCACCGTGGGCGAGCCGGAGCCGTGGCGGCGGCCGGGCGCGGCGAGCCGGGCGCGGTGGAGCATCGTGATCCGGGCCAGCGAGCAGGCCGACCCGCGGGCCGACCCGGCGCCGTGGACCCCGCCGCCTGCGCCGGCCTTCACCGGTGCGCTCACCCGCAACCAGTTGCTTGACCAGGTGCAACGGTGGGAGGTGCCAGGCGGAGCCAAACCAGAAGACGTCGTGTTCGACGCGGCCGGCCGGCTGTACGCAGGCGTCGAAGACGGCCGGATCTGGCGGTGGCCGGCCGGGTTCGGCGACGACGGCGCGGGCGGGGACATGGCCGGGCTGTTCGCCGATACCCACGGCCGCCCGCTGGGTCTGGAGGTGGATTCGCGGGACGGCACGCTCATCGTCTGCGACGCCTACCGGGGACTGCTCCGGGTGACAGAAACTGGTCAGGTCCGGGTGCTGGCGGACAGCTACGGCGGCCGACGGCTCAAGTTCGCCAACAACGCCGCCGTCGCCGCCGACGGCACCGTGTACTTCTCCGACAGCTCGACCAGGTTCCGCCTCGAGCACTACAAGCAGGACCTGCTCGAGCACCGGCCCAACGGCCGCATCTTCCGCTACCACCCGTCCGCTGCCGGCCTGGAGCTGGTCGCGGACGGCCTGTATTTCCCGAACGGGGTGGCGCTGGCCCCGGACGAGTCGTTCCTGCTGGTCGCGCAGACCGGGGGGTACGACATCGTCCGGATCCCGCTGACCGGTCCGGCGGCGGGCCGGCCAGGGACGTTCGCGTCTGCACTGCCCGGCATCCCCGACAACATGTCAAGCGCCGGGGACGGCAGCTACTGGATCGCCTTTCCTTCGCCCCGGCTGCCGCTGGTCGACCGGCTCATGCCGCACCCGGCGCCGCGCCGGGTCGCCGCGCGGCTCCCGGACCGGCTGCAACCCGCCGCGCAGCGCTACGGGCTCGTCGCCCGGCTGGGCGCCGACGGCCAGATCACCCAGTCGCTGCACGGTCCCTCCGGGTCCTACCGCGAGATCGTCGGGGTGCGCGAGCACGACGGCTGGCTGTACCTCGGCAGCCTGCACGAAACGGCGGTGGGCCGGGTGCCCGTCCCGGCCTGAGCTACCCGGCAAGGTGGAGGACGAGCTGCCCACCCACCCGCCTTGAGACCGAAGATATGAAGCTGGAGGTGCCCGATCCAATCGCCGCCGCCCCCGCCCTCCAAGTCTTGCCAATGGCTATATTCATTTGATTCACCTTGATAGCGGCCAGCCGTCAAGTGCCATGGTCGAATCCTGGGTGGACTAAACTCATCCGGAGCATGACGTTTATTAAGCTGCTATCGGTTGGAATCGGCATCCATCATTTGCTCTAGTGTCTTCAGAGTGAGATTCCAGGGGAAGATATCTAGATGCTGGCTTCCCGTTCCGGGCGCATGGAGCGGATAAACATCGCCCCCATAAAGAACCCGGACACCCCATGAGCGGAGTTTACTGATGTTCTCCTCGAAGGCGGGGTGTGCCGCATGCGCGTAGTTTGTGAACGGCAGTGCCACGACGGGGAGCTTTTTGCCGATTGCCTCGACGAGGATGCCTAGTGCCAGCGTGTCGCATATCCCGTATGCCCATTTGTTGATGGTATTAACGGTTGCCGGGGCGACGATGATAGCGTCTGGTGGAGGCAGGACATCCTCTGTGCCTGGTTCCTTATAGTCGCTCCGTATGGGATGACCTGTCTGTTTCTCTAGTGCAGCCGGGTCGATGAATCTTGTCGCTGAGGGAGTCGCTAGGACGCAGACATCCCATCCGGCGTCTTGGGCAGGTCCTATCAAGCGGTTGATTTCTCGTGCGGGTGGTGCCGCGCATGCGATGATGTACAGGACGTGGCTCACGTTTGCACTCCGGAACGCTCGGCTAGGGCTCGCAGGGAACTTGGCGGATTACCGTGTGAGCGCTGTATCAGATTCTCGATAATGCTGCGTGCGATCGGCCTGCAGTTCACTTCGCGTGGGGCGAGTTTCTCAGCCTCAAGGAGCTTTTCCAGCGCTTGTCCTCTTTTCCCCCATTGACTGTACCCGCGGGCAATATCGATGAGATATGTGGCTCTCCGTTCACGGCGCAGCGACCTGAGCTGTGCCTCATCGATATCATCGGCGGCTTCCACGGCCAGGCCGCCCTCGCCGAGGCTGACAAGTGCCGCGACGTGATGCAGTGCCACGTTGGCGGCACCAAAGGACAACCGGTAGTAGTTAGCCTGCTCAGGCACGTGCCGTGCCACTTGCTTAGCTTCACGGATCATGTCCCGGACGCCGATAGCATTTCCTCCGCCGGCCGCCGCCATCGCCGCCTGCAACAGGATATGGCCGTAAACCGACCGGGTCTCCTCGGTGCTGAGGATAGGCTCCAGCCGCGACGCATACGACACGTTGAGATCAAATGCGGCCTTCGTGCGCCCGATGGACATGAGGGCATTAGCCACGCGGAATCCGGTCAAAGCGGCAATGACCGAGTCGCCCTCGCGTTCAGCCAGCGCAACCCCGCGGTCACCCGCTAGCCACGCCATCTCATGTTCTCCAAGCTTCCGCAAGGTCGAAGAGGTAATTTGATAGACTTCGGCCAGGATTCCCGCAGTGTCCCCATTTCCCGCGACAGCATGGGAACGCTGAGCATCCAGACCATGTGTAAGACACCTGGCGCCGCAACCGTGGAATATCAACGGTAAAATCGCCTGTGGCCTGGCTCCGGATGGCATCGTAGCGTTCCAGGGCCGAACGTATCAGTTCCACCTGAATGTCATCGATGCAAATCCGTGTATCTCTCGGCAGCTCGTACCCGATGAGAACCGGCAGGTCGATCCGGAGTTCCGCGCAGATGGCCAGCAGGACAGGCAGGCGGTTAGCGCTGCGCTTACCTGCTTCGGCTTTCTCGATCCAGCTTTTCGACCGGCCGATCCGGTCCGCAAGGAGCAACTGGGTCACGCCGCGCCGCTCACGCCAGTAGGCGATGCGTGATCCTAGCTCACGGTCATCTATCGCCAAGTAGCTTCTCCTCCGCAACCCCGGCCTCCCTCAGCCATCGTATCCATCACAGCTGTAACCCTCTGCCCTGCGGCGAAGACAAGGTCGCACAAGGTGTGCGACTCCCCCGGCGGATGCGGGCTTACGGTCGATCTCCCAGCAGCAAACGCGATACCCAAGCCGCGGAGGGAGGTGGTGCGTGTGCGGGCCTGGTCGTGGGAGTGGCACATGACAGGGGACGTGCGTGATGACACCTCCCGGTGTCTTCGTGCTGAGAGGAGGAGCCGTGAGCACAGCAGTGATCTCCGCGCCGGATGAGAGATCCGCGCCGGATGAGAGAGGAGCCATGAACCGCGCCGAAGATGATGCGGGCCGTGAAATCGCGAAGGAACTGGAGCAGCAGCATCCGCGGTGGATCGTTATCTTCGGTGCTTTCACCAGGGAGTTTCTCTGTCTTCCCCGTTTCGCGGCACCTCCTGGATTGAAGGTTGTGACAGTTTACCCACAAGCCGCAGGAGACCGGATGTCGAAGGTAGAGCGACTCGCCAGAGTCCGGGAAGGTCTGCGGGAAGGCAGCGAAAGGACGGAAGGTGTCCCTGCCGGGCCCGCAAGAATACCTGCTGATTAAGCCGCTGGCCCCGGACGCCGGAGGGGAGTTCGCGGCGAAAGCCGCCGAGCACGTCAGAGCACTCGATGATCTAGGCCTGGTGGTCAGGCTCGGACGGTGAAGAAAGGATAATCGAGTGGCTAAGATGCCCGATCTGGATGACGCCTTGCGGATAGCGAGCTTCTTCGGCATCCACACCGCATGGTCAGTTTTCTGGGACAAGCGCGACGGAGTGTGGCGAGTCTCCGAAGATGACCCTAGCTCAGATCTGTACGAGGAAAACGCGGATGCTCGCAGTGTGATCGCTTACGTGGCCGCGCACTCATGAACCGCGCCTGAGCCGAACTAAAGAATGGAGACGAGCCTGACCAATCCAGCAGAAAGATCATGAGGAGGCTGCCGGATCATGAGATCCCGGCTGATCGGCTGCCGTGCGGCCGGATACGCGTCTGCGGCGCGCTGGCGGAAGACGGCACCGATACCTGCAAGAAGTACATCTCACGTTCGCGATGGTCACGCCGCAAGACGCGGCGAGGTTCCGCGATGATTAAGGAAGAACGTTATGCAAGCCATCCAGAGAACCAGGAGGCAGACAAGTCAAGAAAGGAGGTGATTAATTGACAGTCACATTGTCGGCAGCGCTGCTTCTGAGTGCCATGGTATTCCTGCTCGCGATGCCGCACCGGTTCCTGCGGACCAGGCCAGCAGGAAAAATAACGGCCGGGGCACTGACCCGGTTGTGGGCCGCGTGCGGGATCAACCGCGTCATCGAACGCGCCTATGCCGCTGCGGTCATCGCAGTAACCGGTGGATGGCTATCAGGAGCCATCGCGGCCGGACCAGTCACGAAACCGCTCCCGGCCTGTCCGAAGATGGCCGGCCGGTCCGCGTGCTGCTGCTGCGGCGCAACGCGCTGATCGGCGGGATCATGGGGTCCGGGAAATCCGGGATCCTCAACATCATCATCGCCAACCTCGCCGGCTGCCGCGACGTGGTCCTGTGGGGCATCGACATGAAAGGAGGAATGGAACTCCAGCCGTGGGCCGCGTGCTTCGACCACCTCGCGTTCACGCCGGAACAGGCAACTCTGATGTTCCGAGATGCTGTCGCGACGCTGCACGAGCGGGCCGCGCGGATGGCGGCAGAGGGGAAACGGGTCTGGGAACCCACGCCCGATGATCCGGCGCTGATCATCATCGCCGATGAGTACGTTCTCCTGGTTCGGATCGCTGAAATCCCACACACCCGCGTGATCGGCCGTGACCACGACCCGGTCCTGGCCGGTCAGCAGCGTCTGCGTGTTCAGCTTGTCCCGCACGTTGCGGCCTACCCGGTCCACGGTCGGGGCCACGATCCCGTCATACGGCCCCATCTCACCCCGCAGCCACGGGCCCAGCCCCTTACGGGTCATCGGGTCGGTAGCACCCGACACCTCCCAGTCATCGGCCCACGCGATGATGTGACCCCCGGCGTCGGCAGCCGCCCGCAAGTCCCGATCCCCCTGCCGCTGCGGGCTGCTTGTCTTGTCGGTCTTCTGCTCAGACGGCGCACTGCCACCAGGCAGCGCCCGCAACCGTCATGCTCCGTGGTGAGCGCGTCTTCCATCATGCCTGCTTCGTCTCCAGTGCGGATAACGGAAGCATCCCGGTACGGAGACCCAGCCAGTTAACCGCGCCACGCGGGGTGCCCGGCCGTTCGCGGAGACCGAGCGGGTGCGGCTCGCCGAGCTGCGTTCCGGCGCCGCCGAGGAACGGGTCGATGTCCTGCTCGCGCTGGGCCGTCACGAGGAGATCGTGCCGGACCTGACCGCCCTGGTGGTGGATCATCCGCTGCGCGAGCGCATGCGGGGATTGCTTAGGGTGCCACAGCCCTACCGGTGCAGTACTCGGCGAGCACGTTTGTGCAGGCAGGGTCGTAATCGCGGCGCGCAGCGCCCGCACGCGCGGGCGCTGCGCTGTATGGCCGGTGTGCGGAGGTTATGCGGGGGCGCTGACAGAGCTGGCGTGCTCCCCTGAGAGCCGGACTGACCGCCGGACGCTCCTCCGTCCGGATGAGCCGCGGGTACCATTTCCTTGTGGACCGTGTTGTGCACGTACCGTACACCGTCGAGCAGGATGAGACCGGCTGGTGGTCGGCCCATGCCTCGCTGCCCGGTGGCGGCGCCAATGGCGAGGGGCAGACCGCGGAAGAGGCCGTCGCTGACCTGCGTGAGGCACTGGACGGCTGGTTCGCGGAGTTCGGCGTCCCGGATGAGCTGACGATTACCGTCCGCGACGGGCGGCAGGCAGGCGCACTGGCCCGTTGCCCGAGGTGATCACAGATCCGTCGTGGCTTCGAAGGTCAACCGGCGGGCAGGCTGGCCGTGGGCAGGATTGGCACGTCCCCCTCTAGTGGGCCGGGCGCGCACCCCGGCCGCGCCTGGGACGAGACGACGATGGCGCACCGGGACCAGCAGAGGGTGCCAGGTCTGCCTGCGCCGGATGCTCGTCCTGACTATCGCGGGCCGGGCGGACTGCGCATTCAGCCAGATGCGGCGCTAGTCGTGCGACCATGGAAAGGGCAAGGGAGGTGGTGATCATGTCATCTGAGTACAGCGAACCCGAGACCGAGCCGCTTGTTGCCGGTGATGTGCCGGTGGAGGATCTGGCCCGCCGCCAGGGTATCCAGCCGGTCACCTCGGTGGATGATATGGCCCGTCCCAGGCTGTTCGACTCGGACCAGGACTGGGACGGGTTCCTGGCCGACCTGTACGCGTCCCGGCGTTCCGGCCTGGCGTGAGCTTCGTAGTCCTCGACACTGACGTCGCCTCGGCCGGCCTGCGCGGTCGCCTGGCCGACCCGCTGCGGACCCGGCTGACCGGTCAGACCTGGTGCATCTCGTTTGTCACTGTCGGTGAGCTTACCAAGTGGACGGTTCTGCGGAGCTGGGGGCCACGCAAGCTGGCTTCACTGGCGGGTCAGGCGGGGGCGGGCGGGGCGGCGCCTAGGTAGCGCAGGACCGCGAGCACCCGGCGGTGGCCGACGTCGCCCGGGTACAGGCCCAGTTTGGCGAAGATCGAGTTGATGTGCTTGCTCACCGCGCTGTCGGTGACCGCCAGGGCCGCGCCGATCTCCGCGTTGGAACGGCCCTCCGCCATCATGGCCAGCACGTCGCGCTCCCGCTGCGTCAGTTTGCCCAGCGGATCCCCGCCCCGGCGCACCAGCAGCTGGGCGACCACCTCCGGGTCAAGCGCGGTGCCGCCCGCCGCCACCCGGCGCAGCGCGTCGAGGAACTCGGCCACGTCGGCCACCCGGTCCTTCAGCAGGTAGCCGACGCCGCGGGTGTTCGCCGACAGCAGGTCAGCGGCGTACCGTTCCTCCACGTACTGCGACAGCACCAGGATCGCGATCTCCGGCCACTGGCTGCGGATCACCAGCGCGGCCCGGATGCCCTCGTCGGTGTGGCTGGGCGGCATCCGGACGTCGGCGATCACCACGTCGGGTCGTTCGCGTTCCACCGCGGCGAGCAGCCCGGCGGCTTCGGCCGCGGTGGCCGCGACCTCGAACCCGGCGCTCTCGAGCAACTTGGTCAGGCCGGCCAGCAACAGCACGGAATCCTCGGCGATCACCACCCGGGGACGGGTTTGGCCGTCCCCGGGGGCGGCCCGGCCGCCCGTACCCGGCTCGCTCGTCACGGGTTCCACGTTAGGGCACCGGCCGCCCGGGACGGGTGCGCGTCACGGCCGGCTTCTCACTCGGCCCGCAGCGCCGCGGACGGGCGGGCCCGGGCCGCCCAGCCCGCGGGCAGCAGCGCCCCGGCGACCGCGATGGCCAGCGCGGCCAGGGACAGCAGCGCGAGCCGGGACGGCGGGAACACCTGGGTGAAGCTGGCCGGGATGCCGGTGTGCGCGGTGCCCGCCATGGCCCGCAGGGTGGCCGTGTTCAGCACCACCGCGGCGGGCGCCGCGATCACCGCGGCCAGGACGGCGGGACCGAGGATCCAGCACACCACCATGGTGAGCAACTGGCCGGGCCGCATCCCGAGCGCCTTGAAGATGCCCAGGTCGTGCACCCGGTCCCGGGTGGTCATCAGCACGGTGTTGAGCACCCCGAGGCCGGCCGCGATCGCGACCATCAGCGCCAGCAGGCCGATCAGCGCGCTGGCGATCAGGTAGAACTTGCCGCCGTCAGGGCCGGTGGCCGACCACGGGCTGGCCGGGCCAAGCCGAGCGTTCACCGCCGCGATGTACGAGGTGACGTCGGTTCCCGGCCGCAGCCCGACGTCATACTGCTGCAGGTTCTGGAGGCTGGCCACGCCGGGCAGCGTTTGCGTGCTGGCGAAAAGCCTGGGCTGGCGGGACGGAACAAACACCTCCCCCGCGATCCGGACAGTGACCGGGGTAGTGCCCGGGGCGCCCGAAGCGCTGGCGATCGTCACCGTGGCGGTGTCCCCGACGGCCAGGCCGCTCTGGGTCAGGAACACGGTGTTGACGTCCACCTCCCCCGGCGCGTGGTACCAACGCCCGGCGATGATGCCGTAACCGAGCCAGCCGGCGTCCCCGCCGAACGCCTGGACGTTGACGTTCTGCGAGATGCCTGGCACCTTGACCTGCCCGCCGTAGACCGGCACATCGTGCTGGGTGGCTGGCTGGGCGCGCAACGCGGCCGTCACCGCCGCGTTCTGCGCCGCGCTGGGCACCTGCTGCGGGCCCGAGCCCGGGCCGAACTGCTGGATCTGCACCGGCACCGTGGCGGACAGCGTCTGGCTGGCCGCGGCGCGGGCCAGCGAGGCGTGCAGGCCGAACGCGAAGATCACCGCGGTCGCCCCGAACGCGATTGCCGCCACCGACACGAGGGTCCGGGCGGGCCGGGCGAACGGCGCCGCCAGGCCCAGCCCGACCGGCCGAGGCAGCCGCAGCCGGGCGGCCAGCCGGTGCGCGGCGTATCCGCGGCCGGCCCGCGGGGCCCGGCCGGCCGCGATCGCCTCCGCGGCGGACAGCCGTCCCGCGCGCAGCGCCGGCCCGAGCGCGGCCAGCGCCGTCAGCGCGAGCATCCCGACCGGGGCGACGACCGAGGCCCACCACGGCACCTGCTGGTGGCCGACCCCGTAAGCCGCCGCCGACTGGTGCAGCACCGAGACGGCCAGCAGGTTGCCCGCCACCACGCCGGCCAGGCAGCCGGCCAGGGCCGGCCAGCCGACCCGGCCCAGGTACACCACCACGACCTGGGCCGGGGTCAGGCCGAGACTCTTCAGCACGCCGATCCTGTGGTACCCGGCGACCACCGCGCCGCTGACCACGTTGCCGACGATGAGTACCGCCATCACCAGGCCGATCAGCGCGAACGCGACCACGAACGGCTCCATGATGGCCCCGTTGCCCGTCGCCGCGTCCTGCGCGGCCAGCCAGGAGCCGGTGCCGGTCACCGTGCCTGGCGGCAGCGTCCTGGCCACCTCGGC
>JBEKGC010000076.1:0-18452 GCA_050013055.1 Streptosporangiaceae bacterium
GACGTCGCCACGCAGCCACAGCTCATAGTCTCCGCGAGCAGACTTGAAGAGGAGCACACCCTGTCCTTCTGGGACGCGCTGATCGTCCAGGCAGCTATCTGGGCCGGCGCGGAACGTCTCATGTCAGAAGATCTGCAGGACGGGCGCCGCTTCGGCATGCTCACGATAGAAAATCCTTTCGGCACGACGTGAACTGACGCTGCATGGGCTGCAACGACCCCGGAGTGCCCCGGTTCACGCCCGGGACGCCGCGCCGCCGGGGATCAGCTCGCCGGCGTCGGCACCCGCGGCCCGGAGCACCTCGCGGGTGTCCTGACCACACGGGCGGTGCCCCCGGTCTGGCCGCCTCACGCAGGCTGGCCACCGGGGGGACGCGGGCATCGGTCCCCGCGAACCCTCCGGTCCACTCCGCCTGGGTCCGCACCGCCGGCATCGGGCCAAGCCGCCCGCGAGATTAAGCCGGCCAGGTTCCCGCAGGAGATCATCCCGGAGGGTCAGCGCCGAGGCTGGCGATCACGGTCGCGAGCGGTGATCCGCACCGCCGCGCGTGATCGATGGCGCCTGACCCGGTTCGCGCGGCGG
Organism: Streptosporangiaceae bacterium; assembly: GCA_050013055.1. Lineage (GTDB taxonomy): Bacteria > Actinomycetota > Actinomycetes > Streptosporangiales > Streptosporangiaceae > Palsa-504. The sequence continues at coordinate 583 of JBEKGC010000076.1, forward strand.
CGCGTGTCCTGCTGGTCATCGTCGGCTTCCGCCTCCAGGTACAGTTTCACGAACATCGGATGCATGATGCCCCCTTATGCGGGCCGGTGGCCTCCTGCTCTGCCAGAAGCCATGAGCCCGGCCGGAAATACATGCTCATGGCTGAGACGGCGGCCGTTCGTTTACTCACCGGCCCGGCGAGGGGCCTAGCCTAGCCAGGGCAGCGACATCGATCGTGAGGACCTGCGGCTGACGGCGGACCCGGGTGTCCCCGGGTTCGCCGGCCAGCAGTTCGTGTCGGTGCCGGCGGCCTGGCGCCAGTCGCGGCGATCACAGATCGATGGTAGCTTCGATACTCAGCCGCCGTGCAGGCAGGACATTTTCGGATTTGGCATGTGGCACTGGGGTCCGCTGGACTGGCCGCCGGAGGCGGGTCCGTGGCGGTCGTGCTGGTGGCGCGGTGGCGGCTGGGGGTGGTGGTGCGAGGCGTATGCCGTGCCTGGTCCGGCCGGGCGTGCTGCGGGGCCGGGCCGTCCGGTTTTCGTGGAAGATAGGGCTTTCACGGAGGATTCGGGCAGTCATAGGGTACCAAAGTCTCCAGGTAAGCCGAATATTCCACGATTTTTTTCGATAGTTGTGACAGGTGGGTTCCGGGTGCGGGGAGCGGCGGGGTTGGCGGGGACGGCGGCTGGGGTGCGGCGCTCCGGGCCCTCAGGGCCTGACCGTCGCGTCGATCGTGAGCCATCGCGCGGGCCGGTGTTCACAGCCGCCGCAGGACATCGCTGCCGTCACGCCAGGCGGAGGGGTTCTCGGTTACCGCGGTGGATCCGGGCTCCGCGACGCTCCGGGCTCCGCGAAGATCCGGTGCGCTGGACCGCATTCGTACCAGCATCAGCTTTCGACGTCGAGATAGACGGTGCCGTCTGTCACCTTGACCGGGTAGGTGCGGACGTCGACAAGCACGGGGGCGCCGAGCGCCTTGCCGCTGGTGTAGTCGAAACGCCCGTTGTGCTTCGGGCACTCGATGGTGCCGCCGTCGACCAGGCCGTCGCACAGCAGCGTCTTCTCATGGGTGCAGTGACCGTCGGTGGCGTAGTACGTGTCGTCCGGCGACCGGTAGATGGCGTAGTCGCGGCCCTCGTGCGCGAACGGGATGACGTCCTCGGGGTCGATGTCGTCCGCCTCGCAGGCGGTGATCCAGTGGGCCATCGGCCGGCTCCTCAGGCTGCGTTCGCGGTGGCCAGCGGCAGCGCGCGGCCGTCGTTGATGAGGGCGGGCTCGTTGAACGGCGCGGCCCCGGGCCGCAGTTCGCGGCGCACGTAGTACTCCTGGTCCTTGAGCTGGCGCACGATGGCGGGGATGATCTCCCGGTAGGCCGCCCACAGCGAGGGGTAGGCCGGCGCGCAGTCGTGCGCGATCTCCTCGTGCAGCTCGGCCAGCCGGTAGTACGGCACCATCGGGAACATGTGGTGCTCGACGTGGTAGTTCATGTTCCAGTACAGGAACCGGTTGACCACGTTCATCTTGACCGTGCGGGTGTTGAGCCGGTGGTCGAGCACGTTCTCGCCGAGCCCGGCGTGCTGGGTGAAGCCGTAGACGTAGAACAGGCACGCGCCGTACAGCCGCGGGCCGCCGATCAGCACCACCGGCAGCCAGCTCCGGAGTCCGACGGCCAGGGCAATGGTGACCGCGTAGATAGCCAGGTGGATCCGGGCGGTGCGGTAGACCTTGTGCCGTTCGGAGGCGGGCACGTAGTCGGCTTCGTCGGCGGTGAGCCGCCCGGACGCGTGCCGGGACATCAGCATGAAGGCCACCGGCACGTCGACCAGGCCGATCAGGTTCGCCAGCAGCTTGGCCAGCCGGGCCGGGCGCATCACCGCGATCTCCGGGTCCCGCCCCACCACCAGGGTGTCGGTGTGGTGCCTGGTGTGGCTCCACCGCCAGGTGGTCGGATCCCGCATGATCATGAAGGACGCCAGCTGGTACAGGCTCTCGTCGAGCCAGCGCGTCTTGAACGCCGTGCCGTGGCCGGACTCGTGCCAGCGGGAGTCCGACGTCGAACCGTACAGGATACCGTAGGCGAGCAGGAACGGCGCCGCCCGCCAGCTGCCCCAGAACGCGATGCCGAGCCCGGCGAACAGGCCGATCAGCCCGATCCAGATCGCGGTGTCCCGGACCGCCGGGTAGTCGGATCGCCTCATCAGCTCCTTCATCCGCTTGCGCGGCACCGCGCTGCGGAACCAGGCGCCGCCCGCGAGCCCGGCCGCCACCGCGGCCTGGTTCTCCGGACCCGTGAGGCTGTACCGTTCCAGCCGTTCCCTGCCCATGTCCCGATAACCTCCGTGCCGCGCTCCCGAGAAGACCGTGTCATCCATCTGTTGGAGCGCTCCAACTCCTTAATGGTGACGTCCGCCCGATCTGGATGTCAAGGGATCGCCCGATCTGCGCCCAGGGCCGCCGGAATCCTCTGCGTCCCGCGCGGCTAAAGGGCGCCCCAGGCCGGCTGACCGGCTCGGTCCCGGCCCCCAAAAGGGGTCGCGGTGCCCTAGCACCCCTTCTATGGGATGCACGGGCACCATGACCCCCTAACTGCGAGGCACGGGAGGAAGGAGGGAGGGTTGTTTCGGCTCAATTAGTGAGAGCTAGTTCACTTACGCAGGGCGCGACGCCCAGGCAGTCATGCGCCATCCCGGCCAGCAGCTCGGCGAGCCGGTCGTGGGCCAGCCCGCTGCGGAAGAACAACGTCGACTGGATCGCGCCGATCGCCGCGTGCACGGCCAGGCGCACCTCGCCGTCGGCCAGGTCGGGCCGCAGCGGAGCGAGCAGGTGCACCCACTCCTCGATGTAGTGCCGCTGCGCCCGGCTCAGCCGGCGGCGCTCGTCCTCGGCCAGGGTACGCACCTCGCGGTGGTAGACGGCGAGCGCGTCGCGGTCGGTCAGGGCCACCTCGATGTGGTCCCGTACCAGCCGCGACAGGCTCAGCCTGTCGTCGGGGGACGAGGCGATGATCTCCGCCGCGCCGGTCATCAGCCGGTCCATCACCCGGTCGGCCATCGCCACCAGGATCGCGGTCTTGCTGTCGAAGTGCCGGTAGACGCCGGACCCGACGATCCCGGCCTCGGCGCCGATGTCGGCCATGGAGATCGCGTCGAATCCGCGGGCGGCGCCGAGCGCGGCGGCCGCCACCAGGATCCGCTCCTTGCGGTCCGGATCGCGGCGTCGTCGGGCTGATCTTTGCGCGGTCACCTAGCCAGTGTCGCATCTAGGCGCTAAGGTCGCTAGTGAATGATGAGTCACATTGGGACGTTGGGCGCGCTCCCCAGTGAAACCTCAGGAGGACCGGCGTGGACTTTGCTGAATCGGAGGAACACCGCGCGCTGCGGGCCGCGGTCGCCGAGATAGCCAGGGACTTCGGGCCCCGCTACTACGCGGAGCATGCCGCCGAACGGCTCCCGTGTGACGAGCTGTGGTCAGCGCTAGGCAAGGCGGGGTTCATCGGGGTGAACATCCCGGAAGGCTACGGCGGGGGCGGCGGGGGCCTGACCGAGCTCGCCATCGTCTGCGAGGAGATCGCGGCGGCCGGGACGCCGCTGCTCCTGCTGCTGGTATCGGCGGCGATCTCGGCCGGGATGATCGTCGAGTTCGGCACCGAGGAGCAGCGCACGACCTGGCTGCCCGGCCTGGCCGACGGCACCGTCAAGATGGTGTTCGCCATCACCGAGCCGGACGCGGGCTCTAACACCTTGCGGATGTCCACCACCGCCGCCCGGGACGGCGAGGACTGGCGGCTGACCGGCACCAAGTGCTACATCTCCGGGGTCGACGAGGCTGACGCCCTGCTGGTGGTGGCGCGCACCGGACAGGACGAGCGGGGCGCCAGGCTGTCGCTGTTCATCGTGCCGACCGACGCCCCCGGCCTGGCCAAACACCTGCTGCCTGTCGACCTGCTGCTGCCCGAACGGCAGTACACGCTGCACTTCGACGGCGTCCGGGTCGGCCCGGGCGCGCTCGTCGGCCAGCCCGGCGAAGGCTTCACGCAGGTGTTTCACGGCCTGAACCCGGAACGGATCGCCGGTGCCGCCCTCGGCGTCGGCATCGCCAGGTACGCGCTGACCGCCGCGGCTCGCTACGCCACCGAGCGCACGGTGTGGTCCGAGCCGATCGGTGCCCACCAGGGCGTCTCCCACCCGCTGGCCAAGGCCAAGATCGAGACCGAGCTCGCGGCGCTGATGACCAGGCAGGCGGCCTGGCAGCACGACCACGGCCAGCCCGCGGGGGAGTCCTCCAACATGGCCAAGTACGCGGCCGCGGAAGCCGCCCTCGCCGCCCTCGACGCGGCCATCCAGACCCACGGCGGGAACGGCGTGGCCAGCGAGTACGGCCTGATGCCTTACTGGGGCCTGGCCCGGCTGCTGCGCATCGCGCCGGTCAACCGGGAGATGATCCTCAACTACGTGGCCCAGCACAGCCTGGGCCTGCCCCGGTCTTACTAGAACGGTCTCGTGACCAGCAGGGGAGGACTCGTGGACCTCGCGCGCAACCTCATCGGGCGGATCAACGTGGGCGATACCCTGACCCGCACCGCCGCGGCCCGGCCGGGCCAGCTCGCGGTCGTCGACGGCAACCGCCGCTTCAGCTACGCGGAGTTCAACGGTTACGTCAACCGGCTCGCCCGCGGCCTGGCCGGGCTCGGTTACCAGCGCGGCGCCGCGCTCGCGCTGGCCTCGGGCAACAGCGCCGAGTTCCTGGCCGTCTACTACGCCTGCGCCAAGCTCGGCGTGGTGTGCGTGCCGGTCAACCTGGGCTGGCGGCCGGATGAGGTCACCTACGTGCTCGGTCATTCCGGCGCCCGCGGCATCGTGGTCGAGACGCAGCTCATCGGGGCGATGCGAGACGCCATCGCCAAGGCCGGTGAGGTCGCCGACGTGATCGTCGCGCCGGGCACAACCCCGGGCACCGGCGAGGGCACCGCACCGCAGCAGGAGGACCATGAGCCGTCAGATCGGGCCTGGACCACGATCGAGGCGCTGACCGCGGGCCAGAGCGATGCGGAGCCGGAGTGCTTCGTCGATGACCGGGACGCGCTGAGCTACCTCTATACCTCAGGCACCACGTCGTTCCCCAAGGGCGTGGTCGGTTCGCACGTGGCCATTTACCTGGAGTCGATGTCCGGCGCGCTCGATTCCGGCTGGCGCGCCGGCGACCGGTTCGCCGCGATGATGCCGATGTTCCACACCGCGCAGCTCAACGCGTTCTGCACGCCGGCCATCCTGGTCGGCGCGACGATCTACGCGATGCGCGGGTTCGACCCGGCGGCCCTGCTTGACCTGATCGAGCGGGAGCAGGTCACCCAGATTTTCGGGCTGCCGATGATGTACCGGGCCGCGCTTGATCACCCCTCGTTCCACGAGCATGACCTGTCCAGCCTGCGCCGCGCGGTCTACGCGATGGCGCCGATGCCCGATGACCTCATCCGCCGCTGCCTGGACGGGTTCGGCTGCGACTTCGCGCTGCTGTTCGGGCAGACCGAGATGAGCCCGATCACGACCCTGTTCCGGCCCGAACATCAGCTGTCCCACCTCGGGGCGGTCGGTACCCCGCTGATCGGGGTGCAGGTCGCGATCATGGGCCCGGACGGTGAGCTGCTGCCGCCGGGCGAGGCGGGCGAGATCGTCTACCGGGGGCCGAGCACGATGTCCGGCTACCTGGACAACGAAGAAGCCACGGACCAGGCGTTCGCCCACGGCTGGTTCCACTCCGGCGATGTGGGCCGGTTCGGTGATGACGGCGTGCTGTGGTTCACCGACCGATACAAGGACGTGATCAAGACCGGCGGGGAGAACGTCGCGTCGATCGAGGTCGAGAAGGCCGTGTACGCCGCCGACCCGCGGGTCGCCGAGGCGGTCGTGGTGGGGCTGCCGCACGAGCGGTGGAGCGAGGCGGTCACCGCGGTCGTGGTGCCAAGACCCGGCGAGCAGATCGACGCCGCCGAGCTGATCGCCGCGATGAAGACGCAGCTGGATGGCTTCAAGGTGCCCAAGTCGGTGATCGTGGTCGACCAGCTGCCCAAGACCTCCACCGGCAAGATCCGCAAGAACGTGCTGCGCGCCGAGCACGCCCGGCACTACGAAGGCTGATCCGTGCCTGTCCTGTCCTCCCACCTCGACCCGGCCGGCGAGACCTACCGCGCCAACCGGGCCGCGCAGCTGGCCGTGCTCGACGAGCTTGGTCACCAGCTGGAGCTCGTGATTGCGGGCGGCGGCGAGCGCTATCAGCAGCGGCACCGCGACCGGGGCCGGCTGGGGGTCAGGGAACGCATTGAGCTGCTCGTCGACCCGGACAGCCCGTTCCTCGAGCTGTCGCCGCTGGCCGCGTGGGGGACAGGGTTCACCGTCGGTGCCAGCGTGGTCACCGGCGTGGGGGTGATCGCCGGCGTCGAGTGCGTGATCATCGGGCACGACCCGACCGTGCGGGGCGGCGCGATGAACCCGTACTCGCTGCGCAAGACCCTGCGCGCGCTGGAGATCGCGCGCACGAGCCGGCTGCCGGTGATGAACCTGGTCGAGTCGGGCGGCGCCGACCTGCCGACCCAGGCCGACCTGTTCGTCCCGGCCGGCCGCATCTTCCACGAGCTCACCGAGCTGTCCGCGCACGCGGTACCCACGGTGGCGCTGGTCTTCGGCAACTCCACCGCGGGCGGCGCGTACGTGCCAGGCATGTGTGACTACGCGGTCCTGGTGGACCGCCAGGCCAAGGTGTTCCTGGGCGGCCCGCCGCTGGTCAAGATGGCCACCGGTGAGCAGGCCGACGACGAATCGCTGGGCGGCGCGCAGATGCACTCCCGGGTCTCCGGGCTTTCCGACTACTTCGCGGCCGACGAGCTCGACGCCATCAGGATCGGCCGCGACATCATGTCCCGGATCAACTGGCGCAAGGGCGGGCCCCCGCCGGGTCCCGCCGTCCCGCCCCGCTACGACTCCGACGAGATCCTCGGCATCGTGTCCGCCGACGTCAAGGTGCCGTTCGACCCGCGCGAGATCCTGGCCCGGGTGGTGGACGGATCGGACTTCGACGAGTACAAGCCGCTGTACGGCGCCTCGCTGGTGACCGGCTGGGCCCGGATCCACGGGTACCCGGTCGGGGTGCTGGCCAACCACCGCGGCGTGCTGTTCAGCGAGGAGGCCAAGAAGGCCAGCGAGTTCATCCTGCTGGCCAATTCCACCGACACGCCGCTTGTGTTCCTGCAGAACACGACCGGTTACATGGTCGGCACCAGCTACGAGCAGGGCGGCATCATCAAGGACGGCGCGAAGATGATCAACGCGGTGACCAACTCGGCCGTCCCGCATCTCACCATCAACATGGCGTCCTCGTTCGGCGCGGGCAACTACGGCATGTCCGGCCGGGCCTACGACCCGCGCTTCATGTTCGCCTGGCCCGGCGCCAAGCTGGCCGTGATGGGCGCGGCCCAGCTCGCGGGGGTGATGTCCATCGTCGGCCGGGCCTCCGCGGCCGGGGCGGGCCGCCCGTTCGACGACGACGCCGACCTAGCCCGCACCGCGCAGATCGAGGCGCAGATCGAGGCCGAGGCGCACTCCTTCTTCGTCAGCGCGCGCCTGTACGACGACGGCATCATCGACCCGCGCGACACCCGCACCGTGCTTGGCCTGACCCTGTCCGCCGTGCACTCCGGCCCGATCGCCGGCCGCCGCGGCTTCGGCGTGTTCCGGATGTGAAAAAGATGACAAACATGATGCCGAACGGTTCCGTGGTACCAGCTCAGGCCCAGCTTCTGACCGGGCCGATCGGCAAGCTCCTGATCGCCAACCGCGGTGAGATCGCGACCCGCATCATGCGCACGGCGCACGCGCTCGGCCTGGCCACCGTGGCGGTGTACTCCGATCCTGACGCCGGCGCGGAGTACGTGACGCTGGCCGGCGAGGCGGTGCGGCTGCCCGGGTCGGCGCCCGCCGACACCTACCTGCGCGGCGAGGCGATCATCGGCGCGGCCCACCTCACCGGCGCGGACGCGGTGCACCCGGGCTACGGGTTCCTGTCCGAGAACGCGGCCTTCGCGCGGGCCTGCGGCGAGGCCGGCCTGATCTTTGTCGGGCCGCCCCCGGACACCATCGCCGCGATGGGTGCCAAGATCGAGGCCAAGGCCATCATGGCCGCCGCGGGCGTTCCCGTGCTGCCCGGGGTGAGCATCGCCGGCGACGACCCTGACCCGGGAAGCCTGGCGGAGCAGGCGGCTCAGATCGGGTTTCCGCTGCTGGTCAAGGCGGCGTTCGGCGGCGGCGGGCGGGGGATGCGGCTGGTCCGCGACGCCGGTGAGCTCGCCGGGGCGGTGCAGGCGGCGCGCCGTGAGGCGGCGTCGGCGTTCGGCGACGGGACCGTGTTTCTCGAGCGGTTCGTCGAGGACCCGCGGCACGTCGAGGTGCAGATCCTCGGTGACGCGCACGGTGCCGTGGTCTCGCTGTTCGAGCGCGAGTGCTCCATCCAGCGCCGTTACCAGAAGATCCTCGAGGAGGCCCCGTCACCGGCGGTGAATGACGATCTGCGGGCCGCGCTCACCGGCGCCGCGGGGGCGGCCGGCCAGGCCATCGGCTACGTCGGCGCGGGCACCGTGGAGTTCGTCCTTGACCCGGGCGGCTCCTTTTACTTCCTCGAGGTCAACACCAGGCTCCAGGTCGAGCACCCGGTCACCGAGGCCGTGACGGGGCTGGACCTGGTCGAGCTCCAGCTGCGTATCGCCGCGGGCGAGCCGCTGCCGCCGGAGGCTGCGGACGCGCAGATCAGCGGTCACGCCATCGAGGTCCGGCTCTACGCCGAGGACGTCCCGGCCGGGTTCCTGCCGGTCACCGGCTTGCTGCATCGCTTTGCCGTCCCGGCGCCGGCGGGGGTGCGGGTGGACACCGGCTATCGCGACGGGTCCGTGGTCAGCCCGCACTACGACGCGATGCTGGCCAAGGTGATCGCGCACGGCCGGACCCGCGCCGAGGCGGCCAGACGGCTGGCCCGCGCGCTTGAGCGCGCCGAGATCCACGGCGTGACCACCAACCGAGACCTGCTGACGGCCATCTTGCGCGAGCCGGACTTCCTGGCCGGACGGACCGACACCGGCTACCTGGCCCGGCACGATCCGGCCGCCCTCAGCGCGACGGCCCTGGGCGCGGCCCCCGGCGCCACCGCGCTGCACGCGGTGGTGGCGGCGCTGGCCCGGCAAGCGGTCCACCGGGCGCAAGCGCCGGTACTGGCCACGTTGCCCTCGGGCTGGCGCAATGTCCGCTCCGCGGCGCAGCGCGTCACCTACCGCGTCGGCCACGACGAGCTCGCCGTCGCCTACCGGGTGACAGGCGAGGCCGCCGAGGCCTCGGTCAACGGCGTGCCGCTGGGCGGCACCCTGATCCTGCACGCGGCCGGGGAGGACCTGGTCGACCTGGAGGTCGACGGCCTGCGCCGCCGTTACCTGGTGCACCGGGTGCAGGCGCAGACCTACGTCGACGCGAGCAGCGGCTCGACCGCGCTGACCGAGGTGCCGCGGTTCGGCCAGCCGGACGCGATGGCGCCGTCCGGGTCGCTGCTCGCCCCGATGCCCGGCCTGGTCCTGCGGGTGCTGGCCGAGGTCGGCGCGTCCGTGGTCGCGGGCCAGCCGCTGATCGTGCTCGAGGCCATGAAGATGGAACAGACGGTCACCGCGCCCGCCGACGGCACCATAGCCGAGCTGCACGCCAAGGCCGGCGACCAGGTCAGCACCGGCCAGGTGCTGGCCGTGGTGGACGCCGGCGGTCCCGAAGGCAAGGAGTGAGGCCATGGGCGTCGACATGACCGCGCTGGCCGCGGACCTGGCCGCCGAGTCGGCTGTCACCCGTGCCCTGGTGGCCGGCCTGGACCAGGCCGGCTGGCACCGGGCCACGCCCGCGGCCGGCTGGGACATCGCCGACCAGATCACCCACCTGGCCTACTTCGACGAGGTCACGGTCCAGTCCGCGGTCGCGCCTGATGAATTCCTGGCCGCGCGGGCGGATTATGAGGCGGCCGGGGGAGTGGCCCCGGACGACATCGCCGCCCGGTTCCGTGACCTGGCCGCCGCGCAGCTGCTGGCCTGGTTCGACACCGCCCGCGGCCAGCTCATCGGCACGTTCTCCGGTCTGGACCCGGCGGTCAGGCTGCCGTGGTTCGGCCCCGCGATGAGCGCCGCGTCCGCGCTGACGGCCAGGATCATGGAGACCTGGGCGCACACCCAGGACATCGCCGATGCCCTCGGCGTCAGCCGGGAGCCGACCGGCCGGCTGCGGCACGTGGCGCACATCGGCGTCGGGGCCCGCGGCTACAGCTTCGCCGTCCGCGGGAAACCGGCGCCGTCCGCCCCGGTGCGGGTCGAGCTGGTCCCGCCGTCCGCGGCCGCCGGCCCGGCCTGGTGCTGGGGCCCGCACGACGCCGCGGACCGGATCACCGGGCCGGCGCTCGATTTCTGCCTGCTGGTCACCCAGCGGCGGCATCGTGATGACGTCGACCTGACGATCGAGGGCCAGGCCGCGCAGGAGTGGATGGCGATTGCCCAGGCCTTCGCCGGGGCGGCTGGCACCGGCCGCCCGCCCATCCGTCGGGAGGAATAGCACATGACGCAGCGTCCGCCGGTCCGCATCGCGAACTGTTCCGGGTTCTACGGCGACCGGGTGGCCGCCGCCCGGGAGATGCTGTCCGGGCCGATCGACGTGCTGACCGGCGACTACCTGGCCGAGCTGACCATGCTCATCTTGTGGAAGGCCCGCCGCAAGGACCCGGGCCGCGGCTACGCCGTCACGTTCCTGCAGCAGATGGAGGAGGTACTCGGCACCTGCCTCGACCGCGGCGTCAAGGTCGTCGCCAACGCGGGCGGCCTCAACCCGGCCGGCCTGGCCGGACAGCTCACCGAGCTGGCCACCCGGCTTGGCCTGCCCGCCCGGGTCGCCTACATCACCGGCGACGACCTCACCCCGGCCATCGGCGACCTGCAGGCGGCCGGTCATGAGCTGACCAACCTCGACACCGGCCTGCCGCTGGCCAAGGCGGACCTGCCGGTGGTCACGGCCAACGCCTATCTGGGCGGCTGGGGGATCGCGGCGGCGCTCGAGGCGGGCGCGGACATCGTCATCTGCCCCCGGGTCACCGACGCGAGCCTGGTCACCGGACCCGCCGCGTGGTGGCACGGGTGGCGCCGTGATGACTGGGACGCGCTGGCCGGCGCGGTCGCCGCCGGGCACATCATCGAGTGCGGGCCGCAGGCCACCGGCGGCAACTACAGCTTCGGCGAGGAGATCACCGACCGCCGTTACCCGGGCTTCCCGATCGCCGAGGTCGCCGCCGACGGCGGCTGCGTCATCACCAAGCACGACGGCACCGGCGGCCTGGTCTCGGTCGGGACCGTCACCGCCCAGCTGCTCTACGAGATCGGCGAGCCCGCCTACCTCAACCCCGACGTCGTGGCCCACTTCGACACCATCCGCGTCGCGCAGGCCGGCCCGGACCGGGTCGCGGTCACCGGGACCAGGGGCAGCCCGCCCCCGGAGACCCTCAAGGTCGCGCTCAACATGCTCGGTGGTTACCGCAACACGATGACCATGGTCATCACCGGCCTCGATATCGAGGCCAAGGCCGAGCAGGCCACCACCTTGCTGTTCGGCCTGCTGGGCGGCACCGAACAGTTCGAGGAGGCCGACGTCCGCCTGCTCCGCTTCGATCACCCGGATGCGCCGGTGAACGAGCAGGCCACGGCGCATCTCCGGATCACCGTCAAGGACCAAGACGAGCGCAAGGTCGGCCGGGCGTTCTCCGACGCTGCCTTCGCGCTCGCGCTCGGCGGCTACGCCGGCTTCCACACCACCACCCCGCCCACCGCCGCCAGCGCGTTCGGCCTGTACTGGCCCGCCCTCGTCCCCGCCGACGTGGTCACCCAGCGGCTGCACCTGCCCGACGGCAGCGTCCGCGAGATCCCGCATACCAGCGCCTTGCCCGGCGTCGTCCCGTCCTCCCCATCGCCCGTCTCGTCCGGGGTCGTCCCGTCTTCCCCGGCGCCCGCCTCGTCCGGCGCCTCGAGCGAGCCGGCCGGCCCGCTGACCGGCATTCCCCTCGGCCGGCTGTGCGGCGCGCGGTCCGGTGACAAGGGCGGTAACGCCAACGTGGGCCTGTGGGCCACCAGCCCGGCCCGGTACGCCTGGCTGCGCCAGCACCTGACCACGGACCGCTTCAAGGAGCTCCTGACCGAGGCGGCGGACCTGCCCGTCGACCGGTACGAGCTGCCGAACCTGCTGGCCCTCAACTTCGTCGTGCACGGCCTGCTCGCCCCCGGCGTGTCCGGGACGGCCCGGCCGGACGCGCAGGCCAAAGGACTCGGCGAATACCTGCGTTGCCGGGTGGTCACGGTCCCGGATTCCATGATCATCGTGTGAGAAAGCGCACGTCAGTAATCGATAGTAACCATCCGCATTGATGCGAGCTTTGTTGGTTTATGTTGCGTATGGTGCGTCCTGTGATCGAGGCCGGGCAGTCTAACCTGCCCTGGCCGCTTTCGTCTGTCAAACGGGAATAACGTCGCGAAAGAGCCGCGTGTCCGGCCTCGCCCTGGCTACCGCAAGCCGCGTAGTGAACGTAGGCTGCCCAGCTGTCAGGCGCTCTCGAAGGCCGCGGGCCTGTTGCGCGGCTTTCCCGGGGAGCGCGCCCTGTTCGGAAAGGAGCCCTTTGGGCTGCCATAGCAAGTCGAAACGTACTCAGATCTCGCGTCGGCTCACGACCGCCGCAGTCCCCGCGCTCGCCGGGGTAGCCGCCGTGCTCTGCATGTCACCGCAGGCCATGGCGAGCCCGCTAGCATCCCACACGGCCGCCGATCACGCCGCATCCGCGGACGCGGCCGACACCGCGCAATTCCGGGTTGGCCTGACGCCCGCCGAGCTGCTGTCCTCGGCGCGGCAGGCCATCGCCAGTGCGCCCACCGCCACGTACACCGTCCGGGAGGGCGACACGCTATCCGCGATCGCCAGCCGCGTGTACCACGACCAGGCGGCGTGGCCGGAAATCTACTGGGCCAACCACAGCAAGGTCCGGTGGGCCAACGACATCTCGGTCGGGCAGGTACTGAAGATCCCGGCCAAGCCGGCCCGGATTCCGGCCGCGCCCGGCCTGCTCGGGCCCGCGGCGGCGGCTCCGGTGGCCGCGGCCGGCACCTCGCAGGCCGCCAGCCCGTCCTACGCGCCGGTGCAGACGGCCAGCACCTACTCGGGCAACGGCGGGTTCACCTCGTGCGTGATCGCCCGGGAGTCCGGCGGCAACTCCCAGGTCATGAACGCCAGCGGCCATTACGGCCTGTACCAGTTCAGCGCCTCGACCTGGGCGGCCTACGGCGGCTCTCCCGCTGCCTTCGGTAACGCGAGCGTGGCCGAGCAGAACCAGGTGTTCAACAACGCGCTGGCCGCAGGAGGCCAGTCCAACTGGTCTGCCTACGACGGCTGCTGAGGTAGCAGGCGTTCGGCCCCGCGGCGGTTACCGTCGCGGGGCCAAGCGGCGTCAGGACTGCGGGCCGGGCAGCCACTGCAGCCACGCGCCGTGCCCGTCGGCGAAAGCCAGCGGCACGCGGCCGTCCCGGGCGAGCAGGAACGGCCAGCCCTGATAGTCAGGGACGGGGACGTCAGGCAGCAGGCTGGGTGCTTCATTGGACAGCCACACGGCCGGCAGGCCGCGGACGATGGCGGCGAAGCGCTGCCGGTCCTGCGGCGACACGTACGCCAGTACGGCCGAGTGGAACACCACCAAGGTCGCGTCGGCCGGAGCCTGAGCCGCCAGCGCGGGCAGGTCGGTGAGCAGGTCACCGCGATGTATCACCGGCGGGTCGCGGCGGGCGGCGGCGACCGCGGCGGCCAGCCGCTGCTCACGGTCGCCTTCCCCCGGCCAGACCAGGCACGACAGCCACCGGACGTCATCGTCTCTGGCGACGTCGAGCGGGTTGAGGTCGAGTCCGGCCCGCCAGGTGATCTCGGGGACCCCGGCCGGGAGGGGGACCGGGCCGCGCGGTTCGCAGTGCAGGGTGGGCGCCAGGGGATCCGCCCCGGCGATCCGGTGCCCGGCGTAATCGTAGGAATACCGGTCGATGAGCAGCGTGAGCCCGGCGCTGGCGCCGACCTCGATCAGTGCCAGCGGAGGCGGCAGCGTGGCCAGCGCCGGCAGCAGGCTCGCGCACCGGGCCGGCTCGTTGGTCTGGGTCCGCCTGGTGAGCATCGTCTCCTCGAGCGCCGCCCGGTCCTGGCTGATCAGCGTGCGCAGGCGGCTCAAGCTGAGCGGGTCGCCCAGCAGGTAGCGGGCCGCGGCGAACAGCAGATTGGGCTGCCGCTTCTCCGGCGGCAGCGTGTCCAGGAAACCCAGCACGGCGGTGTCCTGCGCGACCGAGCCGGCCAGCGCCTCGTACCCGGGGCTGCGGCCGTGGGCCTCCTGAGCGAACGCCAGGTAGTTCGCCGCGGCGCTCAGCGCCGGATCATGACCATGCATCGCCACGTTTTAGCCGCCACCTGTGTGCTGCATCCAAGGGTCCCCTGAAGCAATGGCCGTCGAGCCGACAATATATCGCCATAACTGGCGACACCATGCAATTTAGTCAATGCTCGGGGAACGCCCCAGCGTAGTATTTATTAGGCGCCGTCTTATTCTTGATTCAGTAACAGGCACGCGGGCAGGAGACATTCGTGAAAGTGCTGGCCCGGGCGGCCATCAGCTCACTCGCAGCTTTGGGTATCGGGCTCGTGGTTGTCGTCGTGGTGCTCGCGATCATCGGCATCACAGGAATTCGCGCCTCGGAGCGGCTGGGAAATTCAATCGCGAGCGACGAGCTGACCACCTCCACCGCGACCGGCCAGCTCGCCCGCGACATGGACACGGTGTACGCCACTGGCGAAGAGGCATTCCTCGCCGCCTCGCCCGCACGGCAATCACAGCTCTTCGGCTCGCTTTATGCCCGCTTGCTTCCCGCGGCTGACACTCAGCTCGCCACCGTCGAGCGGCTGCACGCTAACGATCCCCGGCAGGAGCACAGCGACATCGAGCGGTTCGCCAGTCAGTGGATCACGGTCCGCAATCTCCTCAGCCCGGTGAACGTTCCCCTGCACCCGGCCCCGGGTCTGGCCGGCCAGCTGACGGCCGCCTATCAGCCGGTCGGCGCCGCCTTCGACCAGTTGCTGATGCAAGAACAGCTGAACGGGGGCACCGATCAGGTGGACGCCGACGCGAACACGGCGCGATCCGTGCGTCTGGTCCTCGGCGCCGCCGCCTTCGGTATCGTGATCGGCGTTCTGCTCCTGCTGTCCGGAATCTGCCGCATCCACACAAGCCTGGAGCCTAGCCAGGATCAGGCGGAGTTCGCCGACACCCTGCAGATCGCGAACGACGAAGAGGAGGCGCACCGCCTCCTCAAGCACCACCTCGAGCGCAGCCTCGCCGCGACCACGGCCGTGGTGCTCAACCGGAACAACAGTGCGGACCGGCTGGAAGCGGTGACGCCGCTACCGGATGGCTCGCCGCTGGCCGGGACCTTGCGTGGCGCGGAGCCCCGCTCGTGCCTGGCGGTGCGGTCGGGACAGACGCACCGCGAGATCAAAGGCCGGCCTGGCCTGCTCGCGTGCCCGGTCTGTGCCGTGTGCCCCGGCGCCTCGGCGTGCGTTCCGCTGACGGTCGGCGGTGAGGTGATCGGCTCGGTCCTGCTCAACCGCGCGGCCCCCTACACCGAGGCCGAGGAACAGCGGATGCATGAGTCCGTGCGCCAGGCGGCGCCCGTGCTGGCCAACCTGCGCAACCTGGCCGTCGCCGAGATCCGGGCCGCGACCGACGGCCTCACCGGGCTCCCCAACAAGCGGGCCGTCACCGAAGCCTTGAATCGGATGCTCGCTCAGGCCTCGACGACCGGTTCGCCGCTCGCGCTCCTGCTCTTGGACCTCGACCACTTCAAGCAGATTAACGACCAGCGGGGGCACGCGGTGGGGGACCAGGTCCTCGCCAATGTCGGCGCGGTGCTGCGCAGCGTGCTGCGGGCCCAGGACTTCGCCGGGCGCAATGGCGGTGAGGAGTTCGCGGTCATCCTGCCGGACACAGAGGTTTCCGCGGCGACCGAGATCGCCGAGCGCATCCGCGCGGCGATCGCCGAGATCTCCCTGCCAGGCACCGAGGTGTCCGTCACGGCCTCCATCGGCGTCGGCGGCTTTCCGCATCACGGCAGCACGCTCGAACGGCTCGAACGGCTCGCCGACGCGGCGCTGTACCTGGCGAAGCGGCACGGGAGGAACCGGGTCGAGCAGGCCGAGGCAGCCGCCCCTGATGCCTCGGCCGACCTTACGGAGCCGTCACCGAACGATGGTTGCAAGTTCCCGGTGGGCCAGTCAATGTAACAGGGTGGAGTTCATAACCGACGCGGTCGCGCACTGGGCGGCGCGGCAGCCGGACGCTGAGGCGCTGACCTACGGCGAGGTGAGGTGGACCTGGGCGCAGTGGGACGACCGGATCCGACGGGTGGCCGGCGGCCTGGCCGCGCTCGGACTCGGCTCCGGCCGCCGGGTGGCGTTCCTGGATAAGAACCACCCGGCGTGCCTGGAGGTGTCGCTGGGCGCTGGCCTGCTCGGCGCGGTCAACGCCGTTATCAACTGGCGGCTGGCGGCGGGCGAGCTTGACTACGTGATCAACGACTCGGGCGCCAGCGTCCTGTTCACCGGGGCCGAGTTGCTGCCCGCGGTGCAGGCCATCCGGGACCGGATCCCGCGGGTGACCCAGGTGATCGTGGTCGGCGGCCCGGACGACGCCTATGAGCCGTTCCTGGCCGCCGCCCGCCCGGCCGGGCGAAGCCCCGAGGTGACCGGGGACGATCTGTGGCTGGTGATGTACAGCTCAGGGACCACAGGGCGGCCCAAAGGCGTGATGCTGTCCCATCGGAACATCGTCGCGCACACCCAGAACGCGGTCCCGGTAGCGCCGATGGGCCCGGGGGACCGCAACCTGGTCGCGATGCCGCTCTTCCACGTCGGCGGTACCTGCTACGCGCTGTTCGGCATCTACGCCGGTGTGC
Source organism: Streptosporangiaceae bacterium (assembly GCA_050013055.1). GTDB lineage: Bacteria > Actinomycetota > Actinomycetes > Streptosporangiales > Streptosporangiaceae > Palsa-504. Next base: position 17,636 of record JBEKGC010000076.1, read on the forward strand.
CGAGCATCTTCACCCGCGAGCCGGACCCAGCTTCGCTGCTGGCCGCGTTCGCCGCCGGGGCGACCCATGCCTTCCTGGTGCCTGCGGTGGTCTCGGCGCTGCTCGCCGCGGGAGAGCAGGCGGCCGCCGCGCTGACCGGGCTGCGATACCTGCTCTACGGGGCCGCGCCCATGCCGCTTCCCGTGCTCCGCCAGGCGCTGGCGACATGGCCCGGGCTCAACTTCATCCAGGTGTACGGCCAGACCGAGCTGGCCGGGGTGATCAGCGCGCTGTCTCCGCAGGCGCACAGGGACGCCGCGCATCAGGACCGTCTCGGCTCGGCGGGCACCGTGCTGGCCGGCGCGCAGGTCCGGGTGGTGGACCCGGCCACCGGCCAGGACGTGGCGGCTGGCCAGCCAGGCGAGTTCTGGTTCCGGTCGGCCCAGCAGATGATGGGCTACCTGAACCGGCCGGACGACACCGCTCAGGCCATCACGGCCGACGGCTGGCTGCGCAGCGGTGACATCGGGCACGTCGACGACGGAGGGTTCCTGTTCGTCTCCGACCGGATCAAGGACATGATCATTACGGGCGGCGAGAACGTCTACTCACCCGAGGTCGAGCAGGCGATGGCCGGGCATCCGGCGGTGGCCGAGGTCGCGGTGATCGGCATTCCCGACGACCACTGGGGCGAGACCATCATGGCCATGGTCGTGCTCCGCCCCGGCTACCACGCGACCGGGCCGGACATTATCGACTTCACCCGTGAGCGCCTCGCTCACTACAAGTGCCCGCGCACCGTCGAGTTCATCGACGCGCTGCCGCGAAATCCCAGCGG
>JBEKGC010000077.1:0-18415 GCA_050013055.1 Streptosporangiaceae bacterium
GAACCCGGCGTCGCGGGCTCGAACCGCGATCTGCTCGATACCGTTGGAGTGCCCGTCCAGGCCGGGCTTGCCCAGCAGCAGGCGCAGCCTGCCCACCCCGATCTCGGCGGCGGTGGCGTGCGCCGCCTCGCGGACCGCGGCCAGATCCCCGCTCAGTCTGGCGGATGCCACCGGGGCGCCGCCGACACCGGTGGGGGCCCGGTATTCACCGAACGCCTCCCGGAGCGCGAAGGACCACTCACCGGTGGTCACCCCCGCCCGGGCGCAGGCCAGGGTCGCGTCCATCAGGTTGACGCCCGGGCGGTCCGCGTCGGCCTTGAGCCGGTCGAGGGCCGCCGCCACCTGCGCATCGTCGCGCCGTCCGCGCCACTGCGCCAGATCGGCCAGCACCGTCAGCTCGTAGGCCGGGTCCACGTGGTAAACCGCCGCGTCAGTGTCCGCGGTGAGCGGACTTGGCTCGGTGGCCTGGAAGCAGTTGACCCCCACGACCTTCTCCTCGCCCGACTCGATGCGCGCGCGGCGGGCCGCGTGCGAGGCGACGAGTGAGGCCTTGAGGTAACCGGACTCCACCGCCGGCACTATCCCGCCCAGCTCCGCCACCGCGGCGATCTCCGCCTCGGCGCCGGCGACAAGCTCCGCGGTCTTGGCCTCCACCACGGGGGAGCCGTCGAACAGGTCGCCGTACTCAAGCAGGTCAGACTCGTACGCGAGCACCTGCTGGATGCGCAGGCCCCACTGCTGGTCCCAGGGCCGCGGCAGGCCCAGCGCCTCGTTCCAGGCGGGAAGCTGAACGGCACGGGCCCGGGCGTCCGCGGACAAGGTGACGGCCAGCATCTCCAGGACGATCCGCTGGACGTTGTTCTCCGGCTGCGCCTCGGTCAGGCCGAGCGAGTTGACCTGCACGCCGTAGCGGAAGCGGCGGAGCGCGGGGTCGGAGATCTGGTACCGCTCCCGGGTGATCGTGTCCCAGAGCCGGGCGAAGGCCCGCATCTTGCACATTTCCTCGACGAAGCGGACGCCCGCGTTGACGAAGAAGGACATCCGCCCGACGACCTCGCCCAGCCGCTCCGGGGGGACCTGCCCGCCGTCGCGCACGGCGTCCAGCACGGTCATCGCCGTGCACAGCGCGTACGCGATCTCCTGCACCGGGGTGGCCCCGGCCTCCTGGAGGTGGTAGCTGCAGACGTTGACCGGGTTCCACTTGGGCATGCGGGCCACCGTGTAGGCGATCACGTCGGTGGTCAGGCGCACCGACGGGGCCGGCGGGAAAACGTAGGTGCCCCGGGACAGGTATTCCTTGATGATGTCGTTCTGCGTGGTGCCGGTGAGCTTGGCGATGTCGGCACCCTGCTCTTCGGCGACGACCTGGTACAGCGCCAGCAGCCACATGGCCGTGGCGTTGATCGTCATCGACGTGTTGGTCTGCTCCAGCGGGATGCCGTCGAACAGGGCCCGCATGTCGCCCAGATGCCCGACCGGGACACCGACCCGGCCCACCTCACCGCGGGCCAGCACATGGTCGGCGTCGTACCCCATCTGGGTGGGCAGGTCGAACGCCACCGACAGGCCGGTCTGCCCCTTGGCCAGGTTCTTGCGGTACAGCGCGTTGGACTCCGTCGCGGAGGAGTGCCCGGCGTAGGTCCGCATCAGCCACGGACGCTCGCGGGCGGGGCGTCGGGGCCGAGGCGATCGCCCCGGCCCGTTCGGCTTGGTCATGCTCTTTCCAATCCTTACAAGTCCCGGAACCGGTTAATCTCGGTCAGGTGCTTCTCGCGCAGCTGGTGATCGCGCACGCCGAGACCCTCCTGCGGGGCCAGGCACAGGATGCCGACCTTGCCATGATGCAGGTTCCTGTGCACGTCCAGGGCGGCCTGGCCGGCATCCGCCAGCGGGTAGACCACCGACATGGTCGGGTGGATCATGCCCTTGGAGATCAGGCGGTTGGCCTGCCACGCCTCGCGGTAGTTGGCGAAGTGCGAGCCGATGATGCGCTTGAGGCTCATCCACAGGTAGCGGTTGTCGTATTCGTGCATGAACCCCGAGGTCGAGGCGCAGGTCACGATGGTGCCGCCGCGGCGGGCCACGTACACCGAGGCGCCGAACGTCTCCCGGCCCGGGTGCTCGAAGACGATGTCCACGTCCTCACCGCCGGTGAGCTCGCGGATCCGGCCGCCGAAACGCTTCCACTCCTTGGGATCCTGGGTGTGCTCGTCCTTCCAGAACTTGTAGCCCTCGGCGTTGCGGTTGATGATCAGCTCGGCGCCCATCGACCGGCACAGTTCTGCCTTGCGCTCGCTGGAGACGACGCAGATCGGGATCGCCCCGCCCGCCAGCGCGTACTGGGTGGCATAGGCGCCCAGGCCGCCGCTGGCCCCCCAGATCAGGACGTTGTGGCCCTGCTTCATGGCCGCGCCGTTGTCCGAGACCAGCTGCCGGAAGGCGGTCGAGTTCACCAGGCCAGGCGTGGCGGCCTCCTCCCAGGTGAGGTGCTTGGGCTTGGGCATCAGCTGGTTGGTCTTGACGATGGCCAGCTCCGCCAGCCCGCCGAAGTTGGTCTCGTAGCCCCAGATGCGCTGCTCCGGGTCGAGCATGGTGTCGTTGTGCCCGTCCGAGCTTTCCAGCTCGACCGACAGGCAGTGGGCGACAACCTCCTCGCCTGGCTGCCAGACGGTAACCCCGGGGCCGGTGCGCAGCACCACGCCCGCCAGGTCCGAGCCGACCACGTGGTACGGCAGGTCGTGCCGGGCGGTGACCTCCGACAGCTTCCCGTACCGGCGCAGGAAGGCGAAGGTGGAGACCGGCGAGAAGATAGAGCTCCACACGGTGTTGTAGTTGACCGCGCTCGCCATGACGGCGACCAGGGCCTCACCCATGCCGAGCTCGGGGACCGGCACCTCCTCCACGTGCAGGGACTTGCGGGGGTCCCGGTCGCGGGTATGGATGCCATCGAACATGTGCTCTTCGTCCCGGTGCAGGGTGACGGCCCGGTAGGCCTCCGGCACCGGTAGCGCGGCAAAATCAGCAGGCTGGCTGCTTGGGTCAAGGATAACGTCGAGGATTTCCCTCACGGCTGCCTCCTCCCGGGCGTTATCTGATCCGACAGCGCCACGGTCTGGGATAAAGGCCGTATTTTCACGGTTCTCACCACCTTCGGGGAGTCCCCGGGAAGCGGCTAGCGCTGGAAGGCACTTCTCCAAGGGACTAAAGGCCCCAGCGCTGGGTACGGCGATACCCGGGCTCGGCTGCGGCTGATACAGAATTGTGCCGAACGGACCGTGGTGCTCGTCCTGAGCCCGGCGCTTAGCAGGATGGTGGGCCGCCGGAGCTTCCTGGAGATCGCCGGGAGCGACCGCAGGCCGAGCCGGCGCGTCAGCGGGTACCCGTGATGTAGTCGGTCAAGGCGGCTCGCTCGGTCTCGAGCTCGTCGATACGGTTCCTCACCACGTCGCCGATGCTCACGATGCCTCGCAAACCGCCGCCAGCCACGACCGGCGCGTGCCGTATCCGGTACTCGGTCATCATCCGCATGACCTCCTCGACCGAGGTCTCTGGCGTGACCGTGCGCACCTCGGTGGTGCAGATAGCCGTGACCGGCTCAGACATGACCGCGGCGCCTCGCCTGGCCAGCGCCCGCACGATGTCCCGCTCACTGGCGATCCCGTCGACCGAGGTGCCGTCGTGTGAGACGACGACGGCGCCGATCCGGTGCTCGGCGAGCACCGCGAGAAGGCGCCGCACCTTGGTGTCCGGGGTGATGGTGACGACCTGCGTACCCTTGACGCGAAGTACATCGGTAATACGCATCCGGCCCTCCCTGGCACCGATGCGGAGGCTGGTCGTCTGCCTGCGCGCCGGCGCCCCTCCAGGCTATTACCTCAGCCCGCGATTGCCCGGCAGGTGACCGGCGGGAGATTCCAGGTCACCCGGCCGGGCTCGGTTACGGGGGCCGGCCGAGCAGCGGGGCGCAGCGGCGGAACGAAACACCCGCCGCCTCGCCACCGCCGCTGACGTCGGCGTCCTGAAGGCTAAGGCCTGCGGCCCATCCCGGCGTAGCAGGGGATCGGGTACTCCGAACCAGGCCCGTCCCACTCAGAGCGTGACCGTCGCCTCGATCGTGAGCCGCCGCGCGGGCCCGATGAGTTCACGGTTGGCCTACGGCGCGGGGGTCGCTGGATAGGCCGCCGGAGGCGGGTCCATCGCGGTCGTGCTGGTGGTGTGGTGGCTGCTGGGGGTGGTGATGCGAAGTGTATGCCGTGCCTGGTCTGGCCGGGCGTGATGCGGGCCGGGCCGTCTGGTTCTCGTGGAAGATAGGGCTTTCACGGAGGATTAGGGCAATCATAGGGTACCAAACTTTCCAGGTAAGACAAATATTCCACGATTTTTTTCGATGACTGTGACGGGTGCGTTCCGGGTGCGGGGAGCGGCGGGGGGTGGCGGCTGGGGGTGTGGCGCTTCGGGCCCTCAGGGCGTGACCTTCGCTTCCATCGTGAGCCCTTCGCTGCCGGGTAACCGGGCCAACGCTGATTGATGCGGCGCAAGCACAAATAGGTGGGCGTCCCGCCCGGATCCTGGATGACGATGGCCCGGTTCAGGAGTTCGCGCCGCCTGCTCTGCCGCCGTCGGCCCCGGCAGGGTGCGGCACAGCCTGGCTCAGCCACCCAAGCGATAATGGGCACATGGCCGAACGACTTGAGGTGCAACGGGCTGTGGCTGCGCCGGCGGGCGAGATCTTCGCCGTCCTCAGCGATCCCCGGGGACACGTTGCCATAGACAGCTCCGGCATGCTGATGGAGGCCAGCGGGGACATTGTTACCAAGGTGGGCGACACCTTCGTCGTGCACATGGACCGGGAAGCACTCAACGACTACCCTCTCGGTCTCTACGACGTCACCGTCGAAATCGTCACGTTCGAGCCCAGCCGGGAGATCGCCTGGACCGTCCGCGGCCAGCTGAACCTCGGCCACGTGTACGGCTACCAGCTAGAGCCAATCGAGGAGGGGACCCTCGTGACGTCTTACTACGACTGGTCGGCGGCCGAACAGAGCTGGAAGGACGCCGCCATCTTCCCGGTAATCCCCGAAAGCGCGCTGCGGGCCACGCTCGGGATCCTGGCGCGCACCGTCGCCCCCGGCAAGCCCCGCCCCGCAGCCCCGACCCCATGAGCTGAGCCTGCGTCAGCACGGGCCAGCCGCCCCGCGCCCGCGTTATCCACCTGGGTGGCCAGGATCGCCGCCATGATGTGCGGTGTCCACCGCACCCGTCTGGTGCGGGTCCGCCCGGGACTGTGCTGCGTTCGTGGCGGTCGGTGACCGTCATGCTCATGTTCAGCCCCGCCAGGCACATGCATAACTTGCCACCGAGAAGTATTGCCGGGGCAAGAAAGTATGGCCACGTTCTCTGGTGACCAATAGTGCAAAGAGGGCGCGCATCGATTACTTTGGGGCGGGTCCTGCCGCACCGTTCCCGCGCAGTATGTCTCCGCGCGATGTGAGCTGGGCCCGGCAGAGGGACGGGGAAGCAAAGGTTTGTGAAGGGATTCCGACCATGTCGGAGCAGCCTGCAACCGAATACGCGGAATTGCTCCGGACGCTGCGGGCTGAAGCGGGATTGACCCAGGACGAGCTGGCCGCCGCGGCAAGGTTGAGCCCGCGGACGGTCAGCGACCTGGAACGCGGTATCAACCTGATTCCCCGCCGGGCCACCGCCGAGCTGCTGGCCGACGCTCTGCACCTAGCCGGGCCCAAGCGCGAGCAGTTCATGGCGGCCCGGAGGAGGCCAGTGGCTGCGCCGGACGCGGTCTCCACCGATGCAGGCAAGCCCGATGACGAAGTGGATCCCTCCAACGTCGTATGGATCGAGTCCGCGGCCAGCAGTAACCTCGTGGGCCGCGAGGAGGAACTGGGCGTTTTGCGGGAGGCGTGGTCGAGCGCGCAGGCCGGTCACCGCGTTCTTGCCCTCATGGCCGGAGAGCCGGGGACCGGGAAGACAGCGCTCACAGCCGAGCTGGCACGGCGTGTGCACGCGGGCGGGGGCCTGGTGCTGTACGGGCGATGGGACGAGCATGTGGCTGCCCCGTACCAGGCGTTCCGGGAGGCCCTGAACGATTACGCGCGAGCCTGCCCGGACGCGGTACTGCGCCGGGACCTGGACGGTCTAGCCGAGGAGATCGCCCGGCTGTGCCCGGAGCCCGCGCACCGGGCCGGGGCCTCCACTGCCTCCACCGCCCCCACCGCCTCGCCCCATGCGGCGGCCCAGGCCGAACGCTTCCGGCTGTTTGAGTCGCTTGACACGTGGATCGGGCGGGTGGCGGCCCGGCATCCCGTGCTTGTCGTTCTCGACGATCTGCAATGGGCGGACCAGCCGTCCCTCTTCCTGCTCCCGTACCTGATGCGGGCCAGACGCTTGACACCGCTTCTGGTGGTGGCCATGTATCGCGACGTGGGGCCGCAGCGGAGCGAGTTCTCGGCGGCCCTGCCGTCCCTGACCCGCGATATCGATTGCCGGCGCCTGAGGCTCCGCGGGCTTGAGCACCATGCTGTCATCGCCCTGCTTCAGGACGCGGTCGGCCGGCCGTTCTCCGAACGCGAGTCCGTGATGGTGGCCGAACTCGAGTGGGAAACCGCGGGCAATCCCTTCTTCCTGCTGGAGATGGCCAGGCACCTGTCCGAGATGGGCGCGTTCGACCGGGACGTGGTCCGGCTGGCCGAGACGCCGGCGGAGATACCGCAATCGGTGCGCGACATGGTCCGGTCGCGGTTGAGACGGCTGTCGGATAAGTGCGTGGAGACGCTCGCGGTCGCCTCGCTGATCGGTGAGTGGTTTGACGCCGCCTTGGTCGCGTCGGCGGCCTCGCTGGCCGACGCCGCCGCCGTCCGCCTGCTGGACGAGGCGGCGCGGGCGGGCCTGATCGTGGAGATCGATGACGAGCCGGATTACTGGCGGTTTTCGCACTCCCTGATCCGGCGGGTCACCTCCGAGGAACTGAGCAGGAGTCACCGGGCCCTGCTGCATCAGCGGATCGGCGAGATGCTCCAGTCCCGTCCCGGTGTCTCCCCCGCCGAACTCGCGCACCACTTCGGCGCGGCCGCGAGCAAGGGCTCCGCGCAAAAGGCGGTCAGGTACGGGTGCCTGGCCGGAAAGCTCGCGCTGGGCGAGGCAGCGGCCGAGGTCGCGGTGCGTCACTTCGCCAAGGCGCTCGAGCTGCTCGATCGCTACGGGCCGGAGGACGAGGCGCTCCGCTGCGAGGTGCTCCTCGACCTAGCGGGCGCGCACGACCGGGCCGGGGAGTTCGCAGCCAGGGACGAGCGGTTCGCCGAGGCAGCCGAGGCCGCTCGCCGCCTGGGCAGCGGCGAGCTGTTCGCGCGGGCGGCGCTCGGGTACGGCGGCATCCTCCCGGCATCGGCTCGTCCCGACCTGCGGGCTCAGGCGCTCCTGGAGGAGGCGCTTAAGCGGCTGGGCGAGGGGGACGACGGGGCCCGGGCGACGGTCCTGGCCCGCCTGGCCCACTGGCTGCACAACGTGCGTCCCTACCCGGAGCGGCTGGAACTCAGCGACCGGTCCGTGGCCATGGCGCGCGGCACCGGGGACCGGCGGACGCTCGCCACCGTCCTGGTGCACCGGTGCTGGGCGCTTGACGGACCGGGTGACGTGGCCGATGCCCTCGCGGTGGCCACCGAGATCCTTGACATCGGTATCGGACTTGGCGACCCCGAGCTGAGGCTCGAGGGGCTGCGGATCAGGCTGGCCGCGCAGTTCGAGAACGGCACGCACTCCGCCGCCCTGCAGACGGCCCGCGACATGAAGATGCTGGCGGAAACGGTGCGGCACCCGGAGTTCATCCGCCTGGCCGCGATGTGGGACATCGTCGTCGCCAGCATGGAGGGGAGGTTTGAGGAGGCAGAAGAGGCCGCTGGTGAACTCGGCCGCAGGCTCGTCCGGATCGGCCATTCGCAGGCCCGGCTCATCTCCGTGGCGCAGAGTGCCTGGTGGCGGCTGCTGCGCGGGCGCACAGCGGAGTGCATACCGCTGTTCGAGGCGATGTCGGCGGCGGAACCCGCCAACCTTGCGTGGCCGGCTTTCACGGCCTGGTCCCTGGCCGAGGCGGGCGACCGGGACCGGGCGGCCGATCTGCTCCGCCGGATGGAGCCCGCGTCAGCAGCGGACGCGGACAAGAACTACCAATGGTGGGCCGTGATCGTGGGTTTCTCTGGCGCGGTCGATCTGGTGGCGGACCGGCCGTGGGCCGAGGCCCTGTACGATCTCGCCGCTCCCTACGCCGGGAGTAATTGCACGCTGGGAGTCGCGAGTTTCCTCGGCGCCGCCGACCACTGGCTCGGTGTGCTCGCGGGGACCGCCGGCCGCTTCCCTGAGGCCATCGCGCACCTGGAGGCCGCGCTGGCACGGCACCGCGAGATGGGGGCCCGGCCCTGGACAGCGCTCACGGAGGAGGCCTTCGGCCACGTGCTGACCGTGCGCGGACGAGCGGAGGACGTGGCACGAGCGGACGAGCTCACGGCCTCCGCGATGCGCACGGCCGAGGAGTTCGGGCTGGCCGCGATCACGAACCGGCCCCGCCTGCGGGGCTGACGAGGGGACTATCCGCGGTCGAGAAAGTTCACGATCCGCGGGTACACCTCGGTGGCCGCCTTGGTCCCGACGATCGCGTCGAGATGGGCGTACCCGGGCAGCACCTCCCGCTGATAATCGCCCTGGGGGTTGGCGTCCCTGAGCCAGCGCAGAGTCTTGACCGTGCCGAGTGGATGAAAGATGTAATTCTGCGCACCCTGCAGGAGCAGGAGGTGAGTTCCGGCGATGCGCTCCGGATGGGCGAAGTAGTCCATCCCGCCGGTGTGCGTGACCGCGAGACCCCGGCGCATCATGAGCGACAGGTGCCGCAGCGAGTCGATGTTCCCGAACCCGAACATGTCGTTGAGCGCGCGGTGGGTCGCGTCGTTCAGCTGCGCATGGCGGTGGGTGCACCCGTAGATCGCGTTGATCCACCGGCATACCGCCTGGCCGCACCGTTCCTCCGCGGGCATCGGGAGGGTCCGGAGGGCGAGGTCGAGCAGTTCGTCCGGAGGCGACGCGCTGACGTCGGGCGCCAGGCCCCCGACGCCCAGCCGACCGAAGGCACCCGCCGTGTGGAGCCGGGACTTGACCTGGTTGAAGACCGACGTGGACGGGTGCATCGGGAACTGGGCGCAGACCGCGGCGCGGATCCCCCGCATCCCGGCCAGGATCGCCATCTGCAGCGAGCCCGAGCCCACGCAATGACCGAAAGCCTGGAGATCCTCCCGGCCCGTCAGCTCCTGGACCTTCCTGACCGCGGCCGGCCAGTCGACGCGGGCGATGTCGTCGATGGTGAACTCGGTCCTGGCCGACGGCAGGTCGATGCCGGCCCGGTAGTCGAACAGCCAGATGTCATAGCCGCGTGCCGCCAGGAACTCCGCGAGGTTCTGCTCGATGGTTGACGCGAGGAACGAGTGGGACGACATGCCGAAGCCGGTGGCCATCAGGAGGGGGCCCTTGTCGCCGGCCCGGTACCTCGTCAGGCGCAAGAATGCGTCGGCGCCTGGCCTGTCGTCGGCGTGCCACTGCTGGCGGCTGTCGCACCACCAGGTGCCGTCCGGGTCTTTGGGCTCACGGACCGAGGGCGCCGTTTTCGGTGCGCTGGGGAAGGCGCCCACCTCATCAAGGACGCCACCGTAGATATGCACAAGCTCGTCGGCGAACAGCTCAAGGAACGCCCGGCGATAGTGACCCTGCTGCCGGCGCGGGACGCCCTCGACCTTGATGCTGTGGACTAGTTTGGGAAGGTCAGCCGGTTTCAGGTACAGAATTCCGGTACCGGGCTCGTGCCCGTCCAGCTCGGTGATCTTCGTGTAGAGCGTCGTCGCCTCGGCCCAGGCGCGGCGGATGCCATCCTCGCGGAGCACTTTGCGGCCTTCGAAGAGGTAACGCTTCCCCTCCTCCGACTCTAGGGTCATCCGGTACCGCATGTGCCAGGTCTCCACCCGCGACGGGTCCAGATCAAGGAGCGTGAAAGCGCCTTCCGTGACGTTCAGACGGTGCGGCGACAGCTGAGGCGCCAGGACCGTTCCGTAGATCCTGGCCTCGCGAGCCGGGTCGTTAAGCGCCGTGCCGATGTCGTCGTATTCGATGGTGATCAGCAGGTCCACGCGCGCGTCGTCGCTCCGGCCGCGGTCGTAGCCCTCGGTGTAACCGTCACGCACGCTCATCGAGACGTAGCCGGTCAGGCGCTCGGTGAACTGAAGACGGACAGGTGGCGGAGCCAGCGCAGGAACCGGTTCACCGGCGCCGGCCACCGGGGCCGCCCACTTCCGGTCCTCGATCAAGATCGCGGCTGTCCGTTCGGCGATGGCGGAGATCGTGAGCGAGGGGTTCGCGTCCAGCGCGCACGGGACGACCGAGCCGTCGCAGACGTACAGTCCGTCGTGCACCCCGCCCCCGGCAGGGTCGAACACCTGGCCCTTATGGTTCACCACGCCCTTCTCCGCGTCGTCCGCCATCACGCATCCGCCGAGGGGATGCACGGTGATCAGCGAGTGTCCGTTCGTCCAGGCCCAGAGCGGGTCAGGGGTCTCCGTCCCGTGCAACGCCTGGGTGGCCATGGCCAGGATCTGGTTGTCGCGGGCGAAGGCTGGCTGCTCGCCAACCTCGGGCCATGCCACCCGGATTCGGTCGTTCTCCATGACGATCCGTCCGCCGCCGTCGTCGGTGCTCATGACCAGATAGGTCAGGGTGCGGCCCACTGGCCCGCGATATGAGCCGAACGGGATCCCGGCGAGTTCCCTCAACCGCCTGGTTCCCCCCTCCGGAATACCGTCGGACGCGACGCTCAACGCGAGGGGGATCACCGAGGCGAGCGCACCAGGGATGACGCCGTCCTCGATGATCAGCGCGTTTTGCTGGTCCGTATCCGGGCCGCGCAGGTCGATCAGACCGGTGATCGCGGGTCCGACCAGCGTGTCCTGGCGCGAGATACGCTCGCCTAGACCGACACCCCGCACCGGCCTGTCGGTGTCGTAGGCGAACGCCAGAACGTCGCCATTGCCGGAGAAGCCGTACCCGAGCCGGTCCGACACCGGCAGTCCAAGGTCCCTGGACCGGAGCAGGATCTTTGCCGACCCGAGCGTTCCCGCCGCGAGAACGACGACGTCGGCGGTAACGAATTGGGAGGAGGTGCCCGGGACTCGTTCGGGTCCGGAGTCCAGCACGTCGAAGGCCACCCGCCACTTGTCCTGGCATCGGTGCACGGACTGCACGGCTACCTCGGTAAAGATGTGCGCGCCGTGTGCGTAGGCGTCGGGAAGATAGTTCATGAGGACCGAGTTCTTCGCGCCGTAGTTACAACCGGAACAGCAGTCGCCGCACAGAACGCACGCGTTCTGCCATACTCCGGCGGCGTTCGGGCCGCCGGAGAACGTCACGTTGAGGTCGGGACGGACCACCTGACGGCCCAGGCCGGCCGCCGCCCGTTCAAGGGCCTGCAACTTGGGCAAATCCGGCCATGGCTGCGGATACGGGTTGGATCCGAGCATCTCCCTGGCCGCCTGCATGAAGGGCCGCAAGACCTCAGGGTGGTACCGCAGCGCGGCCGGCCACCGGTCGTCCGAGAAGCTCGTGTCACTTGGCTCAAGCGCCACACTGGCGTTGATCAGCGAGGTGCCGCCCAGCCCGCAGCCCGACAGGACGGTGACGTCGGGACCCACGTGGAAGTCGAACATTCCCGCTGCGGGCCCGTGGTCTGCGCTGGGCGTATGAACCTGGATCTCACGCGCCGCCGGAAGCGCGGAATTCGGGTACTCCCCCGGGTGAAGCTCCTTGCCCCGCTCCAGGATGCAGACATCTCGGCCCGCGCGCGCAATGCGGGCGGCGGCAATAGCCCCACCGTATCCCGAGCCGATCACGACCGCCGAGTAATGGTCCTGAATCTGATCGACTGGACGGGATAGCATTTTCATCGGGGACTCCTATTGGATCCGACTCGCAATCCTGATACGGTGCGGGCATTACCTTACACCAGAAAACAGCGCGGAATAGTACCCGCATGACCATCCTGTGGACCATCCTGTGGGTTTCCTGTGAGTCAGCACGTATGGTGATTATCCGGGCCGCCTGCCATCATGAAGCGGGGCCAGGGTCAGCCGCCAACGGCTGACCCTGGACGGGGGCTATGCGGGAACGTACTCTGCATGGGGGCGTTTCAAGAGCGGATCGCGAATTACCGTAATCCCGGGGAAGAAGCACGTGAAGCAAGAGCATGGCCCGCATAAGATAATCCAGCTTAGTCACCAGATCCTGCCAGTGGGCGAGGCGGCAGTGGAGATCGGGGGTGAGCTGGATATAGACACCGGCGATACGGCATTCAGGTACGTCCAGAAAATAATCAACCGGCACCGCGGACCGATAGTCGTCGACCTGGCCGGAGTACGTTTCTGCGACGCCCAGGGCCTGAGCGCACTGGTGCGCATGGCCAATGACGCGGAGCGGGCCGGCTGCCCCTTCCTGGTGACCTCGCCGAGCCCGATGCTGACCAAGCTCCTACGGATTACCGGCCTCGACCGCAAGTTCCTGGCGGCCAGGTAGCGAAACGCTGCGCGGGCTGCAGGCGATGCGCCTTGCGCACGGTCGCCGCGCAACCTGACGTCCAGCACCGACACCTCGCGCCAGAGCATCATGAGCTCGGCGTCCTTGGCCGCCTGCCTGCGGCAGGGTGGTGGAGCTGCCCGCGCCGCCTGACCGGCCGGGTGCCAGCCCAGTACTTGAGTCCCGCTTGCCCTGACAGGAGGACCTGGCGTGATAAATGCGGAGGAGTGGAAGGTGAGCCTGCCCTCCTGGCGGGACGGCTCCGCGAGACGGTCGGTGATCGCCTTTCTGCAGGAGATCACCCAGGGACCGGACGCCCTCCCGGTGGCTGACCGGGTGGCGGCCTTCGATAATGACGGCACGCTGGCCTGCGAGAAGCCTCATACGGCGCTGGCGGGGTTCCTCCTGGACCGGGTCGCCGCGGCCGGCTCAGCTCCGCCGGAGGTGGGGAGCGGCCACGACGTGCTGCGCGAGCTAGGTGTGCTGTTCGCCGGCCAGGCTACGGCGCAGTACGCGGAACAGGCGCGCCGCTACCTCACCCGGGCACGGCATCCGCGCTTCCAGCGCCCCTACCCGGTGCTGACGTACCAGCCGATGCTGGAACTCATCGCCGTGTTGCATGCCCTGGACTTCAGCGTGTTCATGTGCAGGGCAGTTCCCGCGACTTCATGCGGGTCATCGCCGGCCCGGCCTACGGGTTGCGGCGCGAACGGGTGATCGGGCCGGAGGTACAGATCCAGTCAGTGGACGGCCGATTGGTCCGTACCGCCCGGCCGGTCCCGCTGGATGACGGGCCGGGCAAGCCCGCACACCTGTGGGATCGCACCGGAACTCAGCCGGTACTGGCGGCGGGCAACGCCGCTGGAGACATCGAGATGCTCCGAGCCGCCCGCTTCGCCCTGGTGATTCACCACGACGACGCCGTGCGCGAATACGCCTACGACGATCAGCAGATACTTGACGCGGCCGCCGAAGGCGGCTGGACCGTGCTCAGCATGCGTGATGATTTCGCCCGCCTCTGGCCAGCGGACCTCGCCGATCTTTACGCAGGTCAGTACGTCGTTTTACCCGCGGCCTTGCTAGTGCCGCGGTAACGTTCGCCCCGCTTCCAGCCGCCGTCGGCCCCGGGCCCGGCCACGACGATGATCCGTTGGTGTTGCGGGGGTTCGCTGGTCAGGCCCCGGAGGCGGGTCCGTCGCGGTCGTGTTAATGGCGCGGTCTTGCTGGTGGCGCGGTGGCGGCTGGGGGTGGTGATGCGAGGTGTATGCCGTGCCTGGTCCGGCCGGGCGTTATGCGGGCCGGGCCGTCCGGGTTCGCGTGGAAGATCGGGCTCTTGCGGAGGATTAGGGCAGTCATAGGGCACCAAAGCCTCTAGGTAAGCCGAATATTCCACGATCTTTTTCGATTATTGTGACGGGTGGGTTGCGGGTGCGGGGAGCGGCGGGAGTGGCGACGGGGTGGCGGCTGGGGTGCGGCGCTTCGGGCCTTCAGGGCGTGACCGCCGCCTCGGTCGTGAGCCGTCGCGCGGGCCGGTGTTCACGGTCGGCAGATGGCACGGGAACGACACTGAACGGAACATCGTGGCGCCTCGCGAGCGGGAGCGGGGCAGCACGGGCGTGCAGGACGGGGCTCACGGGGACCGCGGGCGGGTCCGCAGCACGGCCAGTCGTCGTCCGGGCGGACCCTTCACTGCCGGGTAACCGGGCCAACGCTGATTGATGAGGCACGAGCTAACCGCAACGTGATGTGGCGGCCAGCTCGACACCGGATTCAGCTGCGGTCGACACAGACGGGCAAACAGGTAAAACTTGCCCCATGGATCGCCGCAGATTCATCACCCGGGCCGGCCTGCTCACGGCCGGCGGTGCGGCTGGGACCGCTGCCGGGTGGGCGGCCGAGCAGGATCTGACCAGGGAGGGACCGACTGCCCGGACTGCGCGCCCGCCGGGGCCTGCGCCGTTCGTCGCGACGGCGACGTTTCGTACTCAGCCGTCGGCCAAGCTCATCGCGCTCACGATCGATGACGGCCCGACCCGGGAATGGTCACCGCAGGTGCTGAACATATTGCGGCGCCATGGCGCGAAGGCGACGTTCTTCAGAGTCGGCGAACGGATGCAGGCCGCTCCCGACCTGGTGGTGCAGACGGCGGATGCGGGTCACGAGCAGGGCAATCACACCTGGGCGCACTCCGATCTGACCCAGCATGACGAGAGCTTTGACCGCGACAGCCTGGAACGCACTCAAGAGCTCCTGGCGAAACTGACCGGCCAGGCGCCGACTTTGTGCCGGCCGCCCTACGGCCGCATCGACAGTGTCGGATTGGCGGTGTGCGCCAGCCTGCACTACGGCGTGACATTGTGGTCGCATGGCATTACCGGCGTCAACGCGCAGTACGACGTCGACGAGATCTTGCAGCAGGTCTCGCCCGGCAGCATCGTGCTCCTGCATGACGGCGGACCGCAGCCCAACGCCAGCCTGATGAAGCAACTTGACCGGCTGACGGGGTCCCTGACAGCTGACGGATATCGGTTCGTTACGGTCAGCGAACTGCTGGCGGCCTCGGGGCCCGCAAGCGCCGATGATTGTGTCCACAAGGTGGCGGGCCGGCCCCGGGATCGGCAGGATCGGGGATATGACCTCTGAACCGTACCGGCGGACGATCGGCTCACTGCGGGCCGTGACCCTCGACGCCCCGGACATCGACCTCCTGGCCACGTTCTACGAGCAGCTCGCGGGCTGGCAACGCGTCCCTGACGACGATGACGAGTGGATCACGCTCTACACCGGTGACGGCTGGCGGATCGGCCTGCAACGGGCCACCGACCACGTGCCGCCCCGCTGGCCGGACCAGGACCGCCCGCAGCAGGCCCATCTCGACTTCCGGGTACCAGACATCGACGCGGCGGCCGAACGCGCCCGGCAACTCGGCGCCACCCTGCTGCGCCGCAACGAGCGGTGGCACACGCTGGCCGACCCGGCCGGCCACCCGTTCGACCTGTGCCTCAACCCGGACGATCCGCGGACCATCTTGACGGGCGTCATGCTCGACTGCCCTGACGCGAAAGCGTTGAGCCACTTCTACGCGGAGCTGCTCGGCAAGCCCGTGACGTACGAGGCGGACGACGTCGCCATGATCGGCGAAGACGGCGCGCAGCCGGTGATGTTCCAGCAGGTGGAGCAGTACGCCGCGCCACGCTGGCCGGACCCGGCGTACCCGCAGCAGATCCACCTCGACGTGACGGTCCAGGACGTGGACGCGGCGGAACGGGCCGCCCTTGACATCGGCGCCACCCGACTGGACGGCGCCGGCCCGGACTGGCGCGTCTACGCCGATCCGGCCGGCAAGCCCTTCTGCCTGGTGTGGGCGGTCTAGGCTGGAGTTACGTCCGCGTGTCGCCTGCAAAGGGCGGACAGGAGCCCGCATGCAGTACCGCACCCTCGGGCGGACCGGCATCAAGGTCAGCCCCTACGCGCTGGGCGCGCTGGCTCTCGGCACGTCCATCGGCAACCCCGACCACGACGACTCGGCCCGCATCATCCACAAGGCGCTGGACGCGGGGATCAACTTCATCGATACCTCCGACGCGTACGGCGAGTCCGAAGTGGTCGTGGGCAAAGCACTCAAGGGACGCCGCGACAGCGTTGTCCTCGCGACCAAGTTCAGCCGCCCGATCGGCGACGATCCCAACCACCAGGGAGCCTCGCGGCGCTGGATCATGACCGCGGTCGAGGACTCGCTGCGCCGTCTGCAGACCGACTACATCGACCTCTACCAGGTCCACCGGCCGGACCCTTGCACCGACATCGAGGAAACGCTTTCCGCACTCTCCGACCTGATCCACTGCGGGAAAGTCCGTGTGATCGGCACGTCCGCGATGCCCGCGTCCGACATCATCGAAGCCCAGTGGGCCGCCGAGCGGCGCGGCCTGGAACGGTTCCGCACCGATCAGCCGCCCTACTCGATCCTGTCCCGCGGCATCGAACGCGAGGTGCTGCCGATCGCGCAGCGTTACGGGATGGGCATCCTCGTGTGGGGGCCGCTCGGGCAGGGAATGCTCACCGGCCGCGTCCGCAAGGGCCAGCAGACCGATCTGCGCCGGGCGCACATTTTCCGGCACCTCAACGACGAGCGCCGGATCGACGCCGTCGAGCAGCTCATCCCGCTGGCCGACCGGGCCGGCCTGCCGATGACGCACCTCGCGCTGGCCTTCACCATCACCCATCCCGGCGTGACCAGCGCGATCATCGGGCCGCATACGATGGAGCAGCTCGACGACCTGCTCGCAGGCGCCGATGTCACGCTCACCGACGACATCCTCGACCAGATCGACGCGATCGTCCCGCCCGGCACCGACGTCGGCCCGCTCGACCAGGCCTACCTGCCACCGGCCCTGCTGAACTCGAGCCTGCGCCGCCGGCCCGCCAGTGGACGCAGGGCTTTAGAGTTCGGGGCGGCCGATGGCGACGTCTACGCCGGGTGAGTAATGCACCAGCGGCTCGCCTTCGGGGGCGGGCAGGCCGGCCGCGGTGAGCAGGTGATCTTCCAGGACCCGGGCTTGAGCGCGGTACAGCGGCCAGGGCTGGTGGCAGGCGCGGGCCGAGACCAGGCGGCTGCCGATGACGCTGAACAGCATCCAGCGGGCGGTGAGGAAGTGCTCGAGCGCGGTGACGCCAGCAGGGGCGATCGGCGCGCCGATGCCGATACGCAAGCGGCTGATGGCCGAGCGCGGGCCTGGCCAGCTGCGGCGGGAAAGATAGGCGATATCGTCGCCGCGTTCGCCGAGCCGCATCGACGACCAGAAGTACGGCAGCCGGTAGGGCGTGGCTCGCGCGGTGACGACCGCACCAAGGCGGGACGCGTCGAGGGAGAAGAACCAGATGCCGGACCGTCCCGCGCGGTCGCGGACGTAGGTGCGCACGTTCGTTTCGCAGAAGTTGGATACCCAGGGCACCCGCTGGCCGCCTGGCGTGGCCACCCGCATGTAGAACGGCACGAGGCCAACCCACGCCGCACCGTCGTACGTCTCGATATCCAGCCCATCGGGCAGCAGCCGCTGCACCTCGGCGGCCTCAAACGGCCAGTGCAGGAACGTTAGCCGCTCCCACCGCTGCCGCATGACCGGCCGGTCGATGGCGAACGGGCAGGTGCCTGCGGCACCCGGGTTCTGCGTGGTCATGGCTCAAGTGTGCGCGATGCCGAGAACCCGTCGCCGACCTGGGGTCTGTGGTCCGGTGCCGGGACGCCGCGCTCAGTCACCCCGTTTGCCCGTCGATCGACTCGCGTATCAGATCGGCGTGCCCGTTGTGCCGCGCATACTCCTCGATCATGTGCACCAGGACCCACCGCAGCGAAACAGGATCCGGGAGCTGCCAGTCCGCGTGCGTCTGGCTGAGCGCCGCCTCTGCACCCCTGCTGAGCTGTGCCTGCACGACGGCACGGGACCGGTCAGCCAGTTATGCTCCGTTTGGGCGCCATCCACGCTGGCGGCCAGTAGCCTGGGGTTTCGTGATAAGCAAGGTCGCACCCTTGACGGTTTCTTGACATGAGTCCTCGATCCGCGCCGCCGGAGGCCGTCTACATCATCCGCCACGGCGAGAAGCCACCGGACTCGGCGCCCAAGCATCCCGCCGCGCACTCCGGCGTAGATTTCCGGGGCAATCAGAACGAGCACTCGCTCTTGCCGCGCGGTTGGCAGCGATCCGGCGCACTGGCGGCGCTCTTCGATCCCACGCACGGCCCGCTGCGAGCCGGCCTCCGGGTTCCCCGATTGCTGATCTCGCCTTCGTACGGACCCCCGAGCAAGAC
>JBEKGC010000078.1:0-39845 GCA_050013055.1 Streptosporangiaceae bacterium
GATGAGCAGGGTGGTCTGCGGTGTGTTCACGGCGGCAGGCTACCCCAAAGCTCCTCCTCGCTAGGGCAGCAGCAGGTGCACGTCGCCGAACTCGTGCCACAGGTACCCGGCGCTGATCGCGGTGGCGTAGCAGCGGCTCAGCAGGTCCGCGCCGGCGAAGGCGGCCAGCATCCGCAGGTGCGACGACCGTGGCTCGTGCAGGCCGGTGAGCAGCCCGTGCACCGCGCGGACCCCCGTCTCCGGCGTGACCACGTGCGACGTCCAGCCCGCCGCGGCGCTCACCCGGCCGTCCGGGCCGGCCGCCGTCTCCAGCGCCCTGACCACCGTGGTGCCGGCCGCGATGACCCGGCCGCCGTGCGCCCGCACGTGGTTGACCAGGGCGGCGGTCGCGGGCGGGACGTCGTAGGGCTCCGGGTAGGGATCCTCGCCTTCCTCCAGCGAGGACACGCCGGCGTGCAGGGTCAGCGGGGCGATCAGCACGCCGCGGGCCACCAGTTCGGTGATCACCGCGGGGGTGAACGGGCGGCCGGCGCTCGGCATCTCCGCGCTGCCTGGCGTCCGCGCGAACACCGTCTGGTAGGCCGCGAGCGGCCAGTCGCGCCGCACGTGCGAGTACCTGATCGGGACGCCGTGCCGGAACAGGTACGGCACCACCGCCACCGGCATCCGGGCCCGCCAGAGCCGGGCGCCCGCCCGGGACAGCAGGGTCAGCGCGGCCCCGCCGGGCAAGTCGATGACCTGGCCGGCGCAGCCCTGTCCGTTCGGCCGGGAGATCTTGTCTTTGACCTCCCGCAGCTCGACCAGCCAGCTGCCGTCTGGCCGGGGCGAGCAGAAGTGCACGGCCAGCTCGCGGCCGGCCCGCACCTGGGCCGGCAGCGTCCCGCTGGTGTTGACCACAAGCAGGTCACCGGGCAGCAGCAGGCCGGGCAGGTCGCGGAAGGTGTGCTGGCTGATCTGGCCGGAGCCGCGGCGGCTGGCCAGCAGCCGGACGCCGTCCCTGGGCACGCCGCGCGCTTCCGGCGGGTCGTGGGCTTCGCGTTCGGCGGGCAGGACAAAGCCGGTCAGCGCGAAGCTGGTCGGGCCGGCGACGGTCAGGCCGGCGACGGTCGGGCCGGTGACGGTCGGGCCGGTGACGGTCATGAGACGGCCGGCATCAGGTGGGCGGCGCGGTACCTGCCGCTCGGCAGCCGCTGGGAGATGAGCCGGACGAACGCGGGGACCACCGATTCCGGCCGTGGCCGGTCCGAGATGTCCTGGCCGGGGAAGGCCCGCTGGTGCATGTCGGTGCGCAGGTCGCCCGGGTCGGCCCACCAGACGCGGATGGCGAGCTCCTCGGCCGCCAGCACATGCGAGGCCTGCTCCAGGGCGGCCTTGGCGGCGCCGTAGCCACCCCAGCCGGTGTAGGCCTCCACGGCCGCGTCCGAGGTGATGTTCAGGACGGCGCCGCCGCGGGGGCGCAGCAGCGGCAGCAGCAGCTGGGTCAGCGCGATGGGCGCGATCACGTTCACCTCGAAGGCGGCCCGCAGCTCGTCGGCCGGGTAGTCGGCCAGCGCGGGCAGCGGGCTGGCGCCCAGCGTGCCCGCGTTGTTTACCAGCAGGTCCAGCCGGCCCGCGGCTTCCGCGGCCCGGCGGAGCGCGGCCCGGTGACCGGGGTCGGTGACGTCCCCGCTGATGGCGGTGACGTCACCGCCCGCGGCGCGGATCTGCTGCGCGGCGGCGTCGAGGGCGGCGGCGTCCCGGCCGTCGATGATGAGGGCGAAACCCTCGCGGGCCAGGCCGGCCGCCAGCGCCCGGCCCAGTCCGCGGGAGGCCCCCGTAATCAGTGCAGTGTTCATGGCTCGCACGCTAGGCGCCGCGGCGCCGCCGCACATCGGTCCCGCGGCCCGGGCCGGCCCAGTCCGATAGTCCTAGGACCGCCGCCCGATGCGCCACCCCCGGTGCCGGGGCTACCGTCGGTAGATGAGCGACGGGCTGGACGAGCTGTACCAGGTGAGCCAGGCGGTGCTTTCTGTTACCAGGCAGATGTCCGTACGCGACGTGCTGCAGGTGATCGTGCGGTCCGCGCGGTCGCTGGTCGGTGCGCGCTACGCCGCGCTCGGGGTGCCGGATGCGGGCGACTCGTTCGCCGAGTTCGTGGTGGACGGGATGAGTCCGGCGCAGTGGCAGGCGATCGGTCCGCTGCCGCGCAGGCACGGGATGCTCGCCGTGCTGCTGAACGAGGGCAAGCCGGAACGGCTCGCGGATATCCGCGCCGACCCGAGGTTCGAAGGCTGGCCCGACCACCACCCGGACATGTCGCATTTCCTCGGCGTGCCTGTGCGTGACGGCGAGCGTGTCCTCGGCATCATCTTCGCGGCCAACAAGGTGTCCGCGGCCGCGGCCGGCCACGGGTTCACCGGGCGTGATGAGGAGATCCTCGCGTTGTTCGCCGCGCACGCCGCGATCGCGCTGACGAACGCCAGGCTGTACGAGCGCAGCCGGGAACTTTCCGTGCTGCAGGAGCGCTCCCGGCTGGCCAGGGAGCTGCATGATGCGGTGTCCCAGAAGCTGTTCAGCATCAGGGCGCACGCGCGGGCCGCGGCGGTGCTCGCGGCCAGGGAGCCGGCCGACACGACCCGGGTCCAGGCCGAGATCGACGTGATCGGCACGCTCGGCGCGCAGGCGCACGCCGAGCTGCGCGCGGTGATCGACGGCCTGGCCCCGCCCGACCTGGCCGCGGCCGGGCTGGCCGAGTCGCTGCGCAGGTACGCCGGGCTGGCCGGGCCCGCGCACGGGATCAGGGTCACGTTCACCGCCGCCGAGCTGCCCGGGCTCGGCCCTCAGGCGGAGGCGGCGCTATACCGGGTCGGGCAGGAGGCGCTGAACAACGCGCTGCGGCATTCGGGCGCGGACGGCGTCCGGGTCGCCCTGACCCGCAGCCCGCGCCGGGCGGTGCTCGAGGTCGCCGACGACGGGCACGGATTCCCGCCGGACATGCCGTCAAGCGGGCTCGGGCTGGCCTCGATGCGAGAGCGTGCCGCGGCGGCGGGCGGGGTGCTGACCATTCGTTCGGGTAAGAAGGGCACGCTGGTGCGGATGACGGTCCCAGTTAAGGGCGGCCCAGTTAAGGGCGGCCCAGTTAAGGGCGGCCCGGTCAAGGGCGGGCGCGTCGAGGCGGGAGAGGCGGGAGGTGCGTAATGGGTCAGCCCATCTCCGTGCTGATCGTCGATGACCACCCGGTGGTCAGGCGGGGGCTGCGGGTCCTGCTCGAGGTCCAGGACGGGATCGAGGTAACCGGCGAGGCGGGTGATGCCGCGACGGCGCTCGCGCTGGCGGCCGACGTTGCCCCCGACGTGATCCTGCTCGACCTGAAGCTGCCCGGCGCGGACGGCATCGCGGTGCTCGGCGAGCTCAAGGCCCGTGACAGCGCCGCGCGGGTCCTGGTCCTGACCAGCGCCACCGAACCCGCCGCGGCGAGCCTGGCGGTCCGTTCGGGCGCAGCGGGGGTGCTCTACAAGGACGTCGACCCGGACGCGCTCGTCCGGGCGATCCGCTCGGTGCACGACGGCCACCTGCTGCTCGCCCCCGAGGCGGCCGGGACGTTGATGCACCCCGCGGCCGTGGCGGGCCTGGACGCGCTGACCACCCGCGAGCGCGAGGTCCTGGCGGAGCTGGCCCAGGGGCGGTCCAACCGGGAGATCGCGCGGGCGCTCGGCGTCTCGGAGAAGACGGTGAAGACCCACGTGAGTTCGGTGCTGGCCAAGCTCGGCGTCGCCGACCGCACCCAGGCCGCGCTGCTGGCCGTCCGGCACGACCGCGCGACCTAGCCGCGGATCAGGTGCGCGTAGACGATGATGTTGTCCAGGTAGTGGCCGGTGGCCGGGTCGAACGGGCCGCCGCAGGTGATCAGCCGCAGGCTCGGGTAGTCGGCCCGCCCGTAGACGGACGCGGTCGGGAACGCGTCCTTGGCCACCTTCTGCACCCCGTCCACGGCGAAGGTGGCCACCTTGGCGTCCGCCAGCGTGACGTACACCTTGTCCCCGGCGCGCAGGTCCTTGAGGTAGAAGAACACCGAGATCCCGGTGGTGGAGTCCACGTGGCCGAGGATGACCGCGGCGCCGCGCTGGCCGGGGGACGGGCCGTACTCGTACCAGCCGGTGAGGTTGTGCACGGCGAGCGGCGGCACCTGGACGGTGCCGTCGGCGTTCTTGCCGACCTTCATCACCGGCGCGCTGACCCCGATGCCGGGGATACGGACGCTGACCGGCACCGACCGCGCCAGCGCCGTGGCCCGCGGGTCATGGCTCAGCTTGGGCGGCGCGGTCGTCACCGATGCCGGGGTCACCGTGGCCCCGGCATCGGCGGGAGTCCTGTCCAGCAGGCCGAACGCCGCCACGCTGACGCCGCCCGCGCACAGCACGGCGGCCGCGAGGGCTACCCCCAGGGCCCACCGGCCCAGGGGGGTACGTCGATGGCGAGCCAGATACAAACGAGTTAGGCCGCCGGCATGCGCGTCCTGCGCCAGCGGCGGAAGGCCACCAGGCCCAGGCCGCCCGAGAGCAGCGCCAGCGCGGCACCGCCCGCGGCCAGCGTCACGTCGCCGCCACCGCCGGTGATGCTGCCGCCGCCACCGGTGTTGGCCCCGCCGGCCGGCGCCGACGAGCTAGTGCTCGTGGCCGATACCGTCGGGATAGGCGAGGTCGTCAGCGTCGGCGTGGGCGTCGGCACCGGGCTCGACGGCGGGGCGGTCGTCAGCGTCGGGGTCGGCGTGGGCGTCGGCGTCTTGCAGGTGCAAGTGGGCGACGGCGTCGGTGTCGGCGTCGGGTGCTGGCACGTACACGTGGGGGTAGGCGTCGGCGATGGCTTCTCGCAGGTGCAGGTCGGCGTGGGTGTGGGCGTGGACGTGGACGTGGGCGGGGGTGTCGGCGCCACTGAGGTCTGGCCGCCGTTCACCGCGTGCCCGCTTACCGCGGCCGAGACACCGACATGGGCCTGAGTTGCCGCTTGCGCGGCCGTGCCGGTCAGCATGAAGGCCGCCAGGCCGAAAACGAAACAGCCTGCGAGCACGCGTATGCGCATCGCCATTTCCCGCTCCTCCTCACAAGATCGCTTCTGTGCGGTCATATCGTGTAACTAAGCAATCAGGAATCGTAGCGTGGCATACGCCGACTTAGGTATTCGTTAGCGATTTTTAACCGTAGAAACGGATATAAAGGTACAAGAATTATCAGAGTGCTCCCTCGGCGCATCTCGCGCTATCGGGAGCTATCCGCCCTTAACCGGGCGTCAGCCGGCCGGGCTGGCCGGGCCAGCGGAAACTTGGCCGGCCAGTCCGGCCGCCTGGGTGGGCTGACCGGGGCCTGGTGGCATAGGTTCGGTCTCGGCGGCCATGGCCCGGCGGATCGGGGGGGCCGGCGGAGGAAGGGGACCCTAGTGTCCGACGAGGTACTGCGGCTGCGTGGCGTCGAGGTCCGGCGTGACTCGGCGGTCCTGCTGCGCAACGTGGACTGGACGGCGCACGGCGACGAGCGCTGGATCCTCATCGGCCCCAACGGGGCGGGCAAGACCACCCTGCTCCAGATCGCCGCGACGATGATGTTCGCCTCGCAGGGCACGGTGGAGATCCTCGGCGAGAAGATGGGCGAGGTCGACATCTTCGATCTGCGTCCCAGGATCGGGCTGACCAGCGCCTCGGTCGCCGAGCAGGTCCCGCCGGCCGAGAAGGTCATCGACCTGGTGCTCACCGCCTCCTACGCCATCTTGGGCCGGTGGAAGGAGGAGTACGACTCCGCGGACGTCACCCGCGCCGTCGAGCTGCTCGACGCGCTCGGCTGCGCGCACCTGATCAAGCGCAGGTTCTCCACCCTGTCCGAGGGTGAGCGCAAGCGGGTGCAGATCGCCCGGGCCCTGATGCCAGACCCGGAGCTGCTGCTGCTCGACGAGCCGGCCGCCGGGCTCGACCTGGGCGGCCGTGAGGACCTGCTCCGCCAGCTCACCACCCTGGCCCGCGACCCCAAGGCGCCGATGATGGTGCTGGTCACCCACCACGTCGAGGAGGTGCCTGACGGCTTCACCCACGCGATGCTGCTGCGCCGCGGGGCCGTGCTCGCGGCCGGCCCCCTCGAGGAGGTCTTCACCGCGCGGAACCTGTCCCGGTGCTTCGGTGTGCAGCTGGAAATCGAGCACAGGCAGTCACGCTGGACCGCCCGCGCACGCTGAGTGGCCGGCGGCTGGCTGAACGGCCTCGCGGTCGGTACCGTAGCAGCTAAGCCCGGAAACCCCGGAGAAACCCGGCACCCCGCCCCGGGCGCAGGAGTGAGACAGTCATGACCTCTCTCGTCGCGATCATCCTCCTCGTGGTCCTCGTGGTCCTGGTCATCGTGGTGGTCAGCCGGTCGGTCCGGATCGTGCCCCAGGCGTCGGCGGGGATCGTCGAGCGGTTCGGCCGGTATCACCGGACCCTGCACGCCGGGCTGAACATGGTGACGCCGTTCGTCGACCGGCTGCGCCCGCTGCTTGACCTGCGGGAGCAGGTGGTCAGCTTCCCGCCGCAGCCGGTGATCACCCGGGACAACCTGGTGGTCAGCATCGACACCGTCATCTACTTCCAGGTCACCGACGCCCGGGCGGCCACCTACGAGGTCGCCAACTACATCACCGCGGTCGAGCAGCTGACCGTGACCACGCTGCGTAACGTGGTGGGCGGGATGGACCTGGAGACGGCGCTCACCTCCCGGGACCAGATCAACAACGAGCTGCGGCGAGAACTCGACGAGGCGACGGGAAAGTGGGGGATCCGGGTCGGCCGGGTCGAGCTCAAGGCGATCGAGCCGCCGTCGTCCATCCAGGACTCGATGGAGAAGCAGATGCGCGCGGACCGGGACAAGCGTGCCGCGATCTTGTCCGCGGAGGGCTCCAAGCAGTCGGCGATCCTGACCGCCGAGGGCGAGCGGCAGGCGGCGGTGCTCAAGGCCCGCGGCGACTCCGAGGCGGCCGTGCTGCGGGCCGAGGCGGATGCCAAGGCCCAGGCGGCCCGGGCCCGCGGTCAGGCCGAAGCCATCGGCACCGTGTTCAAGGCCATCCACGAAGGGAACCCGGACCAGCGGCTGCTGGCCTACCAGTACATGCAGATGCTGCCGCAGATCGCGCAGGGCGACGCCAACAAGGTCTGGATCGTGCCGAGTGAGATCGGGAAGGCGCTGGAGGGGCTCGGCGGCTTCTTCAGCGGCGCGACCAGCCGGCCCGCCGCGCCGGACCAGGCTGCGCCGGACCCCGCGACGTCAGGGTCTGGGACTGAGCTCGACCCGGCCGCCGTCCGTGACCCGGGTCTGGAACGATGGCTGGCGGGCGGTGGCGGGTCCGTGCACGACGGTGCCCTCGGCGATGGAGAAGGTGGATCCGTGCCAGGGACAGGCGACGCAGGCACTGTCCCGCTCCACCACGACCCGTCCCTGGTGCAGGGGCCCGCCGAGATGCGAGCACCGGTCTGACAGCACGCTGACCTGCTGCCCGTCCCGGAACACGAGCAGGGACAGGTAGCCGAGCTGGCGCCGGACCAGCCGCCGGTCCGGCAGGTCGCCGAAGTCGCACAGGTCATGCCAGCCGAGTCCGGCCAGGTGGCTGACCTGGTCGGCGTGGCTGGTGCCCGCGCCGAGCCGCAGCGCCAGGTGACCGCCCAGGTAGGACCCGATGCTGGCCACCGCGAGCCCGGAGGCGGACAGCAGCCGTCCGTACCCCGGCCGCCCGGCGGCCCGGGCCGCCAGCGCGCCGGCGAACAAGGTGGCCGCGCTGGCCTGGCACACCGCGTGCACCAGGCCGACTCGCTGCTGGTCCCGGTGCAGCGCCGACCAGTCGGCCAGCCCGGTGGCGGCCGCGGGCGCCGTGCTCACGATCCCGGCCGCGATGAGTACGCCCGAGGCGCGTTCCGTGCCGGGCAGCGACTCGAGCAAGACGGCCGACGTCCAGCAGCCCAGCGGCAGCCGGACCAGCGCGGGATGGGCCGGCTGGCCGAGCGGGACACCGTGCAGGGCGTCGGTCCTTGTGCCCGCGGGCAGCGCCCTGACGATGGTATCGGACAGTTCACCGATGACCGGATCGAGCGCGTGAGCACGCTCGATGCGCTCGGCCAGGGCGGCCGGCCGGGACAGCAGCGTGGTCTTACGGATGCGCCGGGGGACGCCGAGGAGAGATTGCCGCACGCCTTGGGCCTACCCGCAACAGGCGGGCGTCAGTCCAACACCCCAGCAAGACCTTTTTTTCCGAACGAACCGTGCTGCGTGCGCCGCGTATCACGGCTTGAAGCGGTAGCCCATGCCCGACTCGGTCAGCAGGTACCTGGGCCGGGACGGCTCGGGCTCCAGCTTGCGGCGCAGCTGGGCCAGGTAGACCCGCAGGTAGTTGCTCTCGGTCTCGTAGCTGGGGCCCCATACCTCGCGCAGCAGCTGCCGCTGGGTGACCAGGCGCCCGCTGTTGCGGACCAGGATCTCCAGCAGCTGCCACTCGGTCGGGGTCAGCCGGACGTCGCTGCCGTCGCCCCTGGTCACCTGTTTGGCCGCCAGGTCCACGGTGAAGTCGGCCGTGCTGATCACCGGCTCGTCGGGGGCGGGCGACGCGCGGCGGACCGCGGCGCGCAGCCGGGCGAGCAGCTCGTCCATGCCGAACGGCTTGGTCACGTAGTCGTCGGCGCCGGCGTCGAGCGCGGCCACCTTCTGGCTCTCCTGCCCCCAGGCGGACAGCACGATGATCGGGATGGAGGTCCAGCCGCGGACGCCGTGGATCACCTCGGTGCCGTCCATGTCGGGCAGGCCGAGATCCAAGATGATCACGTCGGGACGGTCGCGGGCCACGGCGGCCAGCCCGGTGGTGCCGTCGACCGCGGTGGTGACGTCGTATTCGCGCGCGGACAGGTTGATGCGCAGCGCCCGCACGATGGAGGGCTCGTCGTCGACGACGAGGACCCGGGTCATGACCCGGCGCCGAGCGAGGACTTGTCCTGGCTCGCCACCGGCAGGCAGACGCCCACGGTCAGGCCGCCGCCCGGCGTGTCGGTGGCCGTGATCCGGCCGCCCATGGCCTCGGCGAAGCCCTTGGCCACCGCGAGGCCGAGCCCGACGCCTGGGTGACGGTCGCCGCCGCGGGTGAACGGCTCGAACACGCGCTCCTTCTCCTCGTCGGGCACGCCCTGGCCGTGATCCACCACCTCGAGCAGCACCGTGCCGCCGGTCAGCTCGGCGTGCAGCTCGGGCGGCCGGTTCGGCGGGGAGTACCGCAGCGCGTTGGAGAACAGGTTGGCCAGCACCCGCTCGAGCAAGCCGGGATCGGCGAGCACAAGCGGGAAACCGTCGGGCACCGCCATGTCCAGCCGGAGCGAGTCGTCCAGCCCGAGCAGGGCGGCGGGCGCCACCTCGTCGATGGCCGTCGGGCGCAGGAAGGGCTGCAGCGATCCGGTGTGCAGCCGGCTCATGTCGAGCAGGTTGCCGATCAGGGCGTCGAGCCGGTCGGCGTTCTGCTCGATGGTGGCCAGCAGGTCGGCCTGGTCCTCGGCCGACCACACCACGTCGGTCTGCCGCAGGCTGCTGACGCTGGCCTTGATCGAGGCCAGCGGGGTGCGCAGATCGTGGCTGACCGCCGCGAGCAGCGCGGTACGCATCCGGTTGCCCTCGGCCAGCGCCTCGGCCTGGGCCGCCTGGGTCCGCAGCCGCTCCCGGTCGAGCGCGGCCGCCGCCTGGGCCGCGTAGCCGGCCAGCAGCGCGGCGGTGGCCGAGTCGGCCTGCCCGGTGACCAGCAAGGTCAGGTCCTCGCGGATGTCGATGCGGGTGGCCGCGGCCAGGCTGCCCCCGGCCAGGCTGGCACCGACCCGGCTCGAGGCGGTCCTGACCCAGCGGCCGCCTGCCCTTTCCTGCAGCTCGGCCTGGCCGCCGTGGGTTCCGGTGAGGTGATCGAGGACGGCCTTGGGTGAATCGGCTCCGCCGAGCACGTTCTGCGCCAGCTCGAGCAGTGAGGCCGCCTCTTCCCTGGCCCGTGCGGCCTGCACGGCCCGCCGGGCGGCCAGGTGGACCACGCTGCTCACCGCGACCGCCACCGTCACGAACAGCAGCAGGGCCAGCAACTCTCTCGGCTGCTGGATGGTGAACGTGTGCAGCGGATCGGTGAAGTACCAGTTGAGCAGGAGGCTGGCCGCGACGGCGGCCAGCACGGCGGGCCAGAAACCGCCGACGACCGTGATCGTCACCACCGCGACCAGGTAGACGAGCAGGTCGTCGGCCAGGTTCAGGTGCGGCCGCGAGGCCGCGAGCACGATCGTGATCAGCGGCAGCGCCGCGGCGGCGAGGCCGACGCCGGCCAGCCGCCGGCGGATATCGATGGCCCCGGCGGAGCTGGCGGACCCGCCCGCCGGGATGCCCGCTGGGCGCCGCAGCGTACCCGGAGCCCGCCAGGCCGCGAAGCGGCCGGCCCGCAGGCTTGCGTGGCTGCCCATGCTTACCAGTGTGAGCCTTCGCGCGTACCAGCGGAACAGCAGGCCGAGACCCGCGCCGGCCAGCGCGCTGAGGCCGATGACGATGGCCGCGTGCGCGGCGGCAGGCCCGGTGGGCCGCAGCTGCGCGTAGGGCGGCCGGGAGAACCCCGTCGTGGTGAGCCAGCCGATGCCGGCCAGCAGGACCGACGCGATCGGGTCGGCGGCGAAGGACATGACGGCGGCGATCGCCGCGCAGGCCACAAGCACCCCGGTGGCGCCCAGCCGGCCGCCGAGCGCGGCCGCTACCGTGCCGACGGCCAGGTACATGGCGAAGCTGACCGGCAGCGCGTAGGGCGCAGGCATCGGGCGCTGAGTCAAGCCAGGAATCATCATCTCTTGCTATTTCAGCCGCGCCGACGGGCAACATCAGCGTTCTTGACGGAACCTTAACGCCTGCGTGGCCAAGCTTGACGGGCCGCATACGGCGGTGCCGGGGGCGGGCCGAATACGGTCGGATGACATGATCAGCATCACCCTGCGAAATGGAGCGGCAAGCCAGTGACGGAGCTAGAAGCCTAGTGGCTGTGCGTAAGGCGGCAGGCCTGCTCGACGGCCGGGGCGAGCTTCCGGAGACTCAGTGGTACTCCGTCAAGCGCCGTCTGCTCGGGCCGCCGATGATCAACGCAGAGCTGCGCGAGCAGCGGCTGTCCAAGACGCTCGCGCTGGGCGTGCTGTCACCGGACGGCATCTCCTCCTCGGCCTACGGCACCGAGGAAATGCTTATCGAGCTGATGCCGATCTTCGGCCTGGCCGCCTTCGCCGTCCTCATCCCGCTGACCGGGGTGATCTTGTTCGTCATGCTGCTCGTGGTCATGTCCTACCGCGAGGTGGTCTCGGTCTACACCCGGGCCGGCGGCTCCTACGTGGTGGCCAGGGAGAATTTCGGGCCGCGGATCGCGCAGGTCGCCGCGGTGGCGCTGCTCATCGACTACGTGGTCACGGTGGCGGTGCAGATCGCGGCGGGCACCGCGGCCGTCGCCTCCGCGTATCCCGCCATCGGCCCGTACGAGACCCAGATATCCATCGGGATCATCCTGCTGATGTGCTTCGGCAACCTGCGCGGCATCCGGGAGGCGGGCA
Organism: Streptosporangiaceae bacterium; assembly: GCA_050013055.1. Classification (GTDB taxonomy): domain Bacteria; phylum Actinomycetota; class Actinomycetes; order Streptosporangiales; family Streptosporangiaceae; genus Palsa-504. Next base: position 11,576 of record JBEKGC010000078.1, read on the forward strand.
AGATCTTCGCGCTGCCCACCTACCTGTTCTCCGGGTCGGTCATCCTGATGATCGTGGTCGGGCTGATCCGCGAGGTGGCGGGTAACCTGCCGCAGCAGAACGTGACCCACATGACCGGGCTCTTCAAGGTCGGTCCCGGCGCCTCGAGCTTCACCCTGCTGGTGCTCGCCTACGCGCTGATGAAGTCGTTCGCCAACGGCGGTGCCTCGCTGACCGGCATCGAGGCGGTCTCCAACGCCGTCAGCGCGTTCAAGCCCCCGGAAGGGGTCAACGCCCGGCGGGTCCTGGTGACCGAGGGCCTGATCCTCGGCACCCTGGTGGCCGGCATCTCCTGGCTGGCGTACAAGACCCACTCGGCTCCCTACAAGGTCGGCTACCCGACCGTGATCTCGCAGGAAGCGGACCAGGTGTTCGGGTCCGCCGGGCACTTCATGTTCTTCGTGGTGCAGGCGGCCACCGCGCTGATCCTGTACACCGGCGGCAACACCAGCTTCAACGGCTTCCCGTTCCTGACCAGCTTCGTGGCCGAGGACTCGTTCCTGCCGCGATGGATGACGAAGCGCGGCCAGCGGCTGGTCTTCTCCAACGGGATCATCGTGCTGACCGTGTTGTCGGTGGCGCTGATCGGGATCGTCGGCGCCAACGTGAACCGCCTGGTGCCCTTCTACGCGATCGGCGTGTTCACCGCGTTCTCCATGGCCGGGTTTGGCATGGCCAAGTACCACGTCACGCACAAGGAGCCGGGCTGGCGGCACAAGCTGGTCATCAACTTCTCGGCCGGGGTGCTCACCTCGATCGTGGTGGTGATCTTCGCGGTGGTGAAGTTCACCGAGGGCGCCTGGCTGATCCTGATCATCTTCCCGGTGGGGGTTATCGCGCTGATCAGGCTGAACCGGGAGTACCGGACCGAGGCGCAGGTGCTGCAGAACATCGGCGAGCGGCGCGCGTCGGGCGTGGCCCCGAGCCAGCCGAACTACTCCCGGCGGGTGGTCATCGTCTTCGTCGACGACTTCGACCTGTCCACCATCGCGGCGATCAGGTATGCCAAGAGCCTGCGGCCCACGACGGTGCGGGCCGTGCACTTCGTCATCGACACCGAGCAGGCGGAGCGGCTGCGGACCGCCTGGCTGCCCGATCGGAGCGTGCCGCTCGAGTTCATCGACTGCCCGGACCGGCGGCTCACCCGGGCCGCCGCCGACCTGGTCAGCCACGAAGCGGAAACGGCGGGCACGCAGGTGACCGCGATCTTGCCCAGGCGCAGCTTCTCTCCGCTGCTTGGCCGGCTCCTGCACGACCGGACCGCCGACAAGATCGCCGGCGTGGTCAGCCGGGTGCCCAACGCCGCCGCCACCATCATCCCGTTCGACGTGCAGAACCGGGTGGAGATCCTGGCCGAACGCCACGCCGTGGCCAGCGGGAACGTCACCCCGGCGGCGGGCCCTGAGGCCGTCCCTTCCGACCCGGTCACCGGCACCCAGCATGACTTCGAGACGGCGCTCGGGGTCACCCGGCCGCTCAAGCAGACAGCTGAGCCGCTGCCGGGCGCAGGCGGGTACGTCCGGCCGACACCGCCGCCCGGGGTCACCCCCATCGGCTCGCTGCACCAGCCGGGCAAGGCCACCGTCGAGGGTCGCGTCCGGGTCCTCGAGATCAGGTCGGTGGAACGGAACTCGGTGCTGGCCTGCGAGATCTCCGACTCTACCGGGGACCTGACCGCGCTGTTCTACGGCCGGTCCCGTATTCCCGGCCTGATGTGCGGGGCCAAGGTCCGGTTGAGGGGTCCGGTCGGCATCAAGAATGGCGCCCCGGTCATGACCAATCCCGCGTACGAGCTCGTCGTCCCGGGCAGCAAGCCGGACGCCGACGGTGAATCAGGCGGCTGAGGGCCGGTTCGGGCGCTTCGGGTCGCGGCCCGGCCTGATCAGACCGCGGGGAAGAGCAGTTCGTAGGCCGGGTTGATCATGACCGGGTGACCGTCGGCCTTGATGCCGACCGAGCCGCGGAGCCGGACCCGGGCACTGCAGACCAGGCCAGGGATGTGCGACCGGCCGTAGAACAGCGCGGTCAGGTCCCCGGTGCCGTCGGAGATCTCGCAGGCCAGCACCGAGTTCCGTTCCACCGGCTTGATCTCCACGACCCGGATCCTGCCCTCCACCACCGCCCGGCCCGGTCCGGCCAGCTCGCCGATGGGCGTGACGTCGGGCGATTGGTACTGGCCCCTGGCCGGATGATCGCCGTTCGCCGCCCCCTTGACCAGCCCACGCATCGTGGCCGGTGAGTCCTGGGCGGCCGCCCCCTGTGCGGCCGCTCCCTTGGCTCCCTTGGGCGCGGGCGCCGCGGGGCCGTGCTTGGCCGCCACGTCCGCTTTGCCGGAGGTGACCTGCGGCCCGGCGGCGTCGACGCCGACCGATGCGGCCTTGTGGGCGGCCTGGCGCTCCTGCAGCACCCGTACCCGGCTGTCGACGTCGTAGGGCACGATGGTGGCGGCGGAGCGCGGGATGCGGCTCACCACCGCCGCGATCTTGTCCGCGGTCCGGTCGTGCAGCAGCCGCCCGAGCAGCGCCGAGTAGCTTAGCTGCGCCGGGGGAGCACGACGGTCACGTGCGTCTGGGGATCGGCCGCCTCCCGCTCGACCAGTTCGGCCGCGGCCCGGGTCAGCCTCCGGTCGGAGACGTCGACGAAGTCGAGCGGGACGCCGCGGTCGGCGCGGGTCCACTTGTCCCTGAGCTTGTCCGCGCGGACGCTGTCGATGACGAAGTGCACCGCGCGGATGGTGGTGGGCCGCATGCTCCGCGCGTAGCGCAGCGCGGCCAGCGCGGCCAGGTCGAAGTTGTCCACGAAGACGAAGACGGTGCGGCGGCTGTAGTGCGGCGGGGGCGGCGGCTGGTTCTCGCTGATCGTCTCGAGCACCTCGGTCTCGGCCTGGTACACGCGGTTGAGCCGGATCAGGGCCGGCACCAAGATGATGAACAAGACGACGACGACCCAGGCGCCCTCGGAGAACTTGACCACCGCGAAGATGGCCACCACGATCACGGTGAGCACGCCCGCCGAGAAGTTGATGATCATCCGGCGCCGCCAGCCGGGCGTCCGATGGCGGCTGTGGTACCGCGCCATGCCAAAGCCGGCCATCGAGAACGCGGTGAACACGCCGATGGCGTACAGCGGGACCAGGCTGTTGACGTCGGCGTCCTTGATGATCAGCAGCGCGATGGAGATCACGGTCAGCACGATGATGGCGTTGGAGAACACCAGCCGGTGGCCGCGCTTGAGCAGCCAGCGCGGCAGGAACGAGTCGCCGGCCACGTAGCTGGTCAGGAACGGGAAGCCGTTGAAGCTGGTGTTGCCGCCGGTGTACAGGATCAGCATGGTGGCGCCCTGCAGGAGGTAGAACAGGACATGCCCGTAGATGGTGCTGCCAAAGACGAGCTGGGCTTCCTGGGCCAGCACGGTCGGGTACCCCAGCGTGCGCGGGGTCGCGTGGGTGGCGTGGGCCAGCCAGGAGATGCCCGCCACCAGGGTGCCGAGGATGATGCCTTCCGCGATCAGGACCTGCCGGGCGTTGCGGCCCTCCGGGGGACGAAACGCGCCGACCGCGTCGGATACCGCCTCGATGCCGGTCAGCGACGCGCCGCCGTTCGCGAAGGCCTTCAGCAGGATGAAGATCATCGCCCCGGTCATCAGGCCGGCCGAGCCCGACCCGATGGTGTAGGTCCCGTGCAGCGTGTGCGGGTGGAGCGGCTGCAGGTTCCCGAGCGCCTCGCGGATCAGCCCGACGGCGATCATCAAGATGACCGAGCCGGCGAACAGGTAGGTCGGCACCGCGAAGGCCCGGCCCGCCTCCCGGATGCCGCGCAGGTTGCCAAACGCCATCAGCAGGACCACGCCCACGGTGATCTCGAGCTTGTACGGGCCGATCGAGGGGAAGGCCGAGGCGACCGCGGCCGTGCCCGCCGCGGTCTGCACCGCCACCGTGACGATGTAGTCGATGAGCAGCGCCACCGCGCACACCTGCGCGATCCGCGGCCCGAAGTTCTCCCGCGCCACCACGTACGAGCCGCCTGGCCTGATGTACACCATGACGATCTCGCGGTAGGAAAGCAGCACGAGCACCATGACGAACAAGATCACCAGCGTCATGGGCAGGATCAGGGTGAACGCCGCCAGCCCCGCCAGCGGCAGCAGCGCGATGAGGATCTCTTCCGTGCCGTAGGCGGACGAGGAGATCCCGTCCGGTGACAGCACGCCCAGCGCGAGCGGCTTGGTCAGCCGCTGCTCGCCGAGATCCTGGTTGACCAGCGGCGGCCCGAGCAGGTCGGGCAGGCCGCTCCCTCGTTCGAGCAAGCCCGCTGCTTTACGGGTGGCCACTGATCTGCGCCTTTCATCCGGCCTGCACCTTTGGGGCCAGAGACTTTCTTACCATCACGGCCAAGATGGTCGTGACCGCCTGGAAAGGACTACCCTGTTCACCGCTCGTTTACCCGTGTGTGCCAAGCTGCGACGGGCGACACAACTCCAGGCCTGAGGGAAATAGTTAGCCTCCGAGTAAGAGCGAGGCGTCTCATGACGACAGCACCGGCCGCCGGGCCGAGCGCACCGGATGGCCAGCCCACGCTGCGCCTATCCCGGCTGCTGAGACGCCCGGTAGCGGATAGCGCCGGCGAGTCGATAGGAAGGCTGGCTGACGTCATCGTCCGGCTGCGGGGGAACGTCTACCCGCTGGTGACCGGCATCGTCGCTGCCGTCGGGGGTCGTCAGATCTTCGTGCCCATCGACCAGGTGAGCGCCCTCGACGGCGAACCGCTGCGGCTCACCAGCGCCCGGCTCAGCCTGCAGCATTTCGAGCGCAGGGAAGGGGAGGTGCTGCTCCGGGCCGACGTGCTCGGCCACCGGATCATCGACGTGCAGAATGCCCGCCTGGTCCGCGCGGCCGACCTGGAACTGGCCAGGGACCGGACGGACTGGGTCCTGGCCGGGGTCGATATCAGGCGCCGCCCGCGCCGGCTGTTCGGGCTGCTCGGTCCGGAGGCCCGCGACGACGCCGCCGTCTTCCGGAACTGGCACGACTTCGAATGGCTCATCGGGCACGCGGGCAGCGCGTTGCTGCGGAGTCCGTTCGTCCGCATCCGCAGGCTGAAACCAGCCCAGATCGCCGACCTGCTGGAGCACGCCTCCCGTGAGGAGGGAACCGAGATCCTCGGCCGGGTCCGCGCGGATCCCGAGCTCGAGGCCGATGTCTTCGAGGAGCTGGACGAGGATCTGGCCACCCGGCTGCTGGGCGCACGGACCGACGAGGAGATCGCCGGCGTGCTGGCCCGGATGCGCGCGGACGACGCCGCGGACGCGATCGCCGAGTTGCCGCAGCGGCGCAGGCAGCCGGTGCTCGACCTGCTTCCGCCCGGCCAGCGGGCCAAGGTGCTGACCCTGATGGGCTTTAACAGCACGAGTGCGGGCGGCCTGATGGGGATGGATTTCGTCGCGCTGCCCTCCATGGCCAGCGTCGGCGACGCGCTGGCCCGGGTGCGCGACTCCGCTCTGCTCCAGCCGGAGGCGCTGACCAGCGTGTACGCCGTCGACGACGACGGCGGCCTGCGCGGCGTGGCCCGGCTGGTCACCCTGGTCCAGGCCGATCCCGGCGCCTGCGTCATCGACGTATCCGACACCGACCCGGTCCGGGTCGGCACGGACACCGACATCACGGACGTGGCCGTCCTGATGACCGACTACAACCTCATCACCATCCCGGTGGTCGACGACGCGCGCCGCCTGCTTGGCGTGATCACCGTCGATGACGTGCTCGAGGTGACGCTGCCCGGCGACTGGCGGCGCCGGGAAGTCGCGGGACCACCGGATACCCTCCATGGGAACGCCCGGTGACGATGCGGGACGGGCCGGCGCCGCCGGACCAGCCTCAGCCTCAGCCGCCCGCACCGCCCGATCCGCCCCTTGACGTGCAGCCCGCGCCGCCGGACCGGCCTGGTCTGCCCGCACCGCCCGATCCGCCCCGCCAGGTGCAGCTCAGCAAGCCGAGCGCCGTTCTTGACGAGGCTCACCTTGGTGATATCGAGGGGGCGCTCGGCCGGATCCGGGTGGACGACGTGCAGCGTTCGGGGGTGCGCCGTCGGCTCGTCACCTTCCTCGCCATCATGGGCCCGGGGCTGATCGTGATGGTCGGTGACAACGATGCGGGCGGCGTGTCCACGTACGCGCAATCCGGCCAGAACTACGGCTACAGCCTGCTGTGGGTGCTCCTGCTGCTGATCCCGGTCTTGCTGGTCAACCAGGAGATGGTAGTCCGGCTGGGTGCCGTCACCGGAGTCGGGCACGCCCGGCTGATCATCGAGCGTTTCGGCAAGTTCTGGGGCGCCTTCAGCGTCGGTGACCTGTTCCTGCTCAACTTCCTGACCATCACCACCGAGTTCATCGGTGTCTCGCTCGCGCTGCGGTACTTCGGCGTGAGTCCGTACGTCTCGGTGCCAGTCGCCGCCGTCTTGCTGGTGGCGATCACCGCAAGCGGCAGCTTCCGCCGGTGGGAACGGGCCTTGTTCCTGTTCATCGCGGTGAGCCTGGTGCTGGTCCCGCTGGCCCTGCTGTCGGGACCGCATTATGGCTCGATCGCCTCCCACTTCGTGGTGCCGGGCGTCCAGGGCGGTGTCAACTCGACCGCGGTCCTGCTGATCATCGCGATCGTCGGCACCACCGTCGCCCCCTGGCAGCTGTTCTTCCAGCAGTCCAACGTGATCGATAAGCGGATTACGCCGAGGTTCATCGGCTACGAGCGGGCCGACACCACGGTTGGCTCCTTCGTGGTCATCGGCGGGGCGGCCGCGATCGAGGTGGTAGCCGTCTACGCGGTTCGCGGCACGCACCTCGCCGGGCAGTTCACCGACGCGCTTGGCACCGCCCGCGCGCTGGAAGGCCACAGCTACGTATTCGGCGCGCTGTTCGCCATCGTGCTGCTGGACGCGAGCATCATCGGCGCCTCGGCGGTGACCCTGTCCACCAGCTACGCGTTCGGCGACGTGTTCAACATGAAGCACTCACTGCACCGCAAGTTCAAGGAAGCCAAGGGGTTCTACGCGACCTACACCGCGCAGGTCGTGTTGGCGGCGGGCATCGTGCTCATCCCCGGAGCGCCGCTCGGCCTGATCACCACCAGCGTCCAGGCCCTGGCCGGGGTGCTGCTGCCGAGCGCGAGCGTGTTCTTGCTGCTCCTGTGCAACGACCCCGAGGTGCTCGGCCCCTGGGTCAACGCGCGCTGGCTGAACGTCGTGGCCGGTTTCATCATCAGCGTGCTGCTTTTGCTTTCTGGTGTCCTCATGGTCGGCACCCTGTTTCCGAGCCTGAACTCGGCGCAGGTGGCAATCGGGCTGGCCGTCACCTTCGCCGTCGGTGCGGCCGTGGCCACCGCGGTGATCCGCCTCCGGCGAAGCGGATCACGCCGGGCCGGTTCGCCGCGGACGCCGACCGCCCGTTCAGCCGCTTCGCAGGCCGGCCGCGCTAGCTGGCGGATGCCGCCGCTAGCCTTGCTCAAACCCGTGGTCTGGGCCCCGGCGACCAGGCTGGCGATGCTGGTGCTTCGCGGTTACCTGGTCGTGTCCGTTCTGCTGCTGATCGTCAAGGCGGTCCAGCTAGGTCGCGGGTTACGTCCGCTACCCCAGGTTTGACCATTGGTGCCAGACTGGTGTTATGGCTGACGCGTCACCACGTTTCCGTTCGGTGCTCGACAGCTTGCCCGTCTACCGGCCCGGCCGGACACCGGTCAGCGCCACCGGCAAGACGCACAAGCTCTCATCCAACGAGTCCCCGTTCGCGCGCTGACGCAGGCCATCGCGGCCAGGTTCGGCGTGCCGCCGCAGCACGTGGCGGTCGGCTGCGGCTCGGTCGGGGTGGCGCAGCAGCTTCTCGAAGCGGTCGGCGAGCCCAGCGCCGAGGTGGTGTACGCCTGGCGTTCCTTCGAGGCCTACCCGTCACTGGCGGACCTGGCCGCGGCGAAGTCGGTCCGGGTGCCGCTGCGGGACGAGACCCACGATCTCGCCGCGATGGCCGACGCGATCACCCCGCGCACCCGGCTCGTCTTCGTCTGCAACCCCAACAATCCGACCGGCACCGTGGTGCACGCCGCCGGGCTGACGGACTTCCTGGACCGGGCGCCGGCCGATTGCCTGATCGTGCTGGATGAGGCGTACCGCGAGTACGTCAGGGACGAAGCCGTCCCTGACGGCGTCACCCTGTACCGGGACCGGCCGAACGTGGCGGTCCTGCGGACCTTCTCCAAGGCTTACGGGCTGGCCGGGCTGCGCACCGGGTTCCTGATCGCGCATGAGCCCGTCGCCGCCGCGGTCAGGATGACCATGCTGCCGTTCACCGTGAACAGCATCGCGCAGGCCGCGGCGGTCGCGTCGCTGGCCGCGGAAGACGAGCTGGCCGAACGGGTGGAGTTCACGGTCAAGGAGCGGACCAGGGTCCGCGAGGCGCTGGTCGCCGACGGCTGGACCGTCCCTCCGACCGAGGCCAACTTCGTCTGGCTGAGGCTGGGCGAGCACACCGCGGCGTTCGCCGCCGCCTGCGAAACGCCGCCTGTCCCGCCAACGATTGTGGATCGTTACCGTCGAAATAAGAAGCTAATTATCCACAATCCCTGGCCTGCGGCCCGCAGGGCCGGCGCCGCGACCTGGCTTCTAGCCGGCCGGACCGCGCCACGGGTGCTGCTCGAACTGCTGGGCGTCGCACCGGGGGCAGTGGCGGAAGGTTTCGGCCAGCTGGTTCTCCGCCGAGATCGAGCTGACCTCTCTGGCCAGTTCGGCCCGGTCGACGCTCTGCCGCGTGGCGACGGAGAACATCGAGATCGACCGGATCCGGCGCCGTGCCGCCGACCGGGGTACCCGCCAGGTGTAACCGCAGCTGGCGCAGGTCCTCGCGTACTCCTGGACCGGCCAAGGCACCCGCACCCGACGACCCTCAGGCTAGGCCGGTACGGCCGTGATGTCCGCGCCGAGGGCGTTGAAGCGTTGCGCGATGGCCGCGTGCCCGCGATCGATCGGGTAGGCGGGCGTCACCAGGGTCTCGCCCTCGGCAGCCAGCCCGGCCAGCACAAGCGCGATGCCGGTGCGCAGGTCGTGCGCCACCACTTCGGCCCCCTTGAACGTGGCAGGCCCGTGCACGATGACCGCGCTGCCGTCCATCTCGACCTTGGCGCCCATCTTGTTCAGCTCGCCGACCAGGAGGTAGCGCCCGTCGAAGATGGTCTCGCGGATGTACGAAGCTCCGTCGGCCAGGCAGGCCACCGCCATGATCGGCGATTGCAGGTCGGTGGCGAAGCCGGGGTACGGGCTGGTGATGACGTTGATCGGGCGCAGCGGTCGGTCCATCCGGACCGACACCACCGCGCCGTTGGTGGCGAACTCCACCCCCATCTGCTCCAGCTTCCACCGGACCACGCCGAAATGATCGAGGGAGGCGCCGACCAGGTTCAGCTGGCCGCCGGTGATGGCCGCCGCCATCGCGAACACGCCCGCGTCGATCCGGTCCGCCATCACGGTGTGCTCGACCGCGGTCAGCTCGTCCACGCCGTGCACGGTGATGAAGCCGGTGCCGCCGCCGGTGATCCGCGCGCCCATCTTGGTCAGGAACGCGATGACGTCAAGCACCTCGGGCTCTTGCGCGGTGTTGTCGATGATGGTCTTGCCCGGCGCCAGCGACGCCGCCATGATCAGGTTCTCGGTGCCGGTGTGCGAGGGGGTGTCCAGGTACAGGTGCGCGCCCTGCAGCTTGCTGGCCTTGACGCGGATGACGGACTCGCCCTCGTCGACGACGGCGCCGAGCCGGGCGAAGCCGCGGTAATGAAAGTCCAGGTTCCTGTTGCCCAGGTTGCACCCGCCGACACCTTCGATGACCGCCTCGCCGAACCGGTGCAGCAGGGCCGGCACGAACAGCACCGAGCTGCGGAACCTGCGCGCGATCTCGGCCGGCAGGACCGGGCTGGTCAGGTTGGACGCGTCGACGACCAGCGTCCGCTCGGGCTCGTGGAACTCGACGACCGCGCCGACGGCCTCCGCCAGCTCGACGGCCCGGCGGACATCCTCGATGGCTGGCACGTTGCGCAGCACGGTGTGGCCGTTGGCCGTGAGCAGCGACGCCGCGATCATTTTCAGCGCCGCGTTTTTCGCGCCCTGCACGAAAACCGTGCCGTGCAGCGGAGCGCCGCCGCGCACGCGGTAGCTCGTCTCAGGTCCGGAGGTCATGGGTGTCAGCTTAGCCGGGAGAGGCGGTCGAATACCGGAGCAAGCCGCTGTGTGTACCGTTCCGGGGTAAATGCCCCGTCTAGGCGCTCTTCGGGAAGCAACTGCCCGCGTGTCGCGGCCTGCTTGCGCAAGGTGTCCCGGAATGGTGCCCCGCTCTCCCACGTCTGCATCGCCGCGGCCTGCACGAGGGCATACGCCTCCTCCCGGCTCATACCCGAGCTGACCAGCTCAAGCAGCACGGCCGAGGAGTAGATCAGGCCGCCGGTGGCGTCCAGGTTGGCGCGCATCCGGGCCGTGTCGACGACCAGCCCCTCCATCAGGCCGATGGTGAGATGCAGCAGGTAGTCGGTGCCGATGGCGGCGTCAGGCAACGCGATTCGTTCCACGCTGGAGTGTGAGATATCCCGCTCGTGCCACAGCGGGATGCCTTCGGTGACCGGCGTTACGTAGCCGCGGATGACCCGGGCCAGCCCGGCGATCCGCTCGGACCTGATCGGGTTCTTCTTGTGCGGCATCGACGAGGAGCCCTTCTGCCCCGACCGGAACGGCTCGGTCAGCTCCCGCACCTCGGTCCGCTGGCCGTGCCTGACCTCAAGCGCCACCGCCTCGCACACGGTCGCGACGATGGCCAGCGCGCTCACCCACTCGGCGATGCCGTCCCTGATCACCACCTGGCTGGCTACCTCCGCGGCCCGCAGGCCGAGGGCCGGCATGACCTCGGCCTCGATGGCCGGGTCGATGTTGGAGTAGGTGCCCACCGGGCCGGACAGCGTGCCCACGGCCACCGCCTCGCGCGCCCGCACCAAACGGTCCCGGCTGCGCGCCATGGCGTAGGCGAAGTCGGCGACCCGGTGCCCCCAGACGTCGGGCTCGGCGTGGATACCGTGCGTCCGCCCCGCCCGCAGCGTCCCGGCGTGCGCCAGCGCGTGGTCCCGCAGCACCGCGACCAGCCGGGTGGCCTTGGCCACCAGCAGGTCGGTCGCCTCGGCGAGCTGGAGCCCGAGCGCGGTGTCCAGCAGGTCGGAGGAGGTCATGCCGTAGTGCACGTAGGCCGCGGCCGAACGGGGGGTCGTGTTGTCGGCCCACGCGGACAGGAAGGCGATCACGTCGTGGTCGGTCACCGCCTCGACCTCCGCCACCGCCGCGGGCGTGGGCGGCGGGGCCGAGCGCACCGGCTCGACGCTGTCCGCGGGTACCGTGCCGGCCCGGGCCTGCGCCGCCAGGACGAGCACCTCCACCCGGCACCACAGCTCGTACTTGTGGGCCTCGCTCCAGACCCGTCCCATCTCAGGAAGCGTGTACCGGTCGATCATAGGTGTAAACCTACTCTGCGACTTACCGGGGGGAAGGTCCCCCCGGACCCCCACCAACGGGGGGAAGCCCTTCCCCCCGTGCCCCCTGGGGGCCCCCTTTGGGGGCCATTTGGCCGCGGGCGCCCGGCTGGGCCGCGATCGCGGCCGACACGATCACGGTGAGCAGGGCGAGCTCGGCGGTGACGCTGAACCACAGGCCGGCCAGCGTCGCGACCAGCGCCGCCACGGCCGCCACGGCCAGGTGGCGCTGGGTGCCGATGTGCAGTGCGTGCCGGAAGGCGGCGTCTCCGGCTAGGTACAGGGCCACGCCGCCGGCCAGCGCCAGGCAGGCCGGGTACGGCAGGGTGGCTCCGGGGTGGCCGATCGCGTCCTTGACCCCGGCGGCCAGCGTGACGATGCCGAGCAGCATCGGGATGTAGGCGTAGAAGTAGGCCTGCAGCGCCAGCCCGGGCCGGTCGGCCGGGTCCGCTCTGGTCATCTGCTCCTCGGCCCGTTCGTCGTCGCCGACGCCGAAGTACGCCCACCACAGCGCGGCCGCCAGCGCCAGGCCGAGGACGGCCGACGCGATGAGGGCGACGGTGACCGGGTGGCCGCCCGCGCCGATGCCGATGTCGGCGACCGACTCACCGAACGCCACGATGATCAGCGCGCCGTGCCGTTCGGTGAAATGCCCGGGCTGGATCGAGAACCGGCCGCGCGGCCGGGTGATCAACGGCGACAGGGCCTGCACCGCGAGCGCGGCGATCCACAGCGCGTACCCGGCGGGGTTTTCCGCGCCGCCGGAAATCCCGGCGATCCCGGCCGCGATCACCAGCAGCGCCGAGGCCAGGTTGAACGGGAACACGCGCATGATGTTCCGGTTGAGCCGGCCGTACAGCGCTCCGTGCACGGTGACGACCAGCAGGTACCCCAGGCCCAGGGCGACCGCCTCGCCGGGCCGGCTGAACGCGCGCGGGATGGCCAGCCCGATCACCAGGTAGCCGGCCATGCCGACCAGGAGCAGCAGGCGTTCCGGCAACTGCCGCGGCGTGCGGGCGTTGGTCAGCCACGCGTAACCGCCGTACATCCACCACAGCACGCCAAAGACGAGCAGCACCCGCAGCACCCCGGCCGGCCTAAGCTCGCGCGAGAGCACGCCGGTGAGCTGGGTAATCGTGAACACGAAGACCAGGTCGAAGAAGAGCTCCAGGGTGCTGACCCGCAGCGGCCGGTCCGCGCCGGCCGCGTCGTCCGCAGCCGCGTCGTCCGCAGCCGCGTCGGCCGCGCCGGCGGCGGGGCCGGCCTGGCTCAGGCCAGCGGGCCGGTCACCGGCCGGCGGCGATGTCATGGCGATACCATCCGCCGGGCAGGCTGATCGTGGCCGCCAGCCGGTAGGCCGCGGCCCGCGCGGCGGCGACGTCGGGGCCCGAGCCGACCACGTTCAGCACCCGCCCGCCCGCCGACACCAGATCGCCGGCCGCGTCGATCGCGGTCCCCGCGTGCAGCACATACGCCGGATCATCCGGAACGGACGGTGGTACCACCGGCTCGCCGAACGTGATCTTGTCGCCCTTGACCGGCTGGACCGGGTAACCCTGAGCCGCGATCACCACCGTCACCGCGGCGCCTGCGCGCCACCGGGGCGGGGTGGCGCTGGCCAGGTCACCGGCCGCGGCGGCATGCAGCAGCGGCGCCAGCGGGCTGCCGAGCCGGTCGAGCACCACCTGCGTCTCCGGGTCGCCGAAACGGGCGTTGAACTCGACCACCCGCAGCCCGGCCGCGGTCAGGCTCAGGCCCGCGTACAGCAGGCCGCGGTACGGCGTGCCGCGGCGGCGCAGGGCGTCCAAGGCCGGGGAGATGACCACCTCGAGCGCGTGTCCGGCCAGGTCGGCGGGGGCCCAGGGGAGCGGGGCGTAGGCGCCCATGCCGCCGGTGTTCGGGCCCTGGTCACCGTCCCCGGCGCGCTTGAAATCCTGCGCGGGCAGCAGCGCGACCGCGGTGCTGCCGTCGCTGACCGCGAACAGCGATACCTCGGGGCCGTCAAGGAACTCCTCGATCACCACCGTGCCGCAGCTGGCCGCGTGCGCCCGGGCGGCGTCCAGGTCGGAGCTGACCAGGACGCCCTTGCCCGCCGCCAGGGCATCGTCCTTGACCACGTAGGGCGGTCCGAACGCGGCCAGGGCCGCGTCCACCTCGGCGCTGGTCCGGCAGGTGAACGACGCGGCGGTGGGAATCCCCGCCTCGGCCATGATCTGCTTGGCGAACGACTTCGAGCCTTCGATCTGCGCGGCGCCGGCGTCCGGCCCGAAGCAGAGCACGCCGTTGTCCCTGAGCAGGTCGGCCGCGCCTGCCACCAGCGGCGCCTCCGGGCCGATCACCACGAGCTCCGGGCTGAGCTTACGGGCCAGCCCACCGATGCCGTCCGGGGTCGGCGGGATGTCCGGGTGGGTCTCGGCGAGCGCGGCGATGCCGGGGTTGCCCGGCGCCGCGTGCAGCTGAACGCTGTCCTGGCTCAGCGCGCGGACGATGGCGTGCTCGCGGCCGCCCGACCCGATGACGAGAATACGCACGGCGCGAGCCTACGCTCCGGGCAGCAGCGGGCGGAGCTGAAGCGTCTGGTCGCGGCGCGGGCCGACGCCGACCGCGCTGACCGGGGCGCCGATCATCTGCTCCACCGCCGTGATGTAGTTCTGCGCGTTGGCCGGCAGGTCATCGAACGACTGCGCCTTGGAGATGTCCTCCCACCAGCCGTCGAAGTACTCGTAGACCGGCACCGCGTGGTGGAACTCGGTCTGGGTCATCGGGATCTCGTCGTGCCGCTTCCCGTCCACCTCGTACGCCACGCAGACCGGAACCTGCTCCAGCCCGGACAGCACGTCCAGCTTGGTCAGGAAGTAGCCGGTGATGCCGTTGACCCGGGTGGAGTACCGGGCGATGACCGCGTCGAACCAGCCGCACCGGCGCGCCCGGCCGGTGGTCACGCCGTACTCCCCGCCGGTCTTGCGCAGCCATTCGCCCTGCTCGCCGTGGAGTTCGGTGGGGAACGGGCCCTCGCCGACCCGGGTCGTGTACGCCTTGACGATGCCGAGGACCTCGGTGATCCGGGTCGGGCCGATGCCAGACCCGGCGCAGGCGCCGCCGGCCGTGGGCGAGGACGAGGTCACGAACGGGTAGGTACCGTGGTCCACGTCGAGCATGGTGGCCTGGGCGCCTTCGAGCAGGACCACCTCGCCCCGGTCCAGGGCCCGGCCGAGCACGAGCCCGGTGTCGGCGACGTAGGGCCGGAGCCGTTCGGCGTAACGCTCGTACTCCTCGGCTATGGCGCGGGCATCCAGACCGCGCCGGTTGTACACCTTGCTGAGGACCTGGTTCTTGTCCCGCAGCACCAGCTCGAGCTTCTTGCCCAAGATGCCGGGATCGAACAGGTCCTGGACCCGGATGCCCACCCGGGCGATCTTGTCGGCGTAGGCCGGGCCGATGCCGCGGCCCGTGGTGCCGATCCGCGAGCTGCCCAGATAGCGTTCCGAGACCTTATCCATGGCCCGGTGGTAGGGCATGATCAGGTGCGCGTTCGCCGACACGAGCAGCTTGCCGCAGTCCACCCCGCGGGCGGCCAGGCCGTCGATCTCGTCCAGCAGCACCTGCGGGTCGATGACCACCCCGTTGCCGATCACCGGGACCACGTCCGGGGACAGCACGCCGGACGGCAGCATGTGCAGGGCGTAGCTCTCGTCCCCGATGACGACCGTGTGGCCCGCGTTGTTGCCGCCCTGGTACCTGACCACGTAGTCCACCCGGTCACCGAGCAGGTCGGTGGCCTTGCCCTTGCCCTCGTCTCCCCACTGGGCGCCCACAAGTACGATGGCGGGCATAGGCTGATCCTCCTCGCTGGCTCAGGCTCCGGCTAGACCCCCGCGGCTCGCCCGTGACTCCATGGGCCCGCCTTGACCTGGCACGACGAAGCCCCCGCACAGGCGCAAGCGCGGCAGGGGCTCTTGCGTTCTGAGATTACCCGCAATATCAGCCGGGAGCCAAGCTCGGACCTGCCCGTTATGTCGGCGGCCTGCTACCGATGTCCGGCGGCCAGCTCGGCCGCGGCCGTCGGGCTGCTGTCGGTGAGGAAGTCCTGGCAGCGGGTGGCCTCGTCATCCTCGCCGATCGCCGCGGCCGCCTGGCCCAGCATGTACAGGGAACGCAGGAAGCCCTGGTTCGGCTCGTGCTCCCACGGGACCGGGCCGTGGCCCTTCCAGCCCGCCCGGCGCAGCTGGTCCAGGCCGCGGTGATAGCCGGTCCGGGCGAAGGCGTACGCGGTGACGGCGTCCCCCCGCGCGAACGCGCGGCTGGCCAGGGCGGCCCAGGCCGCCGAGTGCGAGGGGAAGCGCGCCGCGACGTCCGCCGGGTCCTCGCCCGCCCGCAGGGCCGCCGCGGGCTCCTGCTCCTCGAGCAGGTAGGTGGCCGGCGGCCCGCCGAGCAGGTTGTGGCGTTCCATGGCTCTCCTTTGACTGGGGAGCCATAGCTTATTTGACTGGGAGCCTTAGCTCAGCTGGGAGCCTTAGCTCAGCTGGTGGCCGGCCGACAGCAGGTCTTCGCAGGCGCGGGTGACCCGCGCGGCCATGCCCGCCTCGCCGGCCTTGCCCCAGCTGCGCGGGTCGTAGACCTTCTTGTTGCCGACCTCGCTGTCCACCTTGAGGACACCGTCGTAGTTCTTGAACATGTGCCCGGCTACGGGCCGGGTGAACGCGTACTGCGTATCGGTGTCGACGTTCATCTTGACCACGCCGTAGGAGATGGCTTCCCTTATCTCCTCCAGGGCCGAACCGGAACCACCGTGGAAGACCAGGTCGAACGGCTTGTCTCGGCCGTACTTCTGGCCCACGGCCTCCTGGATCTCGCGCAGCACCGGCGGCCGCAGCTTCACGTGCCCCGGCTTGTAGACGCCGTGCACGTTGCCGAACGTGGCGGCCAGGATGTACCGGCCGTGCTCGCCGAGCCCGACCGCATCCACGGTAGCCAGGGCGTCTTCTGGCGTGGTGTACAGCTTCTCGTTGATCTCGCCGACGACTCCGTCCTCCTCGCCGCCGACCACCCCGATCTCCATCTCCATGATGATGTGCGCGGCCGCGCACTGGGCCAGCAGTTCGGCCGCGATCTCGAGGTTCTCCTTGAGCGGCACCGCCGAGCCATCCCACATGTGCGACTGGAACAGCGGCTGCTCGCCCCGCGCCACGCGCTCCCGCGACAGGGCCACCAGCGGGCGCATGTAACCGTCGAGCTTGTCCTTGGGGCAGTGATCGGTGTGTAGCGCGATGTGGATGGGGTACCTCGCCGCGACCACGTAAGCGAACTCGGCCAGCGCGACCGCGCCGGTCACCATGTCCTTGACCGGGCCGGACAGGTACTCCGCCCCGCCCGTCGACATCTGGATGATTCCGTCGCTGCCGGCGTCCGCGAACCCGCGGAGGGCGGCGTTCAGCGTCTGGCTCGAGGTGACGTTGATCGCCGGGAAGGCGAAACCGCGCTGTTTCGCTGTGTCCAGCATCTGCGCGTAGACCTCTGGGGTGGCGATTGGCATAACGGTTGCTCCCTTGGCTTGAAATCTGAACTCACTCTAGACACTCGGCCCGGACCGCAGTAGGGACCTTGGACCCGACGACAGGAAGACATGAAGCGGGCATGAAGATGCGACGGGCAGTACCCGGGATAAGGTACAACAGCAACCATGGAGAGCTTTCTCACCTCGGCGGGCTACGCTGCGCTGATCTTGTTCGGCATTCTTGAGGCAGCATGCATCCCGATCTCGTCCGAGATCACCTTCGGCTTCGCCGGTGTGCTCGCCTACCAGGGGCACCTGAACCTGGCCCTGGTCATCATCATCGGCTCGCTGGCCGAGCTGACCGGGTCCTACCTCTCGTACGCGGTCGGCAGGCTCGGCGGCAGGCCGCTGGTGCACAAGCTCGGCCGTTACGTCCTGGTGACCGAGTCCGATGTCGCCCGCGCCGAGCGCTTCCTGGAGGGCCGGGGCGCGTGGGCGGTGCCGGTGGGCCGGATGCTGCCCTTCGTCCGGGCCTTCACCTCGATCGTCGCGGGCCTGGTGCGGATCCCCGCAGGCCGCTTCGGGGTCATGAGCCTGATCGGCACCGTCGTCTACGCCACCGTGCTGTCGCTGATCGGCTACGAGCTCGGCAGCACCTGGCAGCGCGTCAACCACGGGCTGACCATCGCCGGGTACATCCTGTTCGCCGTCGTGGTCATCGCCATCGTCGCTTTCATCCTCTACCGCTTGCGTCAGTTCCGGCGGGAAACCCGCGGCGCTGGGCCTGGCGGGACCGCCGGGTCCGCTGGGTCGGCCTCCGGCCGGATCGTGCCGACGGCGGGCGGCAGTCACGCCAAGCCGCGGTCGCACCGGTCAGACGCCGGGGTGGGGATCGTCCAGACGCCGCGTCCGGACAGCTCAGAGACCGAAATCGGTTAGCGCGCGGGCGGGGTTAGTTCGCGGGCGGGTTTTAGCTCGCGGGCGGTTGGGCTCGCGGGCGGTTGGGCTCGCGGGCGGTTAGCTCGCGGGCGGGTTAGCTCGCGGGCGGCGCGGCTGGCTCAGACGCCGAGGTCGGCGAGCTCGTAGGCGGCACGGTACGTCAGTCCGCGCTCGGTGACGTTGAGCCGGGCGCCCCGGTCGACCAGCACGGCTACCCCTACCACCTCGGCCCCGGCCGCCCGCAGCGCGTCCACCGCGGTGAGCGGGGATGTGCCGGTCGTCGAGGTGTCCTCGACCGCGAGCACCCGTCGGCCCGCCACCTCCGGACCTTCGATCCGGCGCTGCGTGCCGTGCTCTTTTTCCTTCTTCCGCACCACGAAGGCATCGACCGGCGTGCCCCGGCCTGCCGCCGCATGCATAATCGCGGTGGCGACCGGATCGGCGCCCATGGTCAGGCCGCCGACGGCCTCGTACCCCAGGTCCCAGGTGAGGTCGAGCATGACCCGGCCCGCCAGCGGGG
This sequence comes from Streptosporangiaceae bacterium, assembly GCA_050013055.1. GTDB lineage: Bacteria > Actinomycetota > Actinomycetes > Streptosporangiales > Streptosporangiaceae > Palsa-504. The sequence goes on from JBEKGC010000078.1 coordinate 30,104, forward strand.
CCAGCCGTCCGTCCAGCAAGATCTTGCGCAGGTCGACGTACCAGTCGGCCCGCTGCCCTGAGGACAGCACGAAGTCACCGCGGATGATGGCCTTCGCCTTGATTGCCTCGAGCAGTTCTGCGCGGTCGGTCACGGTCGTCGATCCTACGGGACACCGCTGATGAACTGGCCGCGGGCGCGGTAAGAGCCCGCCGGCGCCGGGCTTCCCGTCCCCCTCAAACGGGTAACGCCGGCGCCGGCGGGGTTCAGGGGTTCAGGTCGTCCGCCAGGCGCGGCGCCACGGGAAGTCGGGTGCGTAGGCAGGGCACGGTGGCTGGGCCGCTGAGCGGGTCCTGGCCGCCGCCGCGGAAGGCTGGGCCATCCCCTCCTCGGCCCAGCCTTCCGCGCCGGCGCCGACCAGGGCCTGCGACGGTTCGCCGCGTTCACCTGGTACGTCTGGGCGCCTAGCCCGCGCTGTCCCCGCTCGGGCACGGCGAACAGTGCGTCCCGCTCGGGCACGGCGAACAGTGTGGCCAGGTCATCAGTGGTCTGGGAACGCGTGGCGGACACCGGTGCTCGGTCTGGGTCCATGTGTCAGTCAACTCCCTCCACCTAAGACACCCGGTGGCCTTTTCGGGATGAAGACGGCAAAGTGGGCCCGTCATGACGCGGGATGGCCAAGTTTTTCTGATTCCCGGTCCGGAGTCGGCAACTGCCTGATCAACTACCGTCGCCGGACGTGTCCGCGCCGCGCGGACTCGCCGGAACGCCCCGACCGCCCTACCGGCGGGGATCCTTCCCCGCCAACCCAGGCCGCTCCCCTTGCCTCATCTGCCCCATCCGGCACAGCCATGCTGGCCCGTTCCCGTCCGCCAGCCACAACATGGCCCGTGGTTGTTGCCGGGTCCGCTGGACAGGCCGCTGGACGCGGGTCCATCGCGGCCTTGCTGGTGGCGCGGTGGCTGCTGGGGGTGGTGATGCGAGAGCCTGGTCCGGCCCAGCGTAGTGCGGGCCGGGCCGTCGGTTTCGCGTGGAAGATCGGGGCCTTACGGATGGTTTGGGCAATCATAGGGTCCCAAATCTTCCAGGTAAGCCACATATTCCACGATTTTTTTCGATAATTGTGGCGGGTGGGTTCCGGGTGTGGGGAGTGGCGGGGGCGGCGGCTGGGGTGCGGCGCTTCGGGCCCTCAGGGCATGACCGTCGCTTCGATCGTGAGCCGTCGCGTGGGCCGGTGTTCACAGTCGGCAGATGGCACTGGACCACCACGTTATGGACCATCGTTGTCATCAGCTCCGGGCTTCGCCCTGGGGAGCCTGCTGAACGCGGGTGAACGTAACTTGCCGCGGCGCTCGGGCTGGGGCAATCGAAACCCCGGAGGCTACAGCTCCCCACGGTTAACGCGGTTCTCCAGGCAGCGGGAATGCGCGGAAAGGCATCCCCGGGTGGGTTACATCACTAGGCTAGGTGATCTCGGGTCAGTGCCGGTGCTCGAACGCTAGCGGCTGCACCGAGAGGAAGGACGGTGGGCCGTGGATCGCTGCGCGCTGTTCGTTGACGCAGGTTACGTGCTCGCGGATGGTGCCATGGCTGTGCACGGGACCCGCCGTGGTGAGTCGGTCTCCTGGGATTACGAAGGGCTGCTGCAGCTGCTGTCCAGCCTGGCCAGGGAACGGTCCGGCCTGCCCGTGCTGCGCTGCTACTGGTACGAGGCGACCGTCGACGGCCGCCGCACTGCCGAGCACGACGCGCTGGCCGACGTACCAGGGATCAAGCTCCGGGTGGCGAAGATCCGGCCGGGCCGGCGCGAAGGAGTGGAAACCGAGATTCACCGCGACCTGACCACGCTGGCACGCAACAACGCGATTAGCGACGCGGTCGTGGTCAGTGCGGAAGAGGACCTGGCTCAGGTCATCGCCGATGTCCAGGATCTCGGCCTGCGGGTCACCTTGGTGCACATCGCCGTGGACGGCAACTGGACCATCTCGCGGGCACTCCGGCAGGAGTCTGACGACATCCTGGAGATCGGCGGCGAGCATCTCCGTCCTTACGTGGACCTGATCGCCGGAGCCGAGCCCGTCCACGCGGACGAGCCTGACGGCGCCGATCACCCGGTGGCCAGGTCGCTGTCGAACGGCCACTCGCTGGCGGGCGCGACGTCCTATCAGCCCATGCCCGCGGCGGCGAACCACGCGCCGCCGGCCATCTACACCGCTCCAGTCGTGGCGGAGTACCAGCGCCCCGCGTTGCAGCTGCCGCGCGCATCCTCGCGCGACGAGCGGGCGCGCGACGAGCGGACCAGGGACGAGCGGACCAGGGACGACAGGGCGCGTGAGGAGCGATCCCGGGATGACAGGTCCCGCGAGGACAGGACGGCGTCGCCCGCGGTTAACGGCGACGCGCCGTCAGCGTCCCGGCCAGACATAACGGCCCGCCCAGACATACCGGCCCGCCCAGACATAACGGCCCGCCCAGACATACCGGCCCGCCCAGACATACCGGCCCGCCCAGACATACCGGCCCGCCCAGACATACCGGCCCGTGCTGATCTGTCGGCCCGGCCGGATATCCCGGCTCGCGCTGACGTTCCCGCCCGGCCAGATATCCCGGCTCGCGCTGACGTTCCGGCCCGGCCGGATATCTACTCGGCCCCCCGCGGTCGCCAGGAAACGGCGTCGCCGAGCCCGGCCGCGCGCGTCCGTACGGCCGAGGAGGCACCTGGTTACGGCCAGGGGTCGCCGGGCGTCCCTGAGGCGGCCCCCGGGGGCTCTGGGGGTTCCGGGGGCACCGGACCCGAGCCCATCCAGTCGCAGTCCCTCCCGTCACCGCCTGGGCAGCTGCGCCGGCTGCCCGGCTCGCGCAGTCAGGCGAGCCAGTCGCCGATGGGGCCGATGGGAGTCTCCGCCCCGGCGCCGATGCCATCGGGACCTGGTCAGGGGTCATCTCGCGGCGCTCCCTACAGCGGCCCGCAGCCGGTCGCGGCCCCGGGAACGCCGGGTTATCCCCCGGCCGGCGGAGTGTCGCTGTCTGAAGCCGTGCAGGCCGCGCACGAGGAGGGGCAGGAATTCGGCGGTTCTGTGGCCAGGGATGCGCCTGCCCTCTGGCTCGAGGCGGTGCTGGCGCGCAAGCCGAGGATGCCGTCCGACCTGGAGGCCAGACTGCTGCAAGGGTCGGCGCTGCCGATCGATTTCCTCTTGCACGACGAGGTACGGCATGCGCTGCGGCGGGGCTTCTGGGACGCGCTTGAGCGCACGCGCCGGTAAAAGGGAAGTCGTCCGGATTGTCCACGCCGACGGTGGGTAGGTTTTCAAACGTGGTTGCGCTGTCCGGCGAGCTTTTCGACGCCATCGAGATGAATGCGGCTCGTACTGGCAACCACAAACGGGCCGCGGTGCGGATGAGCCGGCTGGCGGCGCAGGCCACCTCGAACGGCATGTCCCGGGCCGAAGCGCACATGCGTGCCGGCGAGCAGTGGCTGCTCGCGGACGACCCGGAAGCGGCGGTCGAGCAGTTCCGTATCGCGATCGCGGACGCCGGCCCGACCTTCGATGACCCGCGGGTACCGCTGGCGCGCGCGATGTTCGCCCTCGGCCGCAGCGCCGACGCCGATTCGCTGCTCCGCGAGCTGAAGGAATCCGCGGGCAGGTCGCTGGCGCGCACGTGTGACCTGGTGGCCGAGTTGCTCACCGAGCAAGGCGACCTGGAAGGCGCGCTCGACTGGGCCACCGCGGGCGTCGACGCCTGCCTGAGCAGCGAAGACCGCGCCGAGCTTCAGCTGCTGCTGCGCCTGCGTTACCGGCTCCGGGTGGACCTCGGCCTGCCGGAAGACGACTACGACAAGATGCTGGACGACAATCGCCGGGGCGGACCCGCGGCCCCCGCGGCCGAAGGCTGACAAGAAAACCTCCGGTCGCGAGGGCTGCGGGCTGGCGGCTAGCCCGCGGCCCGCTCGGCCCGCTGGACCATCAACGCGTCCTTGGCCGGGTCCACGTCGACCGTCACGTCGTCGCCGTCGCCGATCTCTCCTCCCAGCAGGGCCCGGGCGAGCTGGTCGCCGACGGCGGACTGGATAAGGCGGCGCAGCGGCCGGGCGCCGTACACCGGGTCGAATCCCGTCAGGGCTAGCCATTCCTTCGCCGCGGGGGTCACCGTCAGCGTCAGCCTCCGCCCGGCCAGCCGCGCGGCCAGCCGGTCGACCTGCAGGTCGACAATCTGGGTGAGCTCACTGGTGGACAGCGCGTCGAACACGATCACGTCGTCGAGCCGGTTCAGGAACTCGGGCTTGAACGCGGCCCGGACCGCGGCCATCACCGCGTCCCGCTTGGCCGTCTCGTCGCCGAAGGCGGGATCGGCGATGAACTGGGACCCGAGGTTCGAGGTCAGCACCAAGATGGTGTTCCTGAAGTCGACCGTGCGGCCCTGCCCGTCGGTGAGCCGCCCGTCGTCGAGCACCTGGAGCAGCACGTCGAAGACCTCAGGGTGCGCCTTCTCCACCTCGTCGAGCAGCACCACGCAGTAGGGCCTGCGCCGTACCGTCTCGGTGAGCTGGCCGCCTTCCTCGTAGCCCACGTAGCCGGGCGGGGCGCCGATGAGCCGGGCGACCGAATGCTTCTCGCCGTACTCGCTCATGTCGATCCGGGTCAACGCCCGCTCGTCGTCGAACAGGAACTCCGCGAGCGCCTTGGCCAGCTCCGTCTTGCCGACACCGGTCGGCCCGAGGAACAGGAACGAGCCGGTCGGCCGGTCGGGGTCGGACACTCCGGCCCGGGCCCGCCGGACCGCGTCGGAGACCGCTTGCACGGCTCGCGTCTGGCCGATCACCCGCTGGCCCAGCTCGGACTCCATCCGGAGCAGCTTGGCGGTTTCCCCCTCGAGCAGCCGCCCGGCCGGGATGCCGGTCCAGGAAGACACCACGTCCGCGACGTCGTCCGGGCCGACCTCTTCCTTCACCATGGGCGCCGTAGCGGAGCTTCCGGCCTGCGATCCGTCCAATGGGGCCGAACGAGCCGCGGTACTCGCCACATCAAGCTCCTCCTTGACGGCGGGTATCTCCCCGTAGAGCAGCCGGGAGGCGGCTTCGTAGTCACCGTCGCGTTGCGCCCGCTCGGCCTGGCCCTCCAGGTCGTCGAGCCGCTTCTTCAGCTCGCCCACCTTGTTCAGGCCGGACTTCTCCTGCTCCCAGCGCGCGACCAGCGCGTCCAGCTGCTCTTGCCGGTCGGCCATGGTGGCGCGCAGCCGCTCGAGCCGGTCCTTGCTGGCCGCGTCTTCCTGGTTGGCCAGCGCCAGTTCTTCCATCTTCAGCCGGTCGACGGCGCGCCGCAGCTCGTCGATCTCGACCGGCTGGGAGTCGATCTCCATCCGCAGCCGGGAGGCGGCCTCGTCGACCAGGTCGATGGCCTTGTCCGGCAGGAACCTGGCGGTGATGTACCGGTCGGACAGCGCGGCCGCGGCGACCAGCGCCGCGTCGGAGATCTGCACCTGGTGGTGGGCCTCGTAGCGGCCCTTCAGCCCGCGCAGGATCGCGATCGTGTCCTCGACGGAGGGCTCACCCACGAGCACCTGCTGGAACCTGCGCTCAAGCGCGGGGTCCTTCTCGATGTGCTGGCGGTACTCATCCAGGGTGGTCGCGCCGACCATGCGCAGCTCGCCGCGGGCCAGCATCGGCTTGAGCATGTTGCCCGCGTCCATGGCGCCTTCGGCGGCGCCCGCGCCGACCACCGTGTGCAGCTCGTCGATGAACGTGATCACCTGGCCGTCGCTCTCCCTGATCTCGGTCAGCACGGCCTTGAGCCGCTCCTCGAACTCGCCTCGGTACTTGGCCCCGGCCACCATGGCGGCCAGGTCGAGTGCGATCAGCCGCTTGTCCCGCAGCGAGGTGGGCACGTCGCCGGCCACGATCCGCTGGGCCAGGCCCTCGACGACGGCGGTCTTACCCACGCCCGGCTCGCCGATGAGCACCGGGTTGTTCTTCGTCCGCCGCGAGAGCACCTGGATGACCCGCCTGATCTCGGCGTCCCGCCCGATCACCGGGTCCAGTCCGCCGTCCCTGGCCTGCTTGGTCAGGTCGACCCCGTACTTCTCCAGCGCCTTGTAGGTGTCCTCCGGGTCTTCGCTGGTGACCCGCGCGCTGCCGCGGATCTGGCTGAACGCCTCGACCAGCGCGTCCGGGGTGACGCCGTTGGCGGTCAGCACAGCCTTGGCCTCACCGCCGTCGGCGGCCAGGCCGACCAGCATGTGCTCGGTGGAGATGTACTGGTCACTGAGTTGCTTGGCGCGACCGGCCGCGGTGGAGATCACGGTGAGCAGCGGCCGGGACATTTCCGGCGCGCTCAGCGTGGCGCCGCGGGCCCGCGGCAGCCGGGCCAGTCGTTCTTCGGCCTGCTTGGCGATCAGCGCCGGGTCGGCGCCGACCGCTCGCAGCAGCGGACCTGTGGTACCGTCCGCTTGGTCAAGCAGGGCCAGCAGCAGATGCAGCGATTCGACCTGCGGGCTGCCGTCGGCCGCGGCGCGCCGCACCGCGGCGGACAGCGCCTCCTGGCTCTTGCGGGTTAGCTTGTCGTCCATCATTTATCTCCTCTGGGCTGGCCGGTCTGGCCGGGCGGCCCAGTCATCGGTTCCCATACCGCCACCCGGGCACTGCGCACCGGGACCAGCCCGGTCTGCCCTGATCGCGCGTCACTGCCGCTGCGGCGCAGCTCGGCCAGCCGCGCCGCCACGGCGCGGGTGGACTCGAGCTCGACGCGCAGCTGTCCGATCTCGGCGTGCAACTCGGCGATGAGCCTGCGCGCTTGATCAAGTTCCCTGTGCTGATCGAGGATCAGCTTGATGCCGGAGAGGTTGACGCCCTCCTCCTGGGAGAGCCGCTGGATTTCACGCAGCGCCAGGATGTCCCGCATCGAATAGCGCCGTCCCCGGCCCTGGCTGCGGCCCGGTGATACCAGGCCGAGCCGGTCGTAGGCGCGGAGCGTCTGCGGGTGCATGCCGGAGAGCTGGGCGGCCACGGAGATGACGTAGACGGGCAGGTCGTCCGACATTTCGTAAGGGCTGCTCATGTCGTCGCCTCCTCTCAGGCCTCTTTCGCCCGCTCGAGCAGTTCCTCTCGCGGGTCCTGCCCGGCGGTGGCTTCACGCAGCTCCTCGAGGGCGTTGCGGGCCTTGCCGTTCAGGTTCTGCGGCACCATGACGTCGACGGTGACGAGCATGCCGCCGGTCGTCCCGTCCTTGCGGCGCACGCCCTTGCCGGCCACCCGGAAGGTGCGCCCGTTCGGGGTGCCCGGCGGGATCCGCACGGTGACCGGAGCGCCCCGGTGCGAGGGCACCTTGACCTCCGCGCCCAGAGCCAGCTCGGCAAACGTGACCGGCACGGTCACCGTGAGGTTGGCACCTGACCGGCCGAACACCGGGTGCGGCTTCACGTGCACCCGGACGTACAGGTCGCCGGCCGGGCCGCCGCGCTCGCCCGGAGCGCCCTTGGCCGGGATCTTGATCCGCTGGCCGTCGGCCACCCCGGCCGGGATCCGGGTCTGGATGGTCCGCGAGCTCATCGCGTGACCGCTGCCGGAGCAGGTCGGGCAGGGGTCGTCCACCACCATGCCGCGGCCACGGCACTCGTGGCACGGCTCGGTGATCCCGAAGCTGCCCTGGTTCCTGCTCTCCTGACCCGTTCCGTGGCAGGAGGGGCACATCCGGGGGACCGTGCCCGCCTTGGCGCCGGTTCCGTGGCAGGTCGGGCACGGGCCCTCGCCGGTCAGCCGCAGCGCGACGGTGGTGCCGTCAATCGCGTCGCTGAAGCTCAGCGTGGTCTCGGTCTCGACGTCGGCGCCGCGCCGCGGTCGGTTAGCCGCGGTGGTGCGGCCGCCGCTGCCGCCGCCGAATACACCGCCGAAAAGGTCGCCGAGACGACCGCCGGCATCGCCGGCGCCGCTGAAGATGTCGCCCAGGTCGAAGCCGCCGAAGCCGCCCTGTCCTGGCCGCTGCGCGGTGGGGACCCGGAAGCCGCCGCCGAACATCGAGCGAGCCTCGTCGTATTCCTTGCGCCGCTTCTCGTCGGAGAGCACCGAGTACGCCTCGGAGATCTCCTTGAAGCGCTCCTCAGCCGAGCTGTCGCCCTTGTTCGCGTCCGGATGGTACTTGCGGGCCAGCTTGCGGTACGCCGTCTTGATCTCGGCAGGCTTGGCGGTCTTGGCGACCCCCAGGGCCTTGTAGTAATCCTTCTCGAGGAAGTCCTTAGTGCTCATCAGGCAGCACCGCGGGCTTTTGGCTCGCTCCGGTACGGGTTAATCGTCCGGATACCCACTGGGGTTAGCTGTCTTCCTCGGTGGGCCATTCGGGTTCGTTGCTGCTGCCGTCTGGGCCGGTCGCGGGGGCCGCGACGGCCACCCGGGCGGGGCGCAGGATCCTGTCGCCGACCTTGTAGCCGGGCTGCAGGATCTCGACGCACGTGTCCTCGGTGACGTCGGAGGAGTACGAATGGGTCAGGGCCTCGTGAATCTTGGGGTCGAACGGGTCGCCCTTGTCTCCGTAGGTCACCAGCCTGGCCTGGTCGATGGCGTCGAGCACGGGCAGCAGCCCGGCCAGCGTGCCGGCCACCGCCTGCTCGCGCACGGCCGCCCGGTCCCGGTCGACCCGCTTCCGGTAGTTGGCGTACTCGGCCTGCAGTCGCTGCAGGTCGGCGGTCCGCTCCGCGAGCTGGGCCCCGACATCTCCCGCCTGCTTACCGTCTGCGGCGGGAGCTTGCTGCTGGCCGCCGGGAGCGGCCTCCGATGTAACCACCTCTGGAACCTCTTCGGGGTACTTCTGCGTTTCCTGGGCGTCCTGATCTTCCTGCGATCCGGCGGACCTGGCGGATCCGGTCGACTCGGCGGGTTCCGCGGCATCGGCCGCGGGGGCCGGCCGGCCGGCACCTCTGGTGCCGGCCGGCTTTGACGCCGCGTGCTTACCCCGAACCTGACCGGTCACCGGGTCGATGCGCCGGTGGTCATGAATGACCGGACCGGAGCTCGGTTCCTCGGCTGCTGGCATCAGGCCGCTCCGTGCTCGCTACCGTCGCCCTCGTCGACGATCTCGGCCTCGACGACCTCGTCGTCAGCCTGGGTGGCCTGGCCGTCAGCCGAGCCTGACTGCTCGTTGGCCTGAGCCGCCTGAGCCTGGGCGTAGATGGCCGTGCCCATCTTCTGGCTGACCTGCGCGGCCTTCTCGCTGGCCGACTTGATGGCGTCGGTGTCGTTGCTCTCCAGCGCCTTCTTCACCTCGGCCAGGGCCTCGCGGACCTCGGACTTGATGTCGTCGGGCACCTTGTCCTCGTTCTCGCCGAGGAACTTCTCCGTGCTGTAGACCAGCGTGTCGGCCTGGTTGCGGACCTCGGCCTCCTCGCGGCGCTTGCGGTCCTCCTCGGCGTACTGCTCCGCGTCCCTGACCATCTTCTCGATGTCGTCCTTGGGCAGCGCGGACCCGCCGGTGATCTGCACCGACTGCTGCTTGCCCGTGCCCAGGTCCTTGGCGGACACGTTCACGATGCCGTTGGCGTCGATGTCGAAGGTGACCTCCACCTGCGGCACGCCACGGGGCGCGGGCGCGATCCCGGCCAGCTCGAACATGCCGAGCTTCTTGTTGTACGCGGCGATCTCGCGCTCACCCTGGAACACCTGGATCTGCACCGACGGCTGGTTGTCCTCGGCGGTGGTGAAGATCTCCGAGCGCTTGGTCGGGATGGTGGTGTTCCGCTCGATCAGCTTGGTGAAGATGCCGCCCTTGGTCTCGATGCC
>JBEKGC010000079.1:0-18309 GCA_050013055.1 Streptosporangiaceae bacterium
CCATGATGCGCTCGCGGAGGCGATGCACCGGCTGGTCAGCGCGGGCCTGCTGCCCGAGCGGGCCGGGCAGCCCGCCCGGGTCTGGGCGCACATCACGCTGGCCGACCTGATGGTCCTGGACGCTGACTCCACGCTGCAAAAGGAGTGGACCGAGCGGGTCCGGGCCCAGTGGGCCGGGCACCGCGCCGCCGCGTCGGTGGCCGGCGGGGACGGCGCCGCCTGGCTCGACGGGGAGGCCGCCGAGGGGTTCGCGTGCGACGCGTCCATCACCCCGGTGGTGACCGGCGAGGTCAACTACACGGTCCTTGACGACCTGGTCCGGCTCTGCGTCCGGCTCGCCCGCCACGGGCGCCCCGACCCCGACCCTCACCCCGACCCCGACCCCGCCGCGGCCGCCCCGGACCCGGTGACCCCGCAGGCCCTCCAGGTCCTGCTGTCCGCCCCGGACACGCTCACCCGGGAGGCGCTGGAGCGGCTCATCATCGGCAAGGCCGTGGCGCTGGTGTCGGGTCCGGGCGGGCTGGCGTCGTTCTTGCGCCGGGAGCAGCTGGGTGCGCGGCTGGCCGGGCCGAGCCTGCCGCTGGACGTCGGGTACTCCGATGATGTCCCGGCGGGGATCCGCAACGCGGTCAAGCGCCGGGACCAGCACTGCCAGTGGGCCGGCGGGTGTCACCAGCCGGCGTCGGCGTGTGAGGTGCACCATTTGCGGCATAAGGGCCACGGCGGCGTGACCAGCCTGGATAACTGCTTGTTGCTGTGTTTCTTCCACCATCAGGTGATGATCCACCGGATGGGCTGGACGCTGGTCCGCCATCCCGACGGGACCACCACGGCGTGGAACCGGGACCAGAGCAAGGTCCTGCGCAGCCACAGCCCGCCCGCCCGCGCCGGGTAACCCACCCCAGCCCTGCCCCCAGCGAGCATGATCATTTCGTCTTCCGTTCACTTTCGGGCCACCCGATGGCCGCCCGGGCACCCGAGATATCCGCTAGAAGTGGACACAATCCGACAGAGGGGCCTGGACATGCGCAAAGTCGCAGCACACGCGGCCACAAGACGCGCCGCGAAGATGATCACGGTGGTCGGCTCGGCGGCGGCGATCCTCGCGGCCGTGGCCCTGCCCGCGATGGCGCAGCCGGCCAGCGCAGGCCAGGCCAGGCCGAGCTACGACATCCGCCAGATCCTGTCCGGGCAGAGCCTGCACCACTGGTACACCAAGGCCGGATCGAGTAAGCGGCACTGGGAGCGACTGACCCTGCCGGACGATATAACCACGGCCGGCGGCTACCTCTTCACCGGATTCCAGAACGGGGTCGGCCCGCAGGGACAGGCCAGCACCGACGGGAACCGGGACAGCACGATCGTCGAGTTCACCCGGGCCGGCCAGGTCGTCAGGCAGTGGGACGTGCGGGGCAAGTGCGACGGCCTCACCGCCGACCCGGCTACCGGGGCGGTCATCGCCACGGTGAACGAGGACGCGAACTCCAGCCTCTACCGCATCGACCCGTGGTCCGGCCGGGTCGGGCACTACTACTACAACAAGCCGCTGCCGCACCACGGCGGCACGGACGCCATCTCCTTCTACCGCGGCCAGATGCTGATCAGCGCCTCCGCGCCCGGCACCACCGGGGCGGCCGCGCCGAACCCGGCTTACCCGGCCGTGTACTCGGTGAGCCTGGACCCTTACAACCACGTGGCCTACATCCACGCCCTGTTCTACGACGAGTCCACGGCCACCGCCGTCAACGGCCCGCACGCCTGGAAACGGGTCAAGCTGGGCCTGACCGACCCCGACTCCAACGAGGTGGTGCCGTGGTCCGCGCCCCGTTTCGCCAGTGACTTCATGCTGACCAGCCAGGGCGACAAGGAGCAGATCTACCTGCGCGGGGCCCGGCACCTGTCGGTGTTGAGCCTGTCCCAGTCGGTCGACGACACCGCCTGGGCGACATCCTGGCACGGGACGTTCTTCGCCTCCGACACCAGCGGCGACACCGTCGACGCCGTCTCCGGCAGGTTCTGGCCGGGCACCGCGTTCGTGGCGGTGACCCCGTGCGACGCGAACGGGGCTCCCGCCACCTGCCCGGGCCCCGGGTACCCGGCGAACTACCTAGGCCAGCTCAACATGTACACCGGCCAGATCACCCGGGTCTGGACCCACGGCGCCCGCCTCGAGCCGCAGGGAATGATCTTCGTCGCCAGCTGAGCCGCCCCCCGGGGTTCACTTTCCGCCGTGACGGTCCAGGTAGGCGCGCCAGCTGCGGTAGCCGGTGATGTCGGTCAGGTCGTCCATCGCGGGGCACGGACGGCGCAGCAGCATGCCGAGGGCGGCGCTGCCGTCGGCGAGCTCGATCACGCCGAGTTCGAGTTCTGGCGGCTCGGCCGGGAGCAGGCGGTCGCGGAGCACGTCCAGGGGCAGGTCGTACACCTCGCCGGCGATCGCGGCACCGTCCGGGGACGGCTGCATGGCCGGATAGCGGTCCCCGGCGGAGTACAGCAGGTAGCGCGGCGCGGTCCGGGTCTCGGTGATCAGCGGCGCTCCGGCCAGCAGGTGATGCAGCGCCCCGCCGCGCATCCCGGCTCCGTTCAGGAACATGTGCGGCATGTGATCAGGTCCTTGTGATGTGCTCGGGGCGCACGGGCACCCGGCGCAGGTCCAGGCCGGTGGCCGCGCGGATGGCGGCGACCACCGCGGGGGTGGAGGAGATCGTGGGCGGCTCGCCCACACCGCGCAGGCCGTAGGGGGCGTGCGGGTCGGCCAGCTCGAGCACGTCGAGCCGCACCGGCGGCATGTCCAAGATGGTGGGGATCAGGTAGTCGGTGAACGAGGGGTTCCGGACTACGCCGTCTGTGACCTGGATCTCCTCCATGATGGCCAGGCCCAGCCCCTGGGCGATGCCGCCGTGGATCTGTCCCTGCACCGCCTGCGGGTTCATCGCCTTGCCGACGTCCTGCGCGGTGGCGATCTCGACCACCTTCACCAGGCCGAGCTCGGTGTCCACGTCCACGACGGCGCGATGCGCGGCAAAGGCGTACTGCACGTGCGCGGTGCCCTGGCCGGTCTCGGGGTCCAGCGGATGCGTGGGCCGGTGCCGCCAGGTCACCGTCTGCTCGGCGGGCTGGCCGAGCAGGTCGCCAAGCCCGGCGATGACGCTGCCGCCGAGGGTAAGGACCTTGCCGCCCGACAGCGTCAGCTTGTCCCCGGCGCCGGGGTGGCACAACCTGGCCCGGCGGAAGATCTGCTCGCGCACCTGCTGGCAGGCGGCCCGCACCGCGCCGCCGGTGACGTAGGTCTGCCGGGACGCGGAGGAGGAGCCTGCGCTGCCGATGGAGGTGTCGGCGGGCAGGATCACCACCTGCTCGACGCCGAGTTCGGTCCTGGCTATCTGCCCCAGGACGGTGACCAGGCCCTGGCCCACCTCCGCGGCGGCGGTCTGGATCTGGACCACCGGCTCGCCGCCGGCCAGCTCCAGCCGCACCCGGGCGGTCGAGTAGTCGTCGAAACCCTCGGAAAAGCAGACGTTCTTGATCCCGATCGCGTAGCCCACGCCGCGGACCACCCCCTCGCCGTGGGTGGCGTTGGACACCCCTCCGGGCAGCGTCCGCAGGTCCGGCCCCGCGATGACAGGCGGCAGCGGACGGGACCGTACCAGCCGGAGGATCTCGGCCACCGGCGCCGCCGAGTCCACCACCTGGCCGGTGGGCATCACCGAGCCCTCTCGCATCGCGTTCTTGATGCGCAGGTCCACCGGATCCAGGCCGAGCGCCGCGGCCAGCTTGTCCATCTGCGACTCATACGCGAAGCACGCCTGGACGGCGCCGAACCCGCGCATCGCGCCGCACGGCGGGTTGTTGGTGTAGGCGGCGGAGCAGTCCATGACCACGTTGGGCACCTGATAGGGGCCGATACCGAGGGTTGCCGCATTCGCCACGACGGCGGGGGAGCTCGACGCGTACGCGCCGCCGTCCAGGACGATGTCGGCCTTGACGTAGACGAGCGTGCCGTCAGCGGTGCTGCCGTGCTCGTACCTGAGCGAGGCCGGGTGCCGGTGCACGTGGCCGAAGAAGGACTCCTCCCGCGAGTAGACCATCTTGACCGGCTTGCCGGTTTGCCGGGCCAGCAGGCAGGCGTGGATCTGCATGGACAGGTCTTCCCTGGCTCCGAACGCGCCGCCGACACCGGACAGCGTCACGCGTACCTTGTCCTCGGGCAGGGCCAGGCTCGCGGCGACCTGGCCGCGGTCCGCGTGCAGCCACTGGGTCGCCACGAACAGGTCGATGCCGCCGTCCTCGGCCGGGACCGCCAGGCCGGACTCCGGTCCGAGGAAGGCCTGGTCCTGCATGCCGACCTGGTACTCGCCGCTGACCACCACGTCCGCGTGCGGATCAGCGTCACCGGTGCGGATGCGGACCCGGCGGACGAGGTTGCCGCCCTGGTGCAGTGGCGGCGCGTCCGCCGCCAGCGCCGCCCGCGGGTCGGTCAGCGCCGCCAGCTCGCGGTACCCGGTCCTGATCCTGGCCACGGCCCGGCGGGCCGTTTCCGGATGGTCGGCCGCCACCAGGGCCACCGGCTCGCCCTGGTACCTGATCTGGTCGATGGCGAGGACCGGCTGGTCTTTGTGCTCGAGCCCGTAGGTCTTGAGCCCCGGCACGTCCTGGTGGGTCAGCACGGCGGCCACTCCGGGCAGCGCCAGCGCCGCGCTGATATCGAGATGGGTAATCAGGGCCCGGGGGTGCGGGCTGCGCAAGGTGGCGCCCCACAACATCCCGTCCAGCCACAGGTCGGAGGAATAGGCGAACTCCCCGGTCACCTTCTGCCTGCCGTCCGGGCGGACCGGGCTGTCGCCCACCTGGCCGGCGGTGTCCCGGCGCGTCGTCACGGTGCCGGCCGGCCGTGTCACCGGTACGCTCCCAGCCGCTGCCGTGCGGCCCGCACGTCGCGGGCGGCCGCGGTCACGTCGGTGGTGCGCAGCTCGCCGCCTTCGACCACCGGCGCGCCTCCGACCAGCAGGAGCTCGAGCGGTGCGGGCGGTCCGAGCACGAGCGCCGCGACCGGGTCGCCCCAGGCCGCGATCGCGTCGTGCGCGAGGGTGTCGACCCGCCACACCGCGAGATCGGCCAGCATGCCGGGCCGCAGGGCACCGATCTCGTCCGCCCGGCCCAGGCAGCGGGCGCCGCCACGGGTCCCGAGCCACAGCGCCTGTCGCGCGGTCAGCGCGGCCGGCCCGCAGGAGCCGCGGACCCGGGCGGCCAGCAGGGCCTGGCGCATCTCCCCGGCCAGCGAGGTGCCTTCGCTCGAGGCCGGGCCGTCCACTCCCAGGCCCACCGCGGCCCCGGCCCGCAGCAGCCGGCGGACCGGGGCGATCCCCGAGCCGAGCCGGCCGTTCGAACTCGGGCAGTGCGCGACCGAGGTGCCGGTGACGGCGAACCGCTCGACCGCGGCCTCGTCCAGGTGCACGCAGTGCGCCAGCCAGACGTCGTCGCCCAGCCAGCCGAGTTCCTCGGCGTACTCGGCGGGGGTGCGGCCCATCGTCTGCCGGCAGTACGCGTCTTCCTCACGGGTCTCGGCCAGGTGCGTGTGCAGCCGGACGTTCAGGTCGCGGGCCAGGCTGGCGGTCTCGCGCATGAGCCTGGAGCTCACCGAGAAGGGGGAGCAGGGCGCCGCCGCCACCCGCACCATGGCGCCGGGGGAGGGATCGTGGAAGCGGCGCACGGCGTCTTCGGTCGCGGCCAGGGCCGCGTCGGTGTCCTCCACGATCTCGTCGGGCGGCAGCCCGCCGGCGGACCGGCCCAGGTCCATCGAGCCGCGGCACGGATGGAAGCGCAAGCCCACCCGGCGGGCCGCGTCGATCTCCGCCGCCAGCGCGTCGCTGTCCGCACCGGATCGCGGGAAAATGTAATGGTGATCGGTGCTGGTGGTGCAGCCGGACAGGGCCAGCCAGGCCAGCCCCGCGGTGGCCGCGGCGTGGACCTGACCGGCGTCGATGCGGGCCCAGACCGGGTAAAGCTCGGTGAGCCAGTCGAACAAGATGGACTGCTGGGCCCGTCCCTGGGTGAGCCACTGGTACAGGTGATGGTGCGTGTTGATCAGGCCCGGGGTGGCCAGGCACCCGGTGCCGTCCACCCGCCGCGCGCCGTCGGGCAGGTCCCCGGCAGGCCCCTCGCCCACCGCGGTGATGACTCCGTCGGCCAGCACGACGTGGCCGCTGCGGTACTCGGTGCCGCTCTGATCGTCCCGGGAGCCGTCCATGGTGGCGATGGCGCAGTTCTCGATCACCCATGCCCCGGACCCGGTCACCGGGCGTCCCCGGCCATCCGGGTGGCGGCCAGCCGCACCGCGTCCAGGATTTTCTCGTAACCCGTGCACCGGCACAGGTTGCCGGCCAGCGCTTCCCTGATGTCCGGATCGGCGGGCAGGGTACCCCCCGGCCGCAGGAAGCTGTAGGCCTGCACGATCAGCCCGGGGGTGCAGAATCCGCACTGCACGGCGCCCGCGTCGATGAACGCCTGCTGGACCGGGTGCAGCTCGCCAGCGGGCCCGGCCAGGCCCTCGACCGTGACGACCTCGCGGCCCTGCGCCTGGCCGGCCGCCACCAGGCAGGCGCAGACGGGCACGTCATCGAGCAGGACCGTGCACGATCCGCACTCGCCCTGCTCGCAGGCGTTCTTCGAACCCGGCAGGGCGAGCCTCTCCCGGAGCACGAACAGCAGGCTCTCGCCTTCCCACACGTCATCGGCCGTGGCCGGCTGGCCGTTGACCGTCATCGTCACCCGCATCGCAGTCCTTCCTGACGGAACGCGCCCCAGGCCCACGCCAGCGTGCGCCGGGCCAGCACGGCCAGGGCGTGCCTGCGGTAGGCGGCGGTGCCGCGCACGTCGTCGATCGGCCGCGCCGCCTGCGCGACCAGCTCGCCGAACCGGGCGGCGACCGGGTCAGGCAGCGGGGCGGCCGATGACCACAGGCCCGATTCAGTCAGTGCCCCGGCCAGGTACTCCTCGGCGGCGCGGGCCCGCAGCGGGGTCGGGCCCGCCGAGCCGATACCGGTCCCCACCCAGGTACCGGGCCGCAGGTCAAGCGCGAACGCGCAGACCGCGATGACCATCGCGTTCCTCGAGCCGATCTTGGCGAACTGCTGGGGCCCGCGGGCGATCGGGACGAGCACCGCGGTGATCAGCTCGTCCGCCGCCAGCGCGTTCCGCTTGGGGCCCAGGTAAAAATCCTCCGCCCGGATCAGCCGGGCGCCCCGGACGGACATGACCTGCACGGACGCCCCGGCGGCGAGCAGGACCGGGTGACAGTCCCCGGCCGGCGAGGCGGCGCCGAGGTTGCCGCCGATCGTGCCGCGGTTGCGGATCTGCTCCGATCCGATGGTCCGGGCGGCCATCGCCAGGCCGGGCAGCACGGTGCCGAGCTCGGCCAGCAGCCGGGCGTAGGTCAGCCCGGCGCCGAGGCGGACCTGACCGCCGTCCCGCTCCCAGGAGGCCAGCTCGGGTACCCGGTTCAGGTCGAGCAGGGCATCGGGCCGCCGGGTGTCGAAGTTGATCTCGACCATGACGTCGGTTCCGCCCGCGATGGGCACCGCCCCGGGCCGCTCGGCCTTGGCCGCGAGCGCCCCGGCGAGCGAGCCGGGCTGCAGGAAATCCATCGCCCCGCTACCAGGCTTTCCCGGCGGGCGGAGCGTCGTCACGGATGATCGTGCCCTCGATGAGCCCGTAGGGCCGGTCAGAGACGGAGTACACCGCACCGGTGTTGGGCAGGCCGAACGGCGACATGTCGACGTCGAAGTGGTGCTTGTTGGGCAGCGCCAGCCTGATCTCGGCGATCTCGGGCCGGGCGGCGAGCACCCGCTGGCCCATGGCGAACAGCGTCTGCTGCAGCGAGTAGCTGTGCGTGCCGGCGAAGGCCGCCAGCATCGCCTCCCGCGCCGCGCCGTAGGACTCCGCCCATCCTCCTGCCGCCTCCGGCCGTGCGTGCCGCCACCGGGCCTGCACCGCGGTGGCCAGGATCCGGTCCGAGGTCGGCGCCAGCGTGGTGTAGCGGTCCCGGGCGAACCCCCAGAACTCCGACCCGGCCGATTTGAGTACGGTCAGGTCGCGCAGCCCGCTGACTACCCAGGAATCCGTGCCGTCATGGCTGACCGTCGCGGTCCTGATCTCCGCACCTGACCGGACGAAGGCGTGGCCGTCGAGCCGCTCCCACGGGTACTGCTCCACGGTGACCCGGGCGAGGGTGATCGCCGCCTGCGACGCGACGAAATGCCGGGCCAGCCGCAGGGCGAAATCCTCGATCGCGCCGACGCCGTGCTCCTGGGCGAACGCGTACACGGTGTTCTTCTGCGCGTCGGTGGTCAGCACCGCCGCGTTGTCGCCGGACAGGTGGGTCGCGGTCAGCTGGCCGGCCAGGGTGACGCTGACGTTCAGGTCCGTGATGACATCAGGGGGACCGTCGCGGTGCACGTGCAGGAGGCGTATCTCCGCCTTCCCGTACTGGTTGGCGCCAAGCACGATGGCCATGGTTCAGCTCCCCCGGTAGGTGGAATAGGCGAACGGGCTCAGCAGCAGCGGCACGTGATAGTGCTCGTCCGGCTCGGTCATCGCGACGGTGACCGAGACCTCCGGGTAGAAGGTGGCCGTTCCGCGCGCGGTGAAGTACGCCCCCGTGCCGAAGGTAATCCGGTAGACCCCGCAGGGAAGGACGGTATCGCCAGGAAGGACGGTGTCGCCGGGCAGCCGCAGGCGTCCGTCGGGGCCGGTCGTGCCCGCTCCGGCCGGCACCCATCCCTCCTGGCCGGCCCGCTCGAGCCGGATCTGGAGTCCGGCCGCGGGACGTCCGGTCGTCGCGTCGAGCACATGCGTGGACAGGGTCATTGGCTCAGCAGCTTCGCCACCCGCAGGTGCGTGATCTTCAGCAGTTCGGCCCGCACCACGGCCCGTTCCGTATTGTCGTCATGATCAAGCCGGGCCCGCAGCCGCGCCAGCATCTCCGCCCCGGAAAGCCCGGTGGCGCAGATCAGGAAGACGTGCCCGAAGCGCTCCTGGTAGGCCAGGTTGCCTGCCGCCAGGCCCTGCCGCACCACCTCGCTGGCCGCGGTGGCGCCTGACTGCTCGGCCGCCGACCAGGCGGGTCCGACGGGGCCGACGGGGTCGACGGGGCCGACGGGGCCGGCCCGGTCGCCGATCTGCGGATGCGCGCTCACGCCCTCGACGATATCGTCCCAGCTCAAGGAGGCGAACGCGGTGTCCACGGCGGCGTCGAGGGCCGCTGGGTCCCGGTAGGGACGCCCGGCGGTGATCGCCTGGGCGAAGGCGCGGCTGGCGCAGCAGTCAAGGACATCCCGCTCGGCGGCCTCGGCGGGGGCCACGTCGAAGGCGGCCAGCGGGCTGGAGTCGGCCATGCGAGCATCCAATCAGGGCCGGCCGAATCACCGGTAGCCGCCTGGCCACGAACAGAGGTAACCTGACTCACGTCATTTTGTAGCTTTCGCTAAACAATGGCCAGCTAGGGTGCGCGGGAACGCTTCGGCGCCTGGAGGTGATTCCTTGCGCGTACGGGACCTGCTTGACCTGCCGGGCCTCGGTCTGCGGCTGCTGACGGACGTGGCCGGCCTGGACCGCGCGATCACCCATGTCTACACCACCGACCTGCCCGATCCCGGCCGCTACCTGACCCCAGGGGACCTGGTCCTGACCGGCATGATGTGGTGCCGCGGGCCGGGCGACGCCGAGCGGTTCGTGACCGTCCTGGCCGAGGCGGGAACCGCGGTTCTCGGGGCCGGGGAGGCCCTGGGCCAGGTACCGCCCGAGGTCATCCAGGCGTGCGGGCGGCACGGCGTCACCCTGCTCGCGGTGCCGCCCGAGACCTCGTTCGCCGTGGTCACCGAGGAGGTCGGGCGGCGGCTGAACGGAGACCGGGCCACCGCGATGACCCGGGTGCTCGGACGGCGCAGGCTGCTGCTGTCCGCGGTGGCACAGGGAGCGGGCCTGGACGCGATGTTCCGCCTGATCGGCCGCGAGCTCGGCGCCGAGTGCTGGCTGCTGACCCCGACGGGCCGGCTGGTGGGCGGGACCGGGGGGTCGCTGCCCAGGCCGGTCGCGCTCGGGCTGGCGTGTGAGTTCCTCAAGGCGGACCGGCTGCCGGCCGAGGTAACCGGGCTGGCCGGCGGTACCGGGGCGTACTCGCTGTTCGGCGTGGGCGGCGAGCCGCGCATCACCAGCTGGTTCCTGGCCTGCGCGGGACGCGAGCAAGACTGGCCGCACGAACTGCGTGAATCCGTCGCCGAACTCATCGCGGACGTGGCGCTCGAGCGGGCCAGGCTCGATGCCAGCCGGACCGGGGACCGCAAGCTGGCCGAGGCGATCATTACCATGCTCGCGGCCGGGGGAGCGGAAGGGGCCGCCCCGGTCGAGATCGCTTCCCTGATGCGGGCGGTGGGGCTGCCGCCCGACGGCCGATACCTCGTCGCCGCGGTGTACGCGCAGGCGGACCGGCTGGCCGGCCAGGACACCGGTCGCTGGCGGTACGAGCTCGCCGAGGAGCTGACCCTGCCGCTGGCGGAGGGAACGCTGGCCGGCCCGCTCGGCGACGAGATCATCGTCCTCGTCCCGCTGCCGCTGGGAACGCTGCCGCCGGGAACCGACGACGGCTCGGCCGCCCGCGTGCTCGCGGACCGGATGCAGGAGGCGCGCCCGGCCGTGGCGGCCGATCGCTCCCGGGTCAGGCTCAGCGTCGGCGTCAGCGCACCCGTCACCGGAGTAGCCGCGCTGTCAGGTGCGCTGCACGAGGCGAGCAGCGCGCGGCGGCTCGCCGCGCTGCGCTCAGAGTCGGCCGTCACGATCGTCACCTCGGACGAGGTGGCCTCGCACGAGCTCCTGCTCGCCACCGTCCCTGGCAGCGTCCTGCGGTCCTTCCGCGAGCGCATGCTCGGTCCGCTGCTGGACTACGACCAGCAGCACCGGGCCGAGCTGCTGTCCACGCTGCGAGAATTCCTGGCCTGCTCCGGTTCCTGGAACGTCTGCGCCACGGCGATGTACGTGCACGTCAACACCGTGCGCTACCGGATCAGGCGGATCGAGGAGCTGACCGGACGTGATCTGTCCTCGCTGGATGACCAGGTGGATTTCTTCCTGGCCCTGCGTATCCGCTAGCTGTCCCCGGGACCGGATGGGCCGCCATCGTATAGTTGGGGGGCATCGGGAGGCAAGGTGCGGGATATCCAGAAGGTGCTGGCGGCGCTGAGTTCGCCGATCCGCCGCGAGATCTTGACCCTGATCTGGGACCGGGAGCTATCGGCGGGAGATATCGCGGCCGCCTTCCCGGTCAGCAAGCCGACGATCTCCCAGCACCTGGCGGTCCTGCGGGGGGCGGAGCTGGCCGCGAGCACCGCGGTCGGCACCTCGCGCCGCTACCGCGCCTGCCAGGACACCCTCCGCGGCCTGCATGCCGCCGTGCAGAGCCCAAGCAAATGGATCAACGCCGATGACGCCCCGGAACGGGCCGCCTGCCGCGTGCGCACCAGGCCCGTCGTGGTGGCCAGCACAGATGTCAGCACCAGCCAGCCGGTGACGTTCGCCGCCTTCACTGATCCGGCGGTCTACTCCCGCTGGCTGGGCGTGCCCGTGACCATCGAAGACGGGCGCTTCGCCTGCACGATGGAGTGGGGGACGATCGTGCGCGGCCGGTACGAGCTCGTCGTCCCGCCCGAGCTCATCGTCATGCGCTGGGACTTCGAAGACGGTAACGTGCCCGTCCCCGGCGGGGAGCTGACCGGGTACCTCCGGGTCACGCCGAGCGAGTCGGGCGCCCACGTCGAGGTGCACCAGCTGGTCGAGGGGGCCGGCCAGGCGGAATTCATGGAGGGCGCCTGGGCCATAGTCCTCGGCCGGCTGCAGGCCGGGGTGGCCCGGGCCTGCGACCCGAGCCTGCCCATGGCCCTCCGCCCGGACCGGCCGAAACGGCGGGCCGGGGACCGGTAAGCAGCCGCCAGGGTCACCAGCCGCGGTCGCGCCACTCGCCGAGGTGAGGGCGCTCCGCGCCCAGGGTGGTGTCCCTGCCGTGGCCCGGATAGACCCAGGTCGCGTCGGGCAGCGGGTCGAACAGGCGCTGGCTCACGTCGTCGAGCAGGGAGGTAAAGTCCGCGGCCGAGTTCGTCTTGCCCACCCCGCCGGGGAAGAGCGAGTCCCCGGTGAACAGGTGCGGCTCAGCGGGCAGCCGGCCGCCGGCGTCGTAGCAGACCGCGATGCTGCCTGGCGTGTGCCCGCGCAGATGGATGAAGGACACCACGGCGTCGCCGAAGGTCAGCACGTCACCGTGCCTGACCAGGCGGCCCGCCGGGACCGGCAGCCCGTCCGCGTCGTCCGGGTGCGCGACCACCTCTGCCCCGGTGTGCTTCTGCACCTCAGCGAGCGCCTGCCAGTGATCGGCATGCTGGTGCGTGGTCACGATCGCGCCGACCGGCACATCGCCGATCAGCTCGATCAGCCGGCCAGCCTCGTTGGCCGCGTCGATCAAGATGGCCTGACCGGTGCTGGTGCATCGGAGCAGGTAGGCATTGTTGTCCATGGGACCCACGGCTATCTTGGTCACCGTCAGGCCGTCTATCTCACGGGTGTCGGGCGATCCGCCGACACGTACGTCTCCCGAGTAAGTCACCTCTAAAACCTATACCGAACGAGTCTTGGCACCAGCGCCCACGCCGGCGCCTTGCTCCCCGTGGTGAACGCCGACCCTGCTGGAGACCCGCGTGAAGATTCTCGTCCTGGCCGGCCACCACGTCCGTGAGCTGCTGCCTTACCGGGAATGCGCGGACGTGATGCGCGAGGCGCTGACCGAGCTGGCGGCCGGCCGCCTGCAGCAGCCGCTGCGGACCATCGTCAGGCCAAGGGACGCGGCCGGCTTCATGGCGCTGATGCCCGCCTACGGCTCAGGCCCCGGGTACGGTCTTTACGGGCTGAAGGCGATCTGCATCTCGCCGGGCAACCCGGCCCTGGGCAAGGACGCGCACCAGGGCGGGGTGCTGCTGTTCGCGGCGGACACCGGCGAGCCCGTGGCCCTGGTGAACGCGTCGGCGGTCACCGAGATCAGGACCGCCGCGGTCTCCGCCGTGGCGACCGGCCTGCTGGCCAGGCCGGAGGCCACCGAACTGGCGATCATCGGGACCGGCGTGCAGGGCCGGGCGCACGCGCACGCCGTGGCCGCGACCCGGATGCTGACCGGGATCCGCATTGCCGGACGCGACCTGGCCCGGGCCCGCGAGGTGGCGGCCGAGCTGGCCGCTCAGCTTGGCCTGCCGGTCAGCGCCCACGACGCGGTGCCCGAGGCGGTCGCGGGCGCGGGCATCGTGGTGACCGCCACCACGTCGCCCCGCCCGGTGCTGCGCCGCGGCTGGCTAGCCCCGGGTACGCACGTGAACGCGGTCGGCGCGTGCCTGCCCGGCGACCGCGAGATCGACACCGCGACCATGGCCGAGGCGGCCCTGTTCGCCGACAGCCGCGAGTCGGTGCGTAACGAGGCGGGGGACTACCTGCTCGCCCGGGCCGAGGGAGCGGTCAACCCGGTCCGCGCCGAGCTCGGCGAGCTCCTGGCCGGGACGGCCAGGGGCCGCGCCGATGACGGTGAGATCACCCTGTTCGAATCGCTCGGCCTGGCCGCCGAGGACCTCGCCGCCGCAAGTTACGTCTACCGCCAGGCCCGGCGGCTCAGGGCCGGCACCTCCGCCGACTTCTGACCCGTCCGGCGCATCTTGGCATCCTTCGCTATCGTGGAAGGGAACGGGGGCGGGCATAACGGCGGCTGATCCGGTGCTCCTGAGGAGTGGCGGCGTGGCCCGCAAGCGGCGACTTCCCGAAAATGTCAGACCCCCCGGCTACCATCGCCAAGCGACCCGTCCATCTCTATCCCAGAGCCCTAAGAGAGTAGAGGCGCAGTGGCTGACCGGCTTGTCGTTCGCGGCGCCCGCGAGCACAACCTGAAGGATGTCTCGCTTGAGCTGCCGCGGGACGCCATGATCGTGTTTACGGGGCTGTCCGGTTCTGGCAAGTCAAGCCTGGCCTTCGACACCATCTTCGCCGAAGGCCAGCGCCGGTACGTGGAGTCGCTGTCCGCCTACGCGCGGCAGTTCCTTGGCCAGATGGACAAGCCGGACGTGGACTTCATCGACGGGCTGTCGCCCGCAGTCTCGATCGACCAGAAGTCCGCCAGCCGGAACCCTCGGTCCACCGTCGGCACCATCACCGAGGTGTATGACTACCTCCGGCTGCTGTACGCCAGGATCGGCAAGCCGCACTGCCCGATCTGCGGCCGGCCGATCGCCAGGCAGACCCCGCAGCAGATCGTGGACCGGGTGCTCGAGCTCGAGGAAGGCACCAGGTTCCAGGTGCTCGCCCCGGTGATCCGCGGCCGCAAGGGTGAGTACGGTGAGCTGCTCAGGGAGCTGCAGACCAAGGGCTACTCGCGCGCCCGGGTGGACGGCACCATCGTGCGGCTTGACGAGGTTCTGTCCGGCGAGCTTCCGGCGCTGAAGAAGTCAGAAAAGCACGACATCGAGGTGATCGTCGACCGGCTCGCGGTCAAGGACACCGCGCGGCGCAGGCTGACCGACTCGGTGGAGACCGCGCTCGGGCTGTCGGCCGGGGTCATCGTGCTTGACTTCATCGACCTGCCGGAGAACGACCCGCACCGGGAGCGGATGTACTCCGAGCACCTGGCCTGCCTGTACGACGACTTGTCCTTCGACGAGCTTGAGCCGCGCTCGTTCTCGTTCAACTCGCCCTGGGGCGCCTGCCCGGACTGCACCGGGCTGGGCACCAAGCTCGAGGTCGACCCGGAGCTGATCGTCCCTGACGAGTCCAAGTCCCTCGCTGACGGGGCCCTGGCGCCGTGGGGCAGCGGTCACAACAGCGACTACTTCGACCGGCTGATCGAGGCCCTCGCTGAGACCCTCGGGTTCCGGATGGACACGCCGTGGGCCAAGCTGCCCGCCAAGGCACGCAACGCCCTGCTCCGCGGCTACGACCTGCAGGTGCACGTGCGGTACAAGAACCGTTACGGCCGGCAGCGCTCCTACTACACGAACTTCGAGGGTGTCATCCCCTGGGTTGAGCGGCGGCACTCCGAGGCGGAATCAGACTCCAGCCGGGAGAAGTTCGCCGGGTACATGCGCGAAGTGCCGTGCCCGTCGTGCCACGGCGCCCGGCTGAAGCCAGTGTCACTGGCGGTCAGCGTGGACGGCAGGTCCATCGCCGAGCTCTGCGCGCTGCCCATCGGGGAGCTGGCCAAGCTCCTGCTCACCCTGGAGCTTTCCGAGCGGGACCAGCAGATCGCGCAGCGGATCGTGAAGGAAGTCAACGCCAGGATGGGCTTCCTGCTCGACGTCGGGCTCGACTACCTGACCCTGGACCGGGCGTCGGCCACGCTGGCGGGCGGCGAGGCGCAGCGGATCAGGCTGGCCACCCAGATCGGCTCGGGCCTGGTCGGGGTGCTTTACGTGCTGGACGAGCCGTCGATCGGACTGCACCAGCGGGACAACCACCGGCTGCTCGAGACGCTGCTGCGGCTGCGCAACCTGGGCAACACCCTGATCGTCGTCGAGCACGACGAGGACACGATCAGGGCGGCCGACTGGGTGGTGGACATCGGGCCGCGGGCCGGGGAGCACGGCGGGCACATCGTGGTGTCCGGCACCGTCGAGGAACTGCTGGCCAGTCCCGACTCGCTGACCGGCGCCTACCTGTCCGGCCGGGAATCCATCCCGGTTCCCGCCCAGCGCAGGAAGCGGGACAGGAGCCGTGAGGTGGCGGTCAAGGGCGCCAGTGAGCACAACCTGCGCGGCGTGGACGTGGCGTTCCCGCTCGGCTGCCTGGTGGCGGTCACCGGGGTGTCAGGCTCGGGCAAGTCGACACTGGTCAATGACATCCTGTACAAGGCGCTGGCGCGTGAGCTCAACGGCGCGCGGACCGTTCCAGGCAAGCACACCCGGATCACCGGCATCCAGCACCTGGACAAGGTCGTGCACGTCGACCAGGGTCCGATCGGCCGCACGCCGCGGTCCAACCCGGCCACCTACACCGGCGTGTTCGACCACGTGCGGAAGCTCTTCGCGCAGACCACGGAGGCGAAGATCCGCGGCTACCAGCCGGGCCGGTTCTCCTTCAACGTCAAGGGCGGCCGGTGCGAGGCCTGCTCGGGCGACGGCACGATCAAGATCGAGATGCAGTTCCTGCCCGATGTCTACGTGCCGTGCGAGGTCTGCCACGGGGCCAGGTACAACACCGACACCTTGCAGGTGCACTACAAGGGCAAGACGATCGCCGAGGTCCTCGACATGCCGATCGAGGAGGGGGCCGAGTTCTTCGCGCCGGTTCCCGCCATCCACCGCCACCTCAAGACGCTGGTCGACGTGGGCCTGGGCTACGTGCGCCTGGGCCAGCCGGCGCCCACCTTGTCCGGTGGCGAGGCCCAGCGGGTCAAGCTGGCCTCGGAACTGCAGCGCCGGGCCACCGGCCGCACCATCTACGTGCTCGACGAGCCGACCACCGGCCTGCACTTCGAGGACATCCGCAAGCTGCTCGGCGTGCTGACCCGGCTGGTGGAGACCGGCAACACGGTCATCGTGATCGAGCACAACCTGGACGTCATCAAGACCGCGGACTGGGTCATCGACCTGGGCCCCGAGGGCGGCGCCGGCGGCGGCCTCGTGGTCGCCTCGGGCCCGCCGGAGAAGATCGCCGCCGTCGAGGAAAGCTACACCGGCCAGTTCCTCGCCAAGCTCCTCGGCGGGTAACCTCTCCCGGTGCAGATCACCACCGAGAGCGGGATCGCCCGGGCCGACATTGACGGGGCCGCGGTCGGGGCGCGGTTCCTGCTGGTGCTCACCCACGGCGCGGGCGGCAGCGTGGAGGCGCCTGACGTGCTGGCGGTGCGGGACGCCGGGCTGGGACTCGGCGGGATGGTGGCGCGGGTCACCCAGCCTTACCGGGTGCGGGGCGCCCGCGCCCCCGGCGCGGCCGGCCGCCAGGATGCCGCCTGGATCGAGATCGTGACCGCGTTGGCTGACCTGGCCCCCGGCGTGCCGCTCGTCCAGGGCGGCCGGAGCAACGGCGCCAGGGTGGCCTGCCGCACCGCCGCCGCGGTGGCCGCTCGCGCCGTGATCGCGCTGGCCTTCCCCCTGCACCCGCCGCACCAGCTCCGGCCGGCCGGGCCGACCCGGCTGGCGGAGCTGCTCGCGGCACGGGACGGCGGAGCCGCCGTGCTGGTGGTGACCGGTGAGCGCGACCCGTTCGGGATTCCGGGCTCAGCCGACGCGGACCGGGTGGTGGTCATCCCGGCCGAGACGCACGGGCTGAAGGGCCACCGGGAGCAGGTCATCAGCGCCGTGGCCGGCTGGCTGCCAACCGTGCTCTGGCCGCTGACAGAGGGCGATAAAAAGGGGTCGCCGGACTGAGCGTCCGGTAGCGACCCCGGCGTGGTTGCCGTCGGCGGATTAAGCCGCCGGGGCCTGCCCGCCGAAGCCGTACTCGAAGGTCACGCCGATCGGGCGGTCGAAGGCCGCGAGGTCGGTGGGCCGGTGAGGTGCGATGGCCGCGCCGTCCGGGAGAAGTTCCCCGGTGTCTTCGAAGATCACCACGCCGTTGCAGAGCAGGCTCCAGCCTTGCTCCGGGTGGTTGACAACGGTATGCGCCGCTTCGCGATCCGGCGCCGATGGTGCCGGACAGGGCGGTGAGTGCGGGCACATATCAGTGCCTCCTGGCAGTGTCATCGTGCGTACTCATATGTGTTTTCTTCGTTCGTCTGCTTTGTTGATGCCAGTGTGCGGCAGTTGCCTGATGGCGGATATGGCCCGGGTGGAGCGTTTTCCTGCTGGCCATGTGTAGCTTCCCGCTAGTTTTCTTCTGACACCGTATGACTACTTCTTGTAACTACATCGTTGCTACGCCCCGCGTCCCGCAAATTGGCCTAGACCAACTGTGTCGCTTCCCATAGTACGCCGCAAGCGACATGTTCAACTGCATACCATCCATTACTAGGGAAAAACCCGTCCCGGCCTGGAGTCGCAGCTGATTTCCCCCTACCACTGGAGACGTCCAGCCCCCTCCGATGGTTCACCTCAGCCTGCGAGAATCCGGCTGGCCGGGTCCGGGCTTCTCCCTCACCCGTACAGAGCACCGCCGCAGCCGTTCAGATACACGAAGTCCTCGGACATTCGCTAGGCGCTGGTCACCGGGGAGGCCAGCGGGCTGTACTCGAACGGTACGTCCGGGACATTGTTGAGACGGTGGGTCTCCCGCAGCGTGAGCAGGTGCTCGGCTTCGGCCGTG
>JBEKGC010000080.1:0-18048 GCA_050013055.1 Streptosporangiaceae bacterium
ACCGTGACGCTGGAGGCGCCCGCCGTGGTCGGGGTGCCGGAGATCAGGCCGGTCGAGGAGCTGATCGACAGGCCCGCGGGCAGCCCGGCAGCAGTGTAGGCGAGGGTCTGCCCGGCGGCGGAGTCCGTCGCCTTGATCTGCAGGCTGGCGGCGGTGCCGACCGTACCGGTCTGGTTACCGGGGCTGGTCACCGTGACCGTGTTGCCAGGTGAGGTGGAAGAGGCGGGGATTTCGAAGGTGACCAGCGACCGCGCGGGCATGGTGTAGCTGAATGCGCCGCTGGCGACCGTGGTGGCGGTCTGGGCGGCGATGTCGCTGGAGGAATCGCTCAGGTAGGGGGTGACGGTGGCGCCGTTGGCGACCCCGGTGCCGTCCAGGTTGAAGGTAACCGGGTCGGTGCTGGTGCCGGTGTTCATCGCGACCACGGTGACGGTGCCGTTGGTGTTCTTGAACGCGTCCAGGGTGAGGTTGGAGTCGGAGGTCGTCGCCGCGATGCGGACCGCGCCGGGCTGGACGTACCGGCTGAAGTTGCCGAACGCCCAGAGCCGTCCGGATGGGGTGACGGTGGAACCGTTGATCTGGATCAGCGACTCGTTATCTCCGTTCACCGACGGGGTCGCCGACCCCCACCAGTACAAGAACGCGGACAGGTCGGCGTTGTCCAGGCCGTTGAAGATGTTCTTCGCCCAGCTCATCCCCGACGCGTCGGTGCCGTCGTCCCAGGCAGGGTCCCAGGACTCGAACGTGGACCACTCGGTCTCCCAGTCGGGTTTGGTCCAGCCGGTCAGCAAGCTGTCAGGCGCTTCGGTGTAGCCGTGGCTGGCGAAGATCGCGGTGTCCGCGCTGGCGGTGGAGTCGGCCTCGATCGCCTCGGCGTACTGCTGGGCGTAGTCCCAGCCTTCGGTGGCGCAGCACTCCGGCTTGGTGGACAGGCCGGCGGACGCCAGCGTGGGGCCGAGCGCGTCCAGGACGTTCACGGTCTGCGCGGGGGTCAGCTGCATGCTGTCGTAGTCCGTCGACAGGTTCGCTTCGTTCTCCGGTCCGACGTAGGTGAGCGGGTCACCGGCTGCGGCGTAGTCTTTCGCGTACTGCACCAGGTAGTTCGCGTAGGCCTGGACCCAGCTCCCGCTGGAGCAGGTGGCCCCGGACACCCCGCACAACGCGCTGCCGTTGTCGGTCTCGTCGTCGACCTTCATGAACGCCGGCGCGCTCCACGCGTCCGCGAACACGTTCGTAACGCCGTAGTCGGCCTTGATCGTCTGGGCCAGCCACAGCTGTCCCTGGTCGTCGCTGATCGAGGCGAGCGAGGCATACGACGGGGTCGCCGACGGCGAGGACGGCGCGGTCGGCTCGATCGTGTCACCCGAGTCCGCGCTGATCTCGTTGCGCAGGATGTTCAGCCCAGCTCCGCTGGAGGTGCTGTACAGGTAGTTCAGCGCCTGTGTCTGGGCCGCCGATGACGCATCCATGATCACCTGGGCCTGGCCAAACCCCTCAGAGGCTCCGAACCCGGCCATTGTCTGATAAGTTGTTCCGCCGGTGATCGTGACGGAGTCCTGTGCGTAAGCCGGCACCGCCCCGTAGATCACCGCCGTGGTGGCGGCGAGGGTGATAGCCGTGGCGGTGGCAATCGGCCGGAACTTCATGGGCATCCTCCGTAACTATGTGCAGGAGCGTCCCGTTATGGTGCTCCGTTGATGTCCACCGGCGTTCTGGCCAGCGGAGTGGCAACCCTGGTGAATGGGCGGATAGCCGCCCGGGGCTCCATTCGTCGGCCTCCTTCCCGAGAGGTACACCGCGGATCGTACGGCCGGGCCTAGCCGGCAGCCACCAGCGTGCGGCCACGACACGGGATAGTGCATGTCAAACGGCCCAGGGGCAGCGAGTCTTAGTGAAAATTTCACGGAAGCTCGGTCATCCCCGATTTACGTTCCATGAAATTGCTGAGGGTAAGCCCTGGTCCGAAGCATTTCGGGGTCGGCAGGCGAGCGTGCCTGAAGACCTGCGGCCCCGCAGACGAGACAATGGTGACGTTTGCCCATATGCCAGGCAGTCCAGGATGCGCTGGCCCAGGAGCAAGGGGAACCGATGCGTTACGGGTATTTCGATGACGAGAATCGCGAGTATGTGATCACCCGCCCGGACACGCCGCTGCCCTGGGTCAACTATCTCGGTGCTGATGAGTATTTCGGTATCATCTCGAATACGGCTGGCGGCTATTCCTGGTACCGGGATGCGCGGCTACGCCGGATAACGCGGTACCGATATAATAATGTGCCGGCCGATGTGAGCGGCCGTTATCTCTATCTTCGTGATGACGGCTCGGGTGAGTACTGGTCGCCGACGTGGCAGCCCATGCGATGCGAGCTCGACGATTACGAATGCCGGCACGGGCTTTCGTATACGAAGATCGCGTCTCTACGCAGGGGGGTGCGTGCCGAGACGCTGTATTTCGTGCCGCCTGGCGAGGCACTTGAGATCTGGCGGCTGCGCGTGTGCAACGAGCGCGCTGAACCAGTCCGGCTGTCCGTCTTCTCCTCGGTCGAGTTCTGCCTGTGGGATGCGCAAGACGACGCGACGAACTTCCAGCGCAACTACTCAACTGGAGAGGTGGAGGTCGCTGGCGGGGTGATCTACCACAAGACCGAGTACCGGGAACGACGTGATCATTTCGCGTTCTTCGCGTGCTCCGAGCCACTGGCCGGGTTCGATACCCAGCGGGACGCCTTCCTTGGCCCCTACCGTGGGTGGGATCGTCCGCTGGCGGTTGAGCGCGGCGAGTCGTCGAACTCCATCGCGCATGGCTGGGCTCCACACGGCAGTCATCACGTCCGGCTCGCCTTGGCCCCCGGTGAGGTGCACGAGGTCATTTTCCTGCTCGGCTACTGGGAGAACCCGCATGAGGAGAAGTTCGACCCGGTGGATCCCGGGCTGGTCAACAAGGCACTGGTCCGCCCGGTCATCGACTGCTGGCTGCGGCCCGCGGCAGTCGAGGCGGGGCTGCGGCAGCTCCGGGAATCGCGGGCATGCCTGGGATCGGTGATGCAGGTCAGGACGCCCGATGACGACACGAACCGGATGGTGAACATCTGGAACCCTTACCAGTGCATGGTGACGTTCAACCTGAGCCGTTCGGTATCGCTGTTCGAGTCCGGTATATCCCGCGGCTTCGGGTTCCGGGACTCGTGCCAGGATCTGCTGGGCTTCGTGCAGCTGGCCCCGGACCGTGCCCGGGCCCGCATCCTCGAACTGGCCGCTACGCAGCTCGCTAGCGGAGGCGCGTACCACCAGTACCAGCCGCTGACCAAGCGCGGCAACGACGCCATCGGATCGGGGTTCAACGATGATCCGCTGTGGCTCATCGTCGGCGTGTCCGCGTATGTGCGGGAGACCGGCGACGCGACGATCCTGGACGAGCTCGTGCCGTTCGCCGAACGGGAAAGCACCCCGGTGCCTCTGCACGAGCACCTGCGCCGTTCCTTCCGGTACACGCTCGACCGGCGCGGTCCGCACGGCCTGCCGCTGATCGGCAGGGCGGACTGGAACGACTGCCTGAACCTCAACTGCTTCTCCGGCGCGCCCGGCGAGTCGTTCCAAACCACGGCCAACACCACCGACGGCACGGCGGAGTCGGTGTTCATAGCCGGCCTGTTCGTCCTCGCCGCGGGGGAACTGGCCGACCTAGCCGACCTACGGGGCCAGGCTGATGATGCCGGCTGCTGCCGGACCGAGGCGGAGAAAATGGCCGGAGTGGTCGAGCAGTCCGGCTGGGACGGCGAATGGTTCTTGCGCGCGTACGACCATTACGGGCAGCTGGTCGGGTCCGCGGAAAACGCGGAGGGCCAGATCTTCATCGAGCCGCAGGGCATGTGTGTTCTGAGTGGCATCGGCATGGACAACGGCATGGCGGCCAAGGCGCTGTCCAGCGTGAACGAGCACCTGGCGACCAGCCACGGCATCATGCTGCTGCAGCCTGCCTACAGCCGCTATCACGTGGAGCTCGGCGAGATCTCCTCCTACCCGCCTGGGTACAAGGAGAACGGCAGCGTTTTCTGCCACGTCAACCCCTGGGTGATGATCGCCGAGGCGATGCTCCGTCACGGTGACGCCGCGTTCGGTTATTACAAGCAGATCAACCCGTCGGCACGCGAGGCGATCAGCGACATCCACCGATGCGAGCCATATGTCTACGCCCAGATGATCGCGGGGAAGGACGCCGCGGCGCACGGCGAGGCCAAGAACTCCTGGCTCACTGGAACGGCGGCCTGGAACCTCGTCGCGATCACCCAGTGGATCCTGGGTATCCGCCCGGAACTGGACGGGCTGCGCGTCGACCCGGTGGTGCCGGCGGGGTGGCACGGTTTCACCGCCACCCGGCGATTCCGCGGCGCGACCTACGACATCAGCGTCCGCAACCCCGACCACGTGAGCGGCCGGGCCGGTAGCGTGCGGGTAGACGGTCGGCAGATCGAAGGAACGCTCCTGCCGCTCGCGCCGGCCGGAATGACCGTTCAGGTTGACGTGCTCATCGGTCCCAGCTAGCAGCTCGAGGCCGGTTGAAATTTTCATCGTCAGCGGCCTCATGGCTCGTGAATTTGTGCTGGTCACGGCACCTGAATTGCCCGGCGCAGACAGGATGTCGAGCAGTGCTATTGGCAGTGGCGGCGCCCGAGGTTAGCGTCGCGATCGGTCCCGGGATCGAATCCGGCGACCGGCAGCCCCAGGGGCCTGATCTCACCGGACGAAGGGCTGAGCCATGGGAACCTTCCGCCGCCACCTCGCCGTGGTCGCGAGCGCGCTTGTTATCCTCGCGGCCATGCTGGCCGCTCTCGGCTCAGGGTCGGTCGGCGAGGCACACGCGGCTACGGCGGCTACGGCGGCGAAGGCCATGCCCGGCATTGTGGCTGCCATCGGAGAGCAAGCCGTCGCCGCGGCGCCGGCGCTGTCCGGCCAGCCGGCCCAGTCAGCCACCGCTGGCGCAGGGTACTGGCACACCAGCGGCAATCAGATCATCGACTCCGACGGGAACCCGGTGCGGATCGCCGGGATCAACTGGTACGGCTTCGAGACGCCGGACGAGATCGCGCACGGCCTGTGGGCGCAGGACTATCGCACGATCATCGACGACATCAAGACCCTCGGATACAACACCATCCGGATCCCGTTCTCCGACCAGATGGAGGAGACGCCGATAGTCCCGCAGAACCTGGCCTTCAACAACAACTCCGGCCCGATCAACACCCCGCTGGAAGGTCTGAACGCGCTGCAGGATCTCCAGGCGATCGTCACCTACGCGGGT
Organism: Streptosporangiaceae bacterium; assembly: GCA_050013055.1. Lineage (GTDB taxonomy): Bacteria > Actinomycetota > Actinomycetes > Streptosporangiales > Streptosporangiaceae > Palsa-504. Next base: position 5,300 of record JBEKGC010000080.1, read on the forward strand.
GAGGAGGGGCTGAAGGTCATCCTCGACGACCACCGGTCAGAGGCAGGGGAGTCGGCTGAGACGAACGGCCTGTGGTACACCTCCACGTACACCAGCCAGGACTGGGTGAATGACTGGGTGACGCTGGCCAAGATGTTCGCTAACGACCCCACCGTGATCGGCTTCGACCTGCGCAACGAGCCGCACACACCGGCCGGCGACACCTACGCCGAGGGCGCCACCTGGGGCACGGGCAACACCGCGACCGACATCAGGCTCGCGTACGAGCAGGCCGGTAACGCCGTCCTGGCCGTGGACCCAGGCGCGCTGATCTTCTGCGAGGGGATTAGCGAGTACCCGGACTCGTCCTCGTCCACCGGGTACGACGCCACCTGGTGGGGCGGTGACCTGCAAGGCGTTGCGCAATACCCGGTGGTGCTCAGCTCACCGGGCCACGTGGTGTATTCGGCGCACGACTACGGTCCCGTCCTATACCAGCAGACGTGGTTCAATTCCTCGACCACGCCGGCGTCCCTCGACGCGGTCTGGAACATGTACTGGGGCTACATCTACGCCGACGGCATCGCCCCCATCTGGGTTGGCGAGTTCGGCACCGACAACACCGCCGCGGACATCGAGTCCGCTGCGGCCGGGTCTCAGGGCCAGTGGTTCGAGAGCCTGGTCGCCTACCTGACGGCGCATCCGTGGATGGGCTGGACGTACTGGGCGCTGAATGGCGAAGACGCCTACGACCTGCTCGATGGCAACTACGACCCGGAACCGGTCAGCTCGGTGAAGCAGGATCTGCTCCAGACAATCCAGTTCCCGCTGCCCGGCGCGCAGAACGGCACCCCGCCGCCGACCGGCTCCTCGGCGCCGGTGTCGTGCTCGGCGGTGTACTCGCTGACCAACTCCTGGCCGGGCGGTTTCCAGGCGCAGCTGGTGCTCACCAACACAGGTACCAGTGCGATCAGCCCATGGTCGCTGACCTGGACGTTCCCCGGCGATGAGCATATCTCCAGCATGTGGACCGCCAGCTACGCCCAGTCCGGCGAGAACGTCACCGCCACCAACGAGTCCTACAACGCCACTATCGCGCCGTCGACCTCGGTCACCATCGGCTTCACCGGGACGTACACGAACAGCGATGCGGCGCCGACGAGTTTCTCGGTCAACGGCACTGCCTGCAGCTGAGGAGAAAACGTTGAGAACCTTGCCACGGGCACGTCTGCTTCTTGCCTCGATCGGAGCCGTGTTGCTGGTGGCCACGCTCGGGGTGGTGGCGATGCCAAGGGTGGCGCACGCGGCGCCCTCCACCACCGGCGTGTTCGATTATGCCGAGGCGCTGCAGGACTCGATGTTCTTCTACGAGGCACAGCGGTCCGGCCAGCTTCCGCCGGACAACGAGGTGGACTGGCGCGGCGACTCGGATCTGTCCGACGGCTCGGACAACGGCGTCAACCTGACCGGCGGCTATCACGACGCCGGGGACCTGGTGAAGTTCGGGCTGCCCGAGGCATGGGCGATGGACATGCTCGCCTGGAGCCTGCTGGATTACCCGGCGGGCTACGCCGACGCGGGCCAGACCCAGACCGCCGAGGAGAACCTGCGCTGGGGCGACGACTACATCCTGTCCGCCGCCACCGGCCCGGACACCTTCTACGGGCAGGTCGCCAACCCGTCGACCGACCATCAGTACTGGGGACCGGCCGAGACCAACCCGACCGTGCGGCCGTCGTACGCGGTGACCTCGTCATGCGCGGGTTCGGACCTGGTTGGCCAGGCGTCCGCCGCGCTCGCCGCGTCGTCCATCGTGTTCAAGACCGCCGACCCCACATACTCCGCAGAGCTGCTGTCGCAGGCGGAATCGCTGTTCACGTTCGCCGACACCTACCTTGGCGACTACTCGAACTGCATCACCTCTGCACAGGGGTTCTACAACTCCTTCAGTGGCTACTGGACCCAGCTGGTGGCCGCGGAGATCTGGCTCTACAAGGCCACCGGCGCGGCCAGCTGGCTGACCAAGGCCGAGACGGACTTCGCGAACATGCCGCTGGCCTCCCAGTCCACGCTGCACGAGTACAACTGGACGGTGAACTGGGACGACGACAGCTTCGCGGACTACATCTGGATGGCCAAGCTCACCGGCCAGCAGCAGTACATCACCGATGCCGAGGACAACCTGGACTGGTGGACAACCGGCTTCGACGGGACAGAGGTGTCGTATTCGCCGGGCGGCGAGGCCTTCCTGAACAACTGGGGGTCGCTGCGGTATTCGTCCAACGCGGCGTTCCTCGCCCTGGAGTTCAGCAACTACCTGACCGCGAACGGCCTCGATCCGACCCGGGCGACGGCCTATCACAACTTCGCTGTCCAGCAGATCAACTACATCCTCGGGCAGAACCCGAACAACATGAGCTACGAGGTCGGATTCACCAACAACGGCACGAACACCGCCTGGTCGCAGTACCCCCACAACTCCACCGCGCACGACTCGTGGGACGACAACCTCACCACGCCGGCCCAGACCAGGCACCTGGACTACGGCCTGCTGGTAGGCGGCCCGGACTCAGCCAACGACCAGTACACCGACCAGCGGGCTAACTACCAGGAGACCGAGGGCGCGCTCGACTACAACGCGCTGTTCTCCGGCGATCTCGCCGCGCTCACCCAGCAGTACGGCGGCACGCCGATCGCGGACTTCCCAGCGCCGGAGACCCCGGACGGGCCGCAGATCTACCTGCAGGCCGCGATCAACAACGAGAGCAGCAACTTCATCGAGATCAAGGCGCTGGTCAACAACCAGTCGGCCTGGCCGGCCAAGCAGATGCCGGACGCCAGCTTCCGCTACTACTTCACCCTGGACTCCGGCGAGACCGCCAGCCAGATCACCCTGTCCTCGTCGTATAGCCAGTGCGGCGCGCCGACCGGCCCCTTCCAGTACTCCGGCTCGACCTACTACATCCAGGTGTCTTGCGCCAACCTCAACCTCGAGCCGGTCGGCGAGGACGACTACACCAACGACGACTACCAGGCCCAGGTGCAGTTCCGGATCACGTTCCCGTCGGCACACAACCCAGCGGAAGACTGGTCATTCCAGGGCCTTCCGTCCACTGTCGGCGCGACCCCGGTGACGGTCAGCGACATGACGCTCTACTCCGGGAACACGCTGGTCTGGGGTACTCCGCCTGTGTCAGCCTCGGGGCCGTCGGCGCCAGGGTCGCTGACCGCTGGATCGATCACCTCGACCGATGCCACGCTGGCCTGGACCGCCTCGAGTGCCGGTACCAACCCGGTCGTCGGCTACGACGTCTACACCTCGACCGGGACGCTGGTCGGCACCACCACCTCGACGTTGTTCGCGGTGACCGGCTTGAACGCGGACCGGACGGCGCCCTACGGGTACTACGTGACGGCCGTGGACAGCCAGGGCTACGCGTCACCAGCCTCGAACATCGCGCAGTTCATCACCTCGCCGGACACGTCGCTGACCGCGTCGGACACGGTGCCGCCGTCTGAGCCGGGCACGCCGTTGGTCAACTCGGTCAGCTCGACCGGTGCCAAGTTGTCGTGGGGAGCTTCTATCGCGGGGACCAACAAGCTCACTGGGTACCGGGTCTATGAGCTGGCTCCGTCGACCGGGCTGGTGGCGACCACCACCTCACCGTCGTACGCGCTGACCGGGCTGACTGGCTCGACGGCGTACGCATACGTGGTCGAAGCGATCGACAGCCAGGACAGGACCTCGCAGTTCGCGACGCCGGCCACGTTCTTCACAGGGGCACCCGCCACTACGTCCTCGCCGTCGCCTTCTCCCTCGCCGTCTTCTTCACCCTCCCCCTCGCCTTCACCTTCGCCTTCTCCCTCTCCCTCTCCCTCGCCTTCACCGTCTCCGTCGCCTTCTGGGTCCACCTCACCGGGCGTGCTGTCGTGCTCGGCCGTCTATTCGCTGGTCAACTCCTGGAGCGGCGGATTCCAGGCGCAGGTGACGCTAACCAACACGGGCACCGGCACGATCAACCCGTGGACGCTCATCTGGACCTTCCCCGGTAACCAGCAGATCAGCGACCTCTGGAACGCCGCCTACACCCAGTCCGGCGAGCATGTCACGGTGACCCCCGAGTCCTACGACGCTTCCATCGCGCTATCCGGGTCGGTCACGATCGGCTTCACCGGAACATTTACTAACAGCGACGCTTCCCCCACCAGCTTCTCGGTGAACGGAACCGCCTGTACCACCTGAACCCCGGGTTGCGCTAGAAACCACCTCACGATGCCAACCTGGCTTACGACAGGTCCAGCCGGCCGGCCTTGACCGACGTCATGAACGCCGCGAGCACCACGGGCGTGACCGCCAGATGCCCGCGCTCAGGCGATTTGCTGTCCCGGATGCCAGCCAGCACCGCGACCGGCTACCGTGACGCCTACCCCCGCGCAGTCCCGTCCCCGTTTTACCGTGCTCTTGTTGCATGGTGGCGCGCTTCGGGCGGAGCGAGTGAGTCAGTTCGCGGTACACGTCAGGTTTGGCAGCGAACTGGGTGCGGTGCCCGTGCCGAGCAGGCCGAACGTGGTCGAGCCGCCCGCGGGTATCGCGCCGTCGTAACTGAGGTTGCTGATGTCGACGGCGGCACCCGACTGGGTTTCGCTGGCGCTCCAGATCTGCGAGATCGTCTGCGACCCCGGCCACGAGTAGCCGACGGTCCAGTCGGCCGTTGCAGCCGTGCCGGAGTTCGTCACGGTGAACCCGAGCTGGAATCCGCCGGACCACGAGTTGGTCACTGACCAGGTCACATGACAGCCGCCGGCGCCCGTGGAGGTAGGTGTTGGGGTAGGCGTCGGAGAGGGCGTCGGAGAGGGCGTCGGGGTCGGGGTGGGCGTCGAGGTAGGTGTTGGGGTGGGGGTGGGAGTGGGGGCCGATCCGGTCCCGGACAGCACGACGATCGACTGGGCTGGCACTGAGACCGAGCCACCCGAAAGGCTGGTTGTGGCGATGGCCGGGTTGGCCGCGGAGTAGGTGTACTCGGTCTCGGTGGAGCCCGTGATGCCGAGGCTGGACGTGCTGATCGTGTACGCGTTGGACGGGTCCGCGTTAACCAGCATCACCGAGTATCCGCCGCCGGACTGCTGCGAGTAGTAAGCGTAGATGTTGGGCGTTGGCACCAGCAGGGTGCCGACCTTGGCGCCCTTTACCGCGAGCTTGGCGGCCAGCGCGTAGCCGTAATAGGGCGGGTACGGGGTGTCGACGGCCGGCTCGCCGGTGCTGCCCGAGGAGAACATGCCGAAGTCGGCAGTCGGGCTGCCGTAGTTGTGCACGTCCCACCAGTCCACGGACTGCGCGCCGAACGACAGCCATTCCATCGAGTTGGCCGCCGCGAACAGCGCACCGACCGGCTCCTCATTCCAGGCATTCGCGGTCTGCGACATGTTCGTCTCGCCTACCACGAAATACGCACTCGGGTCGTAGGTGGACAGCGCAGTGTGTACCTCCGCCGCCGCCGCCGGGATGTTGTCGACCAGCGACATGATCGACTGGACGCTCTCGGTGGGCGTCCCGTTGATCGGGTACCAGTGCACGTCGGCGCAGTTGATGTCGGCCGCGTCCCCGGACAAGATCGTGTCGTTCCACTGCTGATAGTTCGTGACGCCAGAACCCGGTGCCAGGTTCCCGTCCATCGCATAGTCGTAGCAGATCTGCGCGTTCGGGTTCACGGCCTTCATCGCCTGCATGTAGGTAAGGCCGTTGCTGGCATAGGACGCTGCGGTGTGCGGGTTGGCGTGGTTGTCGGTCTCCCACGAGCCGTACTCCTCGTTGCCGATCTCCCACAGTGAGACGCCCTCGCCTGACGTCTCGGACTGGGTGACCCAGGCGGCGGCGTCCTGCGGGGTGTCGGAGCCGTAATTGACCGTGACGAACTTCTGGCCCTTCGTGATCGCGTTGACCTGAGTGGAGTACTGGGCGAAGTCGACCGGATCGGTGGTGCCGTTGTAGGTGTTGGGCTGCCAGAGGTACCCGTCGGCATAGGAGCCGCCGGGATACCGGATCAGCCCGGTGCTGGCCGCCGACAAGCTGCTGGCGATAGCCGCGTCGGGGAAGTTGCTGTCCCAGGACGCGGTGTTGACCCCGAGCGGGTCCAGCGAGCCGTTAAGCGTGGCGCTGCCCGAGCCCTCCGACGGCCCGGCGCACGAGACAGCAGGGACCGGGTTTGAGGTGCCGTTGTAGTCGCCGTCGAAGCCGAACGTCGCCGACTGGCCGGGGGACAGCACCGCGTTGTACGTCCCGCCCGGTGTGGCCATCACGCTTGTCCCGGTCTGCGTCACGCTGGCACTGTAGGGCGAGCCGGCGACGATCGTCTGGCCTGCGGTGAACGTCCAGCTCACCGTCCAGGTCTGGATGGTGAAGGACGCGTTGTTGGTGACCGTGACCGTGGCACCGAAATCCGGCGGGCTATTGGACGGCGTTTGCCACCCGATCGTGAAGGTTGCACCGCAGGAGGCACCCGTGTCGGCTGGCGAGGGGGTGGCCGTCACTGCGACGCCGGTGACTACGGTCGCCACCCCCAGTACGACTGCCGTGATCAGACTCCGCCCACGCCTACGCGGTCTGGACATGATTTCCTCGCGGGGCACTATCCTCACACCTTCTTGAGCAGGTCGGTCATAAGTGCGCTCTCCGCGCCGAGCGTGGTCGGCGAGGTGATGAAGATGGCGATTTTCCCCTTCAGGGAGCCGAGGGTGTAACTGAATGGTTTACTCCCTTTGTAGATGGCCAGGTAGGCGGTGTCACCTAGGCCCTTCACCGTGCGGACCGACTGGTGCAGGCTGGCCTGTGACTTCCTGGCCTGGGCGAACTCGGCGCCGGTCTCGCCGGTCTGATAACGGACGAGCACCTCGTACCTGCCGGCGTACGCGCACACGGTCACGGGCCCCTCTGCGTCGGCCGTGACCTTGCCCACCGCGAGCTTGAGGTCCTTACCGGCCAGGGCGGACGGGGCGTTCGCGCACTCCGACGTTCTCGCCGCGGCGGGGGAGGCGCCAGCGGTGCCGGCCAACCCCACGGGCGCGGAGGCGGCTGGGGAAGCGGCCCCGTTGGTGTTCGGCGATGCGGAGCTGTCGCATGCCGCGGCGGCCCACACCGTCGCGCCGACGAGCGCCACCGCGGCGACCTTGCGTACCGACATGAGCTTGTCCTCCCTTGAGCTGATTCTGGATGCCGGATGCCGGGAACTCGTTCAGCCTCCAGGCAGCGCTTGCAAGATGGCTTTGTAGGCGGCGCCGTAATTCGTCGGGGTTCCGGTGTAGTCGGCGATCAGGCCAGGACCGGACGAGCATGCGAAGTCGGCGTTCCAGGCCCAGGCGAGGAAGCTGGTGTTCGCCGACTCGAGCCAGGTCGTCAGCGGGTCGATGTAGGTCCCGGCGCAGTCGTTCTCGCCGATCTCGCCGGCGATGACGGGTACCTGCGCGATCACCGGGGCAACCTCAGAGGTCCAGCAGGACTGGCTGCTGCAGGTGTTGAAGTTGTAGGAGTGGAAGGAAGCGGCCAGGTTGTGGTCGAGGTCGGCCGGCTCGTACTGGAGCCAGCCGGTCAGGTCGTTGGCGTATTCTTCGCCGCCGAGCATGAGCACGTTGTTCGCCCCGGTGGAGCGGACCGCGTTGACCATCTGCTGCATGCCGGCCACCTGGTAGGAGATTCCGGGGCAGGTGCCGCCGTTCTCCCAGCACTGCCAGCCGGTGGTGGTGCTGCCGGTCGCGCGGGAGGCGTAGGGCTCGTTGAACAGGTCGAAGATGACCGCGTCGTTGCCCTTGAAGGTGTTCGCCACCGATGTCCAGAACGGGATCGCTTCGGCCGCGTCCGGCATCGGCTTCTGGCAGGTGGCCTCCGCGGACGAGCAGCCGGAGGAACTGCCCGTGTAGAGGCCGTCCGTCCAGTGCAGGTCGAGGATCGCCACGATGCCGCTGGAGTTCAACAGGCTGACATATGCCTTGATGGCGTTGATGTAATTGGTCCCGGCGTAGGAGGAGCTCACGTAGGACTCGGCGTTCCAGCACGCCTCATTCAGCGGTACCCGTACCGCGTTGACCGGACCCCAGCTCTTCATCGCGGTGATGGAGGCCTGGTCGTTCGGGCCGTCGAAGATGCCGTTGCCCTGTACGCATTCGTATTCGGTGCCGGACCGGTCGACCCCGTGCAGCACGACCCGATTGCCGTTCTGATCGACCAGCCTGTTCCCGGACACATGCAGTTGCGGTGCCGCCCCGCTTGCGGACGTCGCGGTTTCGGTGGCGGTGATGGTGGCGGAGGTGTAGCCGGCGGCGCTGGCGGTGAATGTGGTGGTGCCGGTGCCGGAGCTGCTGGCGGTCACCGTCACCCTCTGCGCCGTGGCGTAGTCCGACGGGGTGAAGGTCAGCGTGGCCGGGGAGGCGGTCAGCCCGGTGTTTCCGCTAGCGGCGATCGAGACGGTCACGCTGGCCGACGGCGCCGAGGACAGGGCCAGCGTGAAGGTGCCGGTCGTCCCCTGGGTCACCTGAAGGCTGGACGTGCTAGCCGTGATCGAACCAGGCGGTGGCGGGCTGCCGCCCCCGCCGGCCGGGGTGCACGTGACCGAGGCCGGGGCAGTGTTGGTGCCGGTGTAGGAGAAGTTCGCGCCGATCTGGGTACTGGCGCCCGCAGTCAGGCTCCCGTTATAGGAGGCGTTGGTTACCGTGACCGTCTTACCGGACTGCGACCAGTTCCCGCTCCAGCCCTGGGTCAGCGCCTGGTTACCGGTATAGCTATAGGTCAGCGTCCACCCGGTGATCGCCGGGGTCCCGTTGTCGGTCACCGTGATCGCGGCCGTGAACCCGGTACCCCAGTCCGACGTCACCGAATACGCCGCCGAGCACGAACCAGTCTGCGCACCCGCCGACGGCGTACCGACGGCGGCGAAGCCGAGAATGCCGACTGCCATAGCCGATGCCACGACGAATACGCTGCGCAGTCTTCTACCCGGGAGTGTCATGACCATGCACCTCCATGGTTCGGATAATCGCGCGGTCATTAGCCGGCGCTGCGCGTTCAGTGACGTGCGCAGGAGCCTCCCAGCTCCCGCGCTACGCTAAGCCGGTCGGCTGAACCGGTCAATCAACCGCCCTGGCGGTCAGGCGAAACGGCAGGCTGCGGCCGATGTATGCATGCAAGTTTCACGCCTTGACGGCATGGCGAGCCATGCGCGAGAAGGTGACTGGCTTTGCCGGGCGGCGAGCGTCCGCCATGAGAGTTTCATGAACAGCAGAGTGCTCGCATACGCGCTGTAACTGAACTCTGGCGGCTGCCCGATCCGCCGCCGATCCCGCCGCACCGGCCTCCGCGCAGGTAGAGGCGACGGTGCTTGCCATGGGTGGATCGGCCTAGGGATTTCGCCGCACTGCGCTCCGTGCAGGTTTTCCCGCGCGCCACGGTCGGGCGCTTTCCGCTCACCGGGCTGCGGGCTACGTTGCGAGCCTGAGGTGCGAGTGCCTACCGCCCAGAATTTCCCCACTTTCCCCAGCGAGGAGACGCGGATGACCTACCGTCCACCACGTTCGCGCATGCTGGCCAGCATCCTGGCCGCAGCCGCCCTGCTGTCTGGAGCGGTGCTCACCGCCTCCGGCAGCGCGTCGGCTGCCGCTGCTCCGGCAGCGGCCGCGCGACTTTCATCCAAGGCGAGTCAGGCGGCGGCCAAAGCGCCGCTCGCCGGCGCGCCGATCACTAGCCCGACCCCGAACCAGACGTTCACGCCTGGCTCTGACATCCGCCTGCAGGCGGCTCCCTTCCCGGTCAGCGACAGCATCAAGGACGGTCTTACCAGCAGCCCGGTGACCTCTGTCGCCTTCTACGCGAGCACCAACCTGACCAACAACGTCCTGGTAGGCACGGCCAAGTCGGCGCCCTGGACGGTGGACTGGGCCAACGTGCCGGCGGGCGACTACTCGCTGACCGCGGTGACTAAGGACCAGGCAGGAGCGACCACGACCTCGGATCCGGTGGCCATCCGGGTCGAGAAGCCCAGCGTGATGACCGACCAGTCATCGATCGCGGTCCAGAAGGGCCAAAGCGCCTCGGTCGGCGTCTCGTTGTCCAGTGCGCCCAGCAGCGACGTCACCGTCCACCTGAACGACCCCGGCACCGGGTCCTCGGTGTCCAAGGGCCAGGTGCTCACCTTCACGCCGTCGGACTGGAACAAGCCGCAGCAGGCCACAGTGACCGCGGGGCAGGCCAAGACCGGCAGCCAGTCGGAAATTACTGCGTCAGCGTCCGGCCTGGGGACTGCCTCGGTCGCGGTGACCGACGCAGCGACGGCGACCGGATATGACGCGTGGTTCCTCAGCCTCTACAACGACATCACGAACCCGAGCAACGGGTACTTCAGCCCGCTTGGCATCCCGTACCACTCGGTTGAGCAGCTCATCGTGGAGGCCCCGGACTACGGCCACGAGACCACCTCGGAAACCTACAGCTACTGGCTGTGGCTGGCCGCCGACTACGGCCGCGTCACCGGTACCTGGACCGAGTTCAACACCGCCTGGTCCAACATGGCGCAGTACATGATCCCGAACGCGGCCAACCAGCCCGGGTGCAGCGCCTACAATGCATCCGACCCGGCGACGTACGGGCCGGAGGAGCCGTCCCCGAGCGACTACCCGGTGGCCCTCAACTCCTCGGTCCCGGTCGGTTCGGACCCGCTGTACGCCGAGCTGAACACGACCTATGGCAACTGCGACATCTACGCGCCGATGTGGATCATGGACACCGACAACCGGTACGGCTTCGGCCAGCAGGAGAACGGCACGTCCACGCCGAGCTACATCAACACCTTCCAGCGCGGCTCAGAAGAGTCGGTATGGGACACGGTCCCGCAGCCCGACTGGGACACTGTGACGGACGGCGAGAGCGGGTCCGGGTACCTCGACCTGTTCAACAACGGCGGCGGCAGCTTCGCGCCCCAGTACAAGTACACCGACGCACCGGACGCCGACGCACGCTTGATCCAGGCCGCTTACTGGGCTCAGCAGTACGCCACCTCGCAGGGTGACGAGTCACAGATCGCGTCGACCCTGGCCGACGCGGCCAAGCTCGGCGACTTCCTGCGTTACTCGATGTACGACAAGTACTTCAAGCAGATCAGCGCCGCGTGCAGCCAGGACGGCTCGGTAGCCTGCCCGGCCGGCACATCTAAGGCCAACGAGGAAACCTACCTGCTGTCCTGGTACTACGCCTTTGGCGGCTCCACCACCGGGGCCTGGTCCTGGCGGATCAGCGGCACCGAAATTCACGAGGGATACCAGAACCCGCTGGCAGCCTTTGCGCTGTCCACGGACTCGACCCTGGTCCCGCTGTCCCCGTCGGCCAAGTCTGACTGGTCGACCAGCCTCACCACACAGCTCAACCTGATGCAGTGGCTGCAGTCGTCCCAGGGCGGAATCGCGGGCGGCGTCACCAACAACTGGGGCGGCAACTACGGCGACGTGTCCAAGCCGCCGTCAGGTGATCCCACCTTCGACGGCATGTACTACGACTTCGAACCCGTGTACCACAATCCGCCATCCAACCAGTGGTTCGGCTATCAGACCTGGCCGATGGAACGGGTCGCGGAGTACTACTACGTGACCGGCAACGCCCAGGCTGGCGCGATTTTGTCCAAGTGGGTGTCGTGGGCAGAGTCGGTCTCTACGTTCAACACGTCCACCGGGGCGATCTGCCTCCCCGCGACGCTCACCTGGAGCGGCCAGCCGGCCGAGAGCTTCACCACCGGCACGTCGAGTTCGTCGGAGCCGCCTGCCAACCCCGGCCTCAGCGTCTCGGTGTCGGGATGCTCGTCGGACCTGGGCGTGTCCACGTCGCTGGCCAAGACGTACATGTACTACGCGGCCAAGTCCGGCAACACCACCGCGGAGACCGACGCGCAGAACATCATCGACATCATCCACCAGTTCTACGGCGACACGCTCGGCTTCTCGGTGCCGGAGACCCGGACCGACTACAGCAACTTCACCTCCGCGTTCAACACGACCAACTTCGAAGGCTTGTACATCCCGCCCGGCTGGTCCGGGACCTACCCCGGCGTCAGCGGTGACATCACGTCCGCGGACAACACCTTCCTGTCCATCCGACCCTGGTACACGAGCGTCGCGGACTACGACGAGGTGCAGAACTACCTGAACGGCGGCCCCGCCCCGGTGTTCAACTACCACAGGTTCTGGGCGGAGGTGGACATCGCAACAGCGTTCGACTCGTTCGCGTACCTGTTCCCGAGCGTGTCCCCGCCGGCTAGCGCCACCCCCACGGTCACGGTCACCAACCCCGGTACCCAGACCGGCACCGTCGGCACCGCCGACCCCGTGCAGATCCAGGCAACCGACTCGGCCAGCGGCAAGACCCTCACCTACAGCGCCACCGACCTGCCGCTCGGCCTGTCGATCAGCTCCTCGACCGGCGCGATCACCGGCACGCCGACCAGGGCCGGCAGCTTCACCACCACCGTAACCGTCAACGACGGCAGCGGAGCTTCCTCGGTCAACTTCGACTGGACGGTCAGCGCGACCAGTAGTGGCAACACGGTCACGGTGACCAGCCCCGGTAACCAGACCGGTACGGTCGGCACCGCCGCCAGCCTGCAGATCAAGGCGACGGATTCCGCCGCCGGGCAGACCCTCGCCTACACTGCTGCCGGGCTGCCCGCGGGCCTGTCGATCAGCTCCTCGACCGGCCTGATCTCCGGCACCCCGACCACGGCGGGCGCCTCCAGCGTCACGGT
>JBEKGC010000081.1:0-17957 GCA_050013055.1 Streptosporangiaceae bacterium
GACATCCACGCCCTGGTGTACGCCTCCGCGACCAGGTCGTGGGCCAGGTGCCGGTCACCGACGTGGAGCAGCACGATCCGCAGGCAGTCATCGCGGGTGGACTCATAGAACTCCGCGAACTCAACCGGTTCTTGCTCCATACTCCTTACACGCATCACAGGGTCGATCCCTTTATCCGCTCCGGCTCAGGCAGAACCAGACGAGGAAGGTCGTCGCAAACCCTGGCCTGCACCCTGGATGACCCTGGTCCGCGCTAGGGCGCAGATGACGGCGATGACCACGCGAGATCGTTCTCGCCGTCGCGGGTGCCGGCCGCCTACGATGGGCTCCGTGCGGATCGACCGCCTCGACCATCTGGTGCTGACCGTCGCCGACATCGACGCCACCGTTGATTTCTACACCCGCGTGCTGGGCATGCAGGCGGTCACGTTCGGTCCGGGACGCACTGCTCTTACCTTTGGCTGCAGCAAGATCAACCTGCACAGGGCCGGTCACGAATTCGAGCCGAAGGCCCGCCGTCCGACACCCGGCAGTGCCGACCTGTGCCTGATCGCCGCCGACTCGCTGGAGCAGGTGATCGAAGCACTCGCCTGGCACGACGTCCCCATCGAGGTGGGCCCGGTCAAACGCACCGGCGCTACCGGCCCCGTCCTCAGCGTCTACTTCCGCGACCCGGACCAGAATCTCATCGAGGTCAGCAACTACCTCTAAATCCCAGCCAGGAGTCCGCGCCTGGTGCCCATACCGAGCCGTACACGCTAGCCAATACCCAGGCGCTGGCCCGGACGCCGCCTTCGGCTCGGGGACCACATGAAGGTCGGGTTCGCGCTGCAGCTGGTGACCGTCCGCTGACTGGGACGTTCCTGGGTAACCTGCTTGAGGTGCCGGCCTCGGTGCTGGTTCGTGGCCAGGCAGCTGGGCGTGGCGGACCCGCCGCAGATGTGGTCGGGCGTTAGCATGGAGGCATGTCTGCCTTGCCCGTCGATCCGCCGCAGCGGGAAGATCCACTCGACCCTGAGCGTATCCTCCGTGCGCTGCCCGATCGTGAGCGGGAGACGTTCCTGGCAGAGTACCGGCGGGTGGTGGACAGCGCGCATGATCCGGCTGGCTGGCCGGAGCTGCGGCGCTTCCTGCGATTGTGGGCCTGGCGGGCGATCGCCGTGGCAGAACCTGGCTATTACGAGGACAGGGAGCGTGCCCGGGCCGGTATGGGCGGGGGCATGCTGCTCGAGGATGCGCTCCGGCAGTACCGTCCCGGCGTGTGAGCTACCGGCCGTGGCTGGAGGAGCGGGCGCTCCGCCAGATGGGCGGGACTGCCGCCTGAAGCGCTGGATGTTCTGGTCCGGGCGCTGGTGCGCATTTGCGAGGATCCGTACGACCGGATGTTTAGCAGGGCCGTGCGGGACGAGGATCCTCGGGAGAGGATGGCCGAGCTAGGTGACTTTGGGTTCGTGGAATTCAGGGTGGACGGGGCCGACGGGTTGGTGCGTGTCTTGACCTTGGTCCGGGCGGGCTGACAGGGCTAGCAAGACGTTGCCGAGGCATCCTTAGGTCTCCAACACGCCGCGCCCCTTGCGGTGCTTCCTGCGGGCTCCAGCGATACCGACCTCGACTTCGACATTGATCTTGCCCGGGCTCCGCGCCGGAACACATCCAGCGGGGCCTTTCCACACGCCTGCGTCATCACCAACGACGCCATCAGCACGCTGAACGTCCGTGCACAGTGATGACGAAGCAGCGAGCATTGTGCTCGGTCACGCCAGCGATCTCGGCCTGCAGGTGGCGGATCCGCTTGTCCTTCATGAGGATCGGCCACCCGCGCTTCGGGACCCTCCTCCTTTGTTTCTGATTCCGAAACGCCTTGACCAAGGTAACGTTTCTGATATCGAAACGCAAGGGGTGTCATGACAGCACGGCTACCGCGTCCCGGCGGGCCGGTCCGGGGATCAGCAACGGGACGGCCGCTCACGGCGGCGATGGACCTCCTAGGACGGCGCTGGGCGCTGCGGATCCTGTGGGAACTGCGCGCCGAGCCGCTCGGGGCGCGAGCTCTGCGGAGCCGATGCGACCGGATGTCTTCCAGCGTGCTGTACGAGCGACTGGAAGAACTCACAACTGCGGGCCTGCTAGACCGTGACGAAGCCGGCGCCTACCTCCTCACCGATCTAGGAGCGGCGCTCGGCTCAGCACTCGAATCCCTCGACCTCTGGGCGCGCCAATGGTCAGCAGCGCGGCAGAGACAGACCGCCAGCGGTGATAGCGGGGGAATAGGTCTAGGCGCCCGGGAGTGCTAACGGGAGACGATCACGGCCGCATGGTGCCCGGCGGCGTTCTTCAGCTTGGCGTCACCGGTCAGCAGCTCACAGCCGAGTGCCTCGGCTAGCGCGATGTAGGCGGCGTCGTACGCTCCCAGGTCGTGGCGCAGCTCCCACATCCGGGGAAGGTACGGCCAGACCGGATGGCGGGTGACCCGCAGCCGGGAGTAATCGGCCAGCATCTGTTCGCCGCGGTGATCGGTGATCTTCTGTCCGGCCGCGAGCCCCCGGACAGTAGAAGCAACCTCCACGTCGAGATGGTGCGGGGCGTGCAGCGTGCGCGGTGCGGACAATCGCTGCCGCAGCACGTCATCCCCTTCTCGCGCGGACAGCGCGTCGACCATAAGGGAACAGTCGACGACGTAGGTGAGGCTCAACGCCGCCCCTCGTCGCGCGCCGCGAGAATGTCCTCCATGGTCAGGTTCACCGGTTCCCTGTCGCGGGCGATCCGGGCGATGACCTCGGCGTTGGTCTCCGCGGCGGCATCGGCGTCCATGAGATCACGCAGGTAACCCGACAGCGACTGGCCAAGCGACCTGGCCCGGTCGCGCAGGACCGCAAGTGTCGCCGGATCGACGTCGCGGACTTGGACGATACCTGCATCCGTAGGCTCGCTCATATCCCTAGTCTACCCATCATTCATGCATGATGCATGAATAGGTGATGCGGGACCGGCCGCAGCAGGTGCGAAGGTACGCTCAGCACCGGCTAGGACGACCTTACGGCCACACCACCCCTTTGTCGGTCCACGTGACCCCTTCGTGGCGGCACAGGCAGAAGGGATGCCCGACTGGGTCGGTGTAGACCTGCCACCCGTAGCCCTCGGGTCCGATGAAGTCCTTCTGCAGTGTCGCGCCGAGCTCGATGACGCGACGCTGTTCAGGCTCGATTTCGCCCACTTCGAAGTCGAGGTGGTACTGCTTGGGGTGTTCGCCGTCGGGCCAGCGCGGAGGGCGGTAGTCCGCCACCCGCTGGAAGGCCAGATCGACCTCGCCGAAGGTGATGCCGGCAAAGTTATCGGAACTGCCCTCCATGATGGCGCGGCCTGTCACCTGGGAGTAGAAGGCCGCCAGCTTCATCGGGTCCGGGCAGTCGATGATGAAACCCAAGAGTTGCAGCATCAGGCGATCTTGGCACAGAGCAGGGCGTAGCCGATAGCGCCCCGCGCAGTGCAGCCTCCAGTCGTCGTCGAGCACTCGGGGGTTCGCTGGTCAGGCCCCGGAGGCGGGTCCGTCGCGGTCGTGCTGGTGGCGCGGTGGCGGCTGGGGGTGGTGATGCGAGGTGCCTACCGTGCCTGGTCCGGCCCGGCGTGGTGCGGGCCGGCCCGCTGGTTTCGCGTGGAAGATCGGGCTCCCGCGGATAGTTTGGTACCCGATAGGGTACCAACCCATCCAGGTAAGACAAATATTCCGCGATCTTTTTCGACAGTTGTGACGGGTGGGTTGCGGGTGCGGGGAGCGGCGGGGGCGGCGGCTGGGGTGCGGCGGTTCGGGCCCTCAGGGCGTGACCGCCGCCTCGGTCATGAGCCGCCGCGCGGGCCGGTATTCACCGTCGGCATAGGGCACGGGAACGACAATGAACGGAACATCGTGGCGCCTCGCGAGCGGGAGCAGGGCAGCACGGGTGTGCAGGACGGGGATCTCGGGGACCGCGGGCGGGTCCGCAGGCAGGCCTGAACTCATCCTCTCAAAGTTCATCCACTAGCAGCGGCCCGCAGTCCGGTAGATGGTTATTTCCTAATGCTCAGAACCTTATCCGTTGAGGCTTCCGTGCAGTTAGCCCCGGGGCAATCGGACACACTGGCCATGACCACAGCGATGCCCGGGCGGAACGGAGCGCCATTCACATTGGCGGCGGCCAGGGCCGATACCTGCTGTGGCTGGCCCGTACACGTGAACCCGAGGGCTTCGGTCGTGCCTTGGGCGATACGGTCGCCGACCGCCTGTGTGGTAGTGGAGCTGACACTGCCGCCGTCCCCCGCGCCACAGGTGGCGGTGAATACCACTCGTATCGCAGCGCCGTTCGCGACGAGGGTTGCTGAATTGACGCTGATGGCGTCGGCGCAGCCACGTTGTTCCGGCGATTTCCCACCCGCGACGGCCTGATCACGGCGACCTTCGCGGGCAAGATGACCGCCTACGCCGACGCCATTAACGACGCGCTGGCCGACCCGGACCCCTGGCATGGTTTCTGCGCCTACGTCGAGCGGGCGTGCGCCATGCAGGCATCAGACCGGGGTTTCACCGATGTGCTGACCGTGACTTTCCCGACCGCGAAGGGCTTCGAGGCCGAGCGTGACCGTGCCGCCGCGGGATTCGCCGAGCTGATCGGCCGCGCCAAGGAAGCCGGCCAGCTCCGCCGCGATTTCGTTCACCAGGACCTCGTCCTCGTGCTGATGGCCAACGCAGGCGTCGTCGCCGGCACCGGGACGGCGGCACCCCAGGCATGGCGGCGGCTGGTCGCCTACCTGCTCCAGGCCTTCGCGGCAGAAGCGGCCGGGCCGCTGCCCGCACCGCCCACCACGTGCCAGATGTACCATGCCCTCTCCGGCCACGGCCCCGCGACTGCGCCTGACATTACGTTGAGGTCCAGATCCGATCCAAGGGCAGGATCGTGATCCAGTCATCGTGTTTATATGCGTGTTCGCCGGTGTACAGGATGATCGCTTCTGCCAGCCGTGGGCCGAGGCGCTCTTTGAGCTGGCGTAGGCCGCGGAAGTCCTCGCCGCTGATCCGGGAGCCTGCCTTGACCTCGATGGCGATGACCTGGCCGTCGTCGCGCTCGAGCACGAGGTCGACCTCGTCGCCGGCTTCGGTGCGGAAGTGCCCGGCGGTGACCGGCGCGGCGAACCAGCTGACCTGCTTGAGTATCTCCCCGACGGCGAAGGTCTCGAGCAGGTGCCCGTATTCGGTGAGGGCTGCTGGTGTGGCCTGGGTGATCTTCTGGGGGGTGAGGCTCAGTCGCCACGCCATGACGCCGGAATCGACGAGGTGTACCTTGGGGTGCCTGGTGATACGTGAGCCCAGGGTCGTGCCCCACGCGGGGAGCCGGTAGATGAGGAAGACGGCTTCCAGGAGCTTGACGTAGTTCTCTGTCGTGGACTTTTCCAGGCCGATGGTCCCGCTGATCGCGGCCATATTCAGGACTTGCCCGGATCGGGCGGCGAGCTGGCTCAGTAGCCGGGGGAGCATCTCGCGCTGCCGGACCCGTGAGATATCCAGGACATCTTTGTCGATGACCAGGTTGACGTAGTTGGAGAACCATCGGGAGCGGGAATGGCCCGGCGGTCGGCGAAGGGCCACCGGCATGCCGCCTGAGGTGGCCCGCCGGGCGTATTCGTCGCGGGGTGTCGACATCTGGGCTGGGGTCATGTCGATGCCAGCGCCAGCGAGCAGGCTGGCGATGAATGTCTCGCGTACGTCGCCGATTTCGCCCTGGGAAAGGGGCAGCATCGGAATGATGTCCACGCGCCCGGTAAGGGCCTGTGCGGCTTCTGGCAGGGTCGCGTACCGGGTCGAGCCGGCCAGGACGTACCTGCCGGGGCGAAGATCGCGGTTGAGCTGGGCCTTGATGGCATCAAGCAGCTCCGGGACGTGCTGGTACTCGTCGATCAGGACGGGCTGGCCCGATTCGACGAACCTGGCCGGATCGGAGCGCACCGCCGCCCTGGTGGCCAGGTCATCGCAGTCGATCACTGCTCGTCCCAGGCGTCTGGCCAGCTCGCTGAGCAGGGTGCTCTTGCCCACAGTGCGCGGCCCGTTGAGGACCACCACCGGCTCCTCGGCGAACCGGGCCTCCACGACCTCCCCGAGCCGTCGTTCCGCCAGGCCGGTCAGCACTTCACGCATGCTTCAAGCCTAGCGATGTTGTTCCGCGATTCCGCTGGTTATTTTCCGCGTTTCCAGGAAGGAGTTTCCGCGGGAGTACTGGGTCGGCGGAAGCACAGCGGCGACGCTCGCGGCCAACGCGGTCGCCCCGGGGATACTCGACCGCTACCTGGCTCGGACCGGGTTCTCCTCCCAGCAGGACGACCGGCCTGAGCCCTCATCCCATCCCGTCAACCTGTGGAAGCCCGCTGACGGGCCGCATGGTCACGACTACACTGCGCACGGCAGCTTCGACGGCGACGCCAAGTCGCGGAGCGTTCAGCTATGGGCGTCGCAGCACCACGGCCTGCTCGGCGGCGTCGTCCTCGGGATGGCCGGAGCGGCCGCCGCCACGGCCCTGCGCCGGCGCGGGCGCCGGTGAGCGCCCTGCTGGCCGGCCTGCGGGTGCCTGATCGTGGCGCCCGGCCGCGCCGTCGCCGTAGGAGCGCGCTTCTAGACTGAGCTGGTGAGAATCGCCCTGACCCTGCTGGCCGAGGTGCGCTGGCGGGGAAGACCGGTTGCGGGCGATCGCCCGCAGGCGCTGCTCGCTGCGCTCGCGGCCCGCGACTGCCGCCCGGTGCGGCCAGAAGAGCTGATCAAGCTTGTCTGGGGAGACGACGCGCCGAGCAACGGCCTGAAGAGCCTGCAGGTGCTGGTGTCGCGGGCCAGGAGCGCGTGCGGTGCCGACGTCATCGTCCGCGACGGCGTCGGGTACCGGCTGGGGGCCGCGCCGGGCGAGGTGGACAGCGCCAGGCTTGCGGAGCTCGTGCGCGCCGCCTCGGCCGTGCTCGGCCGGGACGCGGCCGCCGCCGAGGGGCTGGCGCGGGAGGCCCTGGCCCTGACGGCCGCCCTGTCCTGGACCGCTGACGAGGACGACGGCCCGCTCGCGGAGGTCCGGCGTGCCGCCGCCGCCGATGCGGCCGCCGCGCGGGTGATCCTGGCCCGGGCGGCCAGCCGGACCGGCGCGCACGCGGCCGCGCTCCCGGTACTTGAGGCGGCGCATGCTCAGTCGCCCCATGATGAGCCGCTGCTCGCGGACCTGCTGCGCAGCGAGGCCGCCGTGCGCGGCCCGGCGGTAGCGCTCGAGCGTTTCGAACGGTACCGCCGGGACCTGCGCGAGCGGCTCGGCGCGGATCCCGGCGAGCTGCTGCAGCAGACGCACCGCAGCCTGCTGGCGCTGGACCGTCCGGTCCGCCGGGGAGTGCGCTACGAGGCGACCGAGCTGATCGGCCGGGACGGCGACCTGGCCCGGCTGCGGGCCCTGATGGCCAGCGCGCGGGTGGTGTCCATAGTCGGCGCCGGCGGGCTGGGCAAGACACGGCTGGCGCAGGCGCTGGCCCGGGATGCGGTCCAGCCGGTGGTCCACGTCGCCGAGCTAGCCGGCGTCACCGCGGCCGAGGATGTGGCGGTCGAAGTCGGGTCCGTCCTCGGCGTCCGCGATTCGGTCAGCGGCCGCCGGACCCTGACCGCCGAGCAGCGCGCCGACATCAGGGCGCGGATCGCGCAGCGGCTCGCGCAGTCGCCGAGCCTGCTCGTCCTGGACAACTGCGAGCACCTGATCGAGGCGGCCGCGGAGCTCACCGCCTTCCTGATCTCGGCCGCACCCGACCTGCGCGTGCTCACCACCAGCCGCGCGCCGCTGGCGATCGCCGCCGAGCGCGTCTACCTGCTCGGCGAACTGCAGACGGGGGACGCGGCGCTGCTGTTCTGCGAGCGGGCGGTGGCCGCCCGGCCAAGCGTCCGGCTCACCGAGCAGGTCGTGGCCAGTATCGTCAGCCGGCTGGACGGCCTGCCGCTGGCCATCGAGCTGGCCGCGGCCCGGGTGCGCGCCATGTCGGTGGAGGAGATCGACCGCCGGCTCGAGGACCGGTTCGCGCTGCTGCGCGGCGGCGATCGCAGTGCGCCCGACCGGCACCAGACCCTGCTCGCGGTCATCGAGTGGTCCTGGAACCTGCTGGGCGCCGGCGAGCAGCGCGCGCTGGGCCGGCTGGCGCTGTTCCATGACGGTTTCACGCTTGAGGCGGCGGAGGCAGTCCTCGGCGCCAGTGCCGTCGAGGCGGTCCGCGGCCTGATCGACCAGTCGCTGCTGAGCGTGGCCGAGACCCCGGCCGGGATCCGCTACCGGATGCTGGAGACGGTGCGCGAGTTCGGCCGGATCCAGCTCACGCAGGCCGGCCAGGAGGCCAGCGCGCGCGCCGCCCAGCGCGGCTGGGCGGCCGGCTACGCATCCGCGCAGCTGCCGGGCATCACGGGCGAGGACCAGTTCGCGGCCATCGACGCGCTCAGCGCCGAGGAGACCAACCTGGCCGACGAGCTGCGCGGCGCGATCAGCGACGGGGACCGCGGCTCCCTCGTCCAGCTGCTCGCCGCGCTCGGGTTGTTCTGGACGATGCGCGGCGAGCACCTCAGGCTGGTCGTCCTGGCCCGGGCGGTGGCCGAGGCGCTGCGCGGCTGGCGGCCACCGCCGGAGCTGGCGAACGCCGCCCGGGCCGCGGTGGCGATCACCTTGAACAACTCGATGATGATCGGCGGCGGCGAAGCTCAAGGCCCGCTGATGACCTTGCTGCGCGAACTGGGCCCCGATCCGGGCGGCCAGGTGTACCTCTCGGGACTGGTCCGGGTGCTACTCGCCTACGACCCGGGCGGCATGGTCAGCTTCCCGCACCAGCTCGCGGCCGGCGCCGCGGACCCGGACGGCACCCCTGGGTTTCCCGAGCGGCTGGCGGCGCTGGCCGCCGACCCCGACCGGCACACGGCGGCGGCGGCCAGCCAGTGGCTCGGTCACGAGCGGGAGAACGCCGGCGATCCGGCCGGCGCGATCGAGGCGGCCCAGCGCGTGCTGGCCCTGGTCCGCGACGGGGACGGCCCGTGGTCTCGCGCGATGCCGCACGGCCTGCTGGCCGAGCTGACCATGCACACCGGCGACTACGCGGCGGCGGTGGAGCATGCCGCGGCTGCCCTGCCGGTGATGCAGCGGATCGGCGCCAGCGATGACGAGCTGCAGCTGCGGACCCTGCTGGTGTTCTGCGCGATCGGCGAGGGGCGGCTCGCGGACGCGGCGGACGAGCTCGGCCGGATGGAGCAGGTCGCGGAGAGCGCCACGGCGTTCGGCGCGGCGGCCTTCCGGCTGATCGGCCGGGCCGAAGTGGCGCTCGCCTCCGGCGACCTCGGGGCTGGGCTCCAGATGTACCGGGAGAGCGCGGTGCGGATGCGGGAGATCGAGCTGCCCGGAATCACCCGCACCGGGCTGGAGCCGTGGGCGCTGTTCGGAGAGGCGATGGCGCTGAGTGCGCATGCCCGCTACGCGGCGGGCGGAGACATCGCGCACGGGGAGGCGCTGTTCCGCGAGTGCCGTACGGGCGCCCTGCGGGTCATGACACAGGAAAACCCGCACCTCGACTACCCGGCCTCGGGAATGGTGCTGTTCGCGTTGGGGTCTTGGAGCCTGCTGCGCCGGCCCGGGCCGGCGCAGGACGCGCTGCGGCTGCTCGCCCTGGCCGACCGGTTCGCCTATAACCGGATGATTCCCACCATGCGATGGGAGCGGATCACGCCCGTGGCCGAGGAAACCGCGCCCGGCCTGCTTGCCCGCCTGCAGGCCGAGTACCGGGGCGGCCCGCAGCCGGGCCTGCTGGCGCAGGCCCGGCTGGCGGTGGAGCGACTACCCGGCTGAGAGGCGGGGCGGCCCGGCTGAGACCGGCACGGCTGCCGCGACCTGGCGCTACATGTGCCGCCGGTAGCTCCGCACCGAGAGCGGCGCGAAGACCGCGATCACCACCAGGCCGGCGACCAGCGTCCAGCCCGCCTCGCTGGTGACGGCGCCGTGGTTGGCCAGGGCGCGGGTGGCGGACACCAGGTGCGAGACCGGGTTGACCTTCACGAAGTCCGCCAGCCAGCGCGGCAGCGAGGTCACAGGCACGAACGCGTTGGACAGGAAGGTCAGCGGGAACAGGAACAGCATCGAGATCCCCTGCACGGCCCGGGCGCTCTTGGCGATGGTGCCGATGAAGGTGAAGATCCAGGCCAGGGCCCAGCCGGTGAAGATCGCCAGCACGATCGCGCCGAGCACGCCGAGCAGGCCCCCGCCGGGGCGGTAACCGATGATGACGCCCATCACGAACGTCAGCCCGGCGGCGATCAGGT
This sequence comes from Streptosporangiaceae bacterium, assembly GCA_050013055.1. Lineage (GTDB taxonomy): Bacteria > Actinomycetota > Actinomycetes > Streptosporangiales > Streptosporangiaceae > Palsa-504. The sequence goes on from JBEKGC010000081.1 coordinate 10,325, forward strand.
AGCGCACCAGGTCCGCGACCATCGGGCCGGCCAGCGGGGCGATCCGGGCCATCGGCAGCGCCTTGAACCGGTCGAAGACGCCCTTCTCCATGTCCTCGCGCAGCTGCACGCCGGTGGACATGCAGGTGGTCAGCACGGTCTGGGCGACGATGCCGGGAATCAGCAGCGGCAGGTAGCTGTGCACGCTGCCGGAGATCGCGCCGCCGAAGATGTAGGCGAACATCGCCGTGAACAGCAACGGCTGGATGGTGACGTCGAAGAACTGCTCCGGGTTGCGCCGCATCTTCTTCAGCGCGCGCCAGGCCATGATCAGCGTCTGGCTGACTATTTCGGTGATGGTGGTGTGCGGGCGGGTGCGGGCCACCACGGCGGCCGGGTCGACGGTGCGAGGCGGGACGGTACCGGCGGACGCCGGGCCCGCGGTGGTGATGGTACTCACTGGACCTCCAGAACGGTCTCGTGGCCTGCGCCGGCTTTGGTAGTACCGGTTCCGGCTGGGTCAGGGTCGCCGTCCGGGTCGGCGCCGTGGCCGGTGATCGCGAAGAAGACCTCGTCGAGGGTCGGCTTGTCCACGCTCACCGAGGTGATCGCCACCCCCGACTGGCGGAACCCGATCAGCACGTCGGCGGCCCGGTCGGCGGTGCCGAGGGGCACGGTCATCCGCCCCGACTCGGGTGTCAGGACGGGCTCCGCACCCGCGATCTTCCGGACGATCTGCCGGGCGAGTTCGGCATCGGACCCCTCAGCCAGCTGCACCTGCAAGGTCGAGTTCCCCACCGAGGCTTTCAGCTCATCCGGCGTGCCCTCGGCGACCTTGCGGCCCCGGTCGATCACCACGATCCGTCCGGCGAGCTGATCCGCCTCGTCGAGGTACTGGGTGGTGAGCAGGACCGTGCAGCCCTCGGTGACCAGGCCGCGGATCGTGTCCCACATCTGCCCGCGGGTGCGCGGGTCAAGTCCTGTCGTCGGCTCGTCCAGGAAGATCAGCGGCGGCCGGGTGATCAGGCTCGCCGCGAGGTCCAGGCGGCGGCGCATGCCGCCGGAGAACTGCGCGATCGGCTTGTCCGCCGCTTCCTCCAGGTCGAACTGCGCCAGCAGCCGCTGAGCGGCGGCGCGCGCGTCGGCCGAGCGCAAGCCCTGCAGCCGGCCGAACATCCACAGGTTCTCTGTGGCGGTCAGATCCTCGTCAACCGACGCGTACTGGCCGGTGATGCCGATCAGCTGGCGGACGCGGTGCGGTTCGCGGGTTACGTCCACGCCGAATACCCGGGCCTGCCCGGCGTCGATCGGCAGCAAGGTGGCGAGCATCCGCAGGGCCGTCGTCTTCCCCGCACCGTTGGGGCCGAGGACCCCGAAGATCTCGCCCTGGCGGACATGAAGGTCGATTCCGTCGACCGCACGGAGCCGGCCGAAGGTCTTGACCAGGCCGACGGCGTCAACGGCTGCTGTAACTGTCATAGCAAGAACGGTAAGAGGCCGCGGCTTCACCACGGCTACACGGCGGTATCACCGGCGACTGACCGGGAAGGCGCCCGTTACCCGCCGTAGATGTGAAGCACTTCATCGGAGACTGGCCTGCCTCGAGGAGGTGGGTTACGCTGTCTTCGGGCATACCGGCCAGCACCTCCGGCGCTAGACGGCTGGTACCGGACCGAAGCGGAGGCCAGATGAGCCAGTCGGCACCGGGGCGGCGGAGTTCCCGTCAGGTCCTCCGGCGGTACGGGATCTTCATCGGTGCCGCGGTCGTGGCCAGCCTGCTCGCCGGGATCGTGACCGCCGCGTTCAGCCCCGCGATGGTCACCAGCACCGCGCTGGTTGCGCTCCCGGTGTCGTCCCTGACGGCAACCGCTGCCGTTTCGATTGCAGAGAGTGACCCGGTGCTGGCCGGCGCGCTGCCGGCGCTCAGTGCGGGCACGTCGCTCGGGACCGTGCGCGGCGAAGTGCAGGCCAGCAGCCTGGCGCCCTATGTCCTGTCGGTAAGCGCCCGGGCAGGTACCGCCGCCCAGGCCGAGGCCACCGCGAACGCGGTCGCCGAGAGCTACCTCGGCTACGCCGGGTCTGCGGGGAGCCCGGCCGGGCACATGCCAGCGGTCATGCTCCAGCCGGCCACGAGTGCGAGCGGGGTGACGCGGGTCATGCGGCTGCTGGCCGGCGTGCTGCTCGGCGTGGCATCCGGGGCGCTGATCGGAGTCATCGCGGCGTTCGCGAGCCGACGGCTGGCCTGACCCGCGGTCTGGTCCCCGACTCAGCTACTATCCCGGCCGTGGAGTCCCTGGATGTTCTGGCCGGTCGCCTGCCCGAGGGGGCGGTGACGACCGAGCCGCAGATCCTGCGCGAGCGGGCCATCGATTCGTGGGCGCTAGCCCTTCTCCGCCAGGTCCGGGGTGACGAGCTTCCCGAGCCGGCCGCGGTGATCTTCCCGGCCTGCACGCAGGATGTGGCCACCGTGCTGAGCTGGGCGGGCGAGACCGGCACGGCGGTGATGGCCCGGGGCGCCGGCTCGGGCGTGTGCGGCGGGGCGCAGGCGCGGGCCGGGGCGGTGGTCCTTGACCTATCCCGGATGAACCAGGTCACCGGTCTTGACCTGGTGTCGCGGGCCGTGCACGTCCAGGCCGGCGTGCGCGGCGACCAGCTGGAAGATGCCCTGGCCGCGCATGACCTGACCGTCGGCCATTATCCGCAGTCGGCCGCTATCTCCACCGTGGGCGGCTGGATCGCCGCGTCTTCGGCCGGGCAGGCCTCCGCGGGGTTCGGGGCGATCGAGGATGTGCTGCTCGGGCTGACCGCGGTCCTGCCGCGGGGCGAGATCCTGCGCTGCCGGCCCGTGCCGCGGTCGGCCGCAGGGCCGGACCTGCGACGGCTGCTGGTGGGGTCCGAGGGGACGCTCGCGGTGGTGACAGAAGCGACGCTGGCGTGCCAGGCCCGGCCGGCCGCCTGGCAGTGGCTGGCGTTCGGCTTCAGCTCGTTCAACGCGCTGGCGGATGGCTTGCGGGAGGTCGTGCGGGCCCAGACCGGAGCCTTCGTCATCCGGGGTTACGACGAGACGGACGCGGCCCTGAGCTTCGGGGCACTCGGCCATCCGGGCGGCTGCGTGGCCCTGCTCGGCTTCCCGGTTGACCTGGCTGGCCTGCGGGCGCGCACGGAACTGGCCCACGCCGTCCTGCACCGGGCCGGGGCGGCCGATCTCGATGCCTCCTACGGGGAGCACTGGCAGCAGCACAGAAACGATGCCGTCGGCCTCTACCAGCAGATCATGGGGCCCGATCGAGCGTTCGGGCCGGGGGTGATCGTGGACACGGTGGAGGTCGCCGGGCTGTGGTCCGCGGTGCCGCGGCTGTACGCGGGCGTCCGGGACGCCCTGGCCGCGCACGGCGAGGCGGTGGGCTGTCACCTGTCGCACCTGTATCCGTCGGGCTCCTCGCTGTACTTCACGTTCTTGGTCCGCGGGGCCGATGATCACGACGTCGAGATGCGCTACCTGGCGGCGTGGGAGCAGGCCCTGGGCAGCTGCGCGGCGGCGGGCGGGACCATCACCCACCATCATGGCGTCGGACGGCTGAAGTCGGCCTTCCTGGCCGCGGATCTCGGCCCGGCCGGGGCCGATGTGCTGCGGCGGATCAAGGCCGCGCTTGATCCGGACGGCATCTTGAACCCCGGAGCGCTGCTGCCGTGACCAGCGGCGGGAACCGTAGTCCGTTCGGGGAAATGGTCGTTATCGCCAACCCGCGCCGGGGCCGGGGCCGGGCGGACGCGGGCCTGGCCGGGATCGAGCGGGCGCTGCGGGCCGCGGGGCTTGGCTACCGGATCGCGCGGACCGGCGGCCGCGGCCATGCCACCGAGCTGGCCCGCGATGCGCTGCGGGAGGGCGGGCGGTACCTGGTCGCGGCGGGTGGCGACGGGACCGTCCACGAGGTCGTCAACGGGATGCTCGACGACGACGGCCGGCCGGTCGCCGCGGATGCCGTCCTCGGGGTGCTGGCGTGCGGTTCCGGGTGCGACTTCGTGCGGTCGTTCGGCCTGCCGGGCGGTGTCACGGCGGCCGTGCGGCACCTGGCCGGAGATGCCGTCCGCCGCATCGACGTGGGCAGGCTGACCTGCACGCCCGGCGTTACCAGGTATTTTGCCAACATCGCCGAGGCCGGCCTGGGCGGGACGGTGGTGGCCAGGACGGCCGGGCTGCCGGGGTTCCTCGGGGGAGCCAGGTACCTGTGCGGGTTCTGGCTGACACTGCCGGGTTTCCGCCCGGCCACCGTGCGGCTCGAGGCCGACGGGCAGGCGTACCAGTGGCGGGCCCACAACGTGGTCGTGGCGAACGGCCGGTTCTACGGCGGGGGCATGCAGATCTCGCCGGCCTCAGAACCGGATGACGGCGCCCTCGACGTGCTGGTCATGGCCGGTCCGAAGTCCGACGCCTTCACCATCTTGCCCCGCCTCTACCGGGGCGCGCACCTGCCGCACCGCAACATCGCGACCCTGCGGGCCGGCCGGCTGCGGGTGGACGCGGACCCGCCGTTCGACATCGAGGCGGACGGGGAGGTGCTTGGCGCCACCCCGGCCACGTTCGAGATCATCCCCGGCGCGATCCAGCTCAAGATCTGATCGCATCCGACCGGAGGGTGGTCAGCCGGGTCCTGCGCGCCAGGACGTCCTCGTCGGTGATGGCCATCTCGCGGCTGCGGGCCAGCTCAAGCTCGACCTTCAGGACGGGCAGGCCGTCGGCCGCGGGCTCGCCCAGCGACGGATCCGCTTCGATCATCGCGACCGCCTCGCGCCAGTCGTCGCCGTAGCGCCGCACCAGCCGGGCTCCCGCCCGCGGCGGCAGCCCCAGCCGGCCCGCCTGCGCCCGGGCCAGCCGCACCGCCTCATCCGCGCGCCCGTGCAGCCCGAGCGGGATCCGGTGCGTCTGGCACCGTCCGCCCGGCCCGAGCTCGCCGGCGATCCGGTCGGTCATCTCCTGTGCCATGGCCCGGTAGGTGGTCAGCTTCCCGCCGGTGATGGTGAAAAGACCAGGCAGATTCCGAACGATCCGGTGTTTCCGCGACAGGTCATACGTCTTCGCGGCCTGTCCTTGACTCAGCAGCGGCCGCAGCCCGGCCCAGGACGCCACCACGTCATGCCCGGTCACGCCCGGGAAATACCGGGTCACGGCGGACAGGATGTAATCGCGGTCACCGTCGTCGACGGCCGGGTGGTCCAGGTCGCCGGCGTAAGGAGTGTCCGTCGTCCCGGCGTACACCCGGTCCTCCCACGGGACGAGGAACAGGTAGCGCCCGTCATCGGCCGCCGACGGGATCACCAGCGCCGCCCTGGTCCTGATCGCGCCGGGCGCGAACACCAGGTGGACCCCCTTACTCGGCACCAGCCGCTGGCGACCGCCGTCCGCCGGCCGCTGCTCGCCGCGGCCGGCCAGGTCGCTGATGCGGTCCGCCCACACCCCGCCGGCGTTGACGGTGACCCGGGCCCGGATCTCCAATCGCTGCCCCGTCACCTCGTCGGCCACGGTCGCGCCTGTCACCCGGGCCCCGCCGAGCAGCCCGTCCACCCGGGCATGGTTGGCCAGCACCGCGCCGAACTCGTGGGCGGCCCGCGCCACCTCGATGGTCAGCCTGGCGTCGTCGGCCTGCCCCTCCCAGTACCGGAAGCCGCGCGACCGCCCGCCGAACCCAGGGACCGCTTCCCGGACGTCCGCCGCGCTCACGGCCCGGTAACCGCCGATGTTCCGCCCCGCCGCCAGCACCCCGTACGCGGCCAGCCCGGCCCGGTAACGTGCCCGGGTACGCGGGTCCTCGGCCAGCATGTACATCGGGACCGGCCGCACCAGGTGCGGGGCGAGCCGGCGCAGGATCCTCCGCTCCCGCAGCGACTCCCGGACCAGGCCGAACTCCCCGTGTTCGAGATACCGCAGCCCCCCGTGGATCAGCCGCGACGACCGGCCGGAAGTCCCGGCGGCAAAGTCGTCCTTCTCCACCAGCGCGACCGAGAAACCCCGCGTCACGGCGTCCAGGGCGATGCCCACTCCGGTGATCCCGCCCCCGATCACCAGCACGTCCAGCCGTTCCCCGGCCATCCGGCCCAGGTTGCCCGAGCGAGTCGCGGCAGAAAACGGCAGCATCGCTTGATGCTAACGCCATCCCCGGGGCTGGGCCGCTCTGCGCCGGCGTGTCCGGCCTCCGGGCGGTGAATGGGCCGTTCGGCCCACACGTGGCGCGCTCGGTGGGGCCGCCCGGCCTCTGCCATTAAGCTCCGGCCGGGCTCACGCTGGGTCTAGTGTTCGGCCATCCAGGCATAACCGGGAGGGGAATCCAGTGAGTTTCACCGCCATCATTGCAGTTCTTGTCGTTGCCAGTCTCGGGATAGGCGTCATCCTCCCGGTCCCGCACCGGTTCATCAAGCGCGGCCAGCGGAGTGCCGGGAGGTACGTCACCCGCGTGTGTGCCGCGGCGACGGTCGGCGTTGCGCTGGCCGCCGTGGGAGCAACCGCGGCCAGCGCTTCGGGGGCGGCTCCCCGAGTCCTGCCGACGGCGCGGGCGATCGAGGCGGGGACGTCACTCGCGGCGACCAGTCCCGGAGCCCAGCTGTGGGCGGCACGCTATGACAACCCAGGCAACGGCGGCGCCACGTCGGTGGCCGTCAGCCCGGACGCGAACACGGCGTTCGTCACCGGATACATCACGGTAGGCGCCGCGGAGGACTACAGCACGGTCGCCTACAACGAAGTCACCGGCGCCCAGCTCTGGGCAGCGCGCTACAACGACCCAGGCCACACGTTTGACAAGGCATATTCGGTGGCCGTCAGCCCGGACGGTAAGGCGGTGTTCGTCACCGGGGCAAGCCTCACCACCGCGGGGGGCGAAAATTACGCCACGGTGGCCTACAGCGCTGCTACCGGCGCCCAGCTGTGGGCGGCGCGCTACGACGGCCCCAGCAACAACGGCGCGGCCGCCCAGGTGGCGGTCAGCCCGAACGGGACAGCGGTGTTTGTCACCGGGAGCAGTCTCGGCACCCCCACAGGGGAGGATTACGCCACGGTGGCCTATAGCGCCGCTACCGGCACGCAGCTGTGGGCGGCACGCTACAACGGCTTTGGCAGCGGCGGCAACTACGCCTCTTCGGTGGCGGTCAGCCCGAACGGGACGGCGGTGTTCGTCACCGGGACCAGCCTCGGGACTAACGACGGCTATGACTACGCCACGGTGGCCTACAGCGCCGCCACCGGCGCCCAGCTGTGGGTCAACCGGTACGACGGCGCCAGCAACGGCGACCGCGGGGCGAATTCGGTGGCGGTCAGCGCCGGCACGGTGTTCGTCACCGGATCCAGCTACGGGGGCAGCACCGCGAATTATGACTACGCCACGGTGGCCTACAGCGCCGCCACCGGCGCCCAGCTGTGGGTCAAGCGCTACGACGGCCCCGGCAGCGGGGACGACCGGGCGTACTCGGTGGCCGTCAGCCCCAGCGGGGGGACGGTGTTCATCACCGGGTACACCGATACCACGAGCACCTCCGCGGGCTATGACTACACCACGATCGCCTACAACGCCGCTACCGGCGCCCAGCTCTGGCTGACCAGGTACAACGGCTCGTCCAGCTTCACCGACGAAGCATTTTCGGTGGCCGTGAGCCCGAACGGGGG
>JBEKGC010000082.1:0-35612 GCA_050013055.1 Streptosporangiaceae bacterium
CGGCGGCTGTGCGTCGAACGGGAGGGCTGGCTGGACGCGGCCGAGTTCGAGGACGCGATCGCCACCTGCAACCTGCTGCCCGGACCCGCGTCCACCGAACTAGCGATCTTCTGCGCCTGGCGGGTCCGCGGCCGGGCCGGCGCCGTGGCCGGGGGCCTGGCGTTCATCGTGCCCGGGCTGATCGCCATCTTGCTGCTCTCGGCCCTGTTCCTGGCCGGGACGCCGCCGCTGTGGGTACGGGGCGCCGGGGCGGGCGCCGGGGCCGCGGTGGCGGCGGTCGCGCTGCAGGCCGGTGCGACGCTGCTGACCCCCAGCTGGAAACGGGCGGCAGGCCGGGACGCCGTGGGGCGGGAGGACGGCGGGGAGCAGGGGCGGGCGGCTCGGGTCAGGTGGACGTTCTACCTGGTGGCGGGCGGAACAGCGGCGGCCACGATCGGGCCGTGGCTGGTGCTTGTGCTGCTCGGCTGCGGCGGATTGGAGCTGGCTCTGCGCTCGGCACGGGGCACGTCCGCGGCTGCGCTACTGCTCCCGGGGGCTCTGCTGCACGGGGCGGTGCTGCGAGGAGCGCTACTGCGGGGGGCGCTACTGCGAGGGGCGGTGTTTCCGGTGGTGGGGGCCGGGGTGCTTGGCTCGGTCGGCTGGGTGGCGTTCAAGGTGGGGGCGCTGTCATTTGGCGGCGGCTTCGTGATCATCCCGCTGATGCAGGCCGACGCGGTGGGGCGGCACTGGCTGACCGCGGGACAGTTCCTGAACGTCGTCGCGCTCGGGCAGATCACCCCGGGCCCGGTCGTCCAGACGGTCGCCGCGGTCGGTTACGCCGCGGCGGGCCTGCCGGGCGGGCTGCTGGCCGCGCTGGTCGCGTTTACGCCGTCGTTCGCCTTCGTCCTGCTCGGCGGCAAGTACTTCAGTCGGCTGCGGGGAAATAGGACGGCGCAGTCGTTCCTGGACGGCGCGGGTCCTGCCGCTATCGGCGCCATCTTCGGCGCCGCCGTCCAGCTCGCCCGGGCGCTACAGCTGGGCTGGCAGTTCGCGGTGCTCGGCGGGGCGATCGTGCTGCTGTTCGCGCTGCGGCGCGGGGTGGTGCCCACCTTGCTCGCCGCGGCCGCCACCGGAGTGATCATCGTGCTCGCGGGCGGCCCGGTACCGCGGTAGGGAAGGCGGCGGATTCGATGCCGGCGGCGCGGAGGCGGGAGACGTTCTGCTCGTCCAGGGCGGAATAGGCGCGGACCTCGTCGGGATAAGGCTCGCGCTCGCTGCTGGCCGGCCGGCCCGCGGCGAGCGCGGCCGGGTCGACGGCGACGCGGTAGACGAATGTCGCGTTGCCCTCGAGGACCGGGCACCACTGTCCCAGCCGGACGTCCAGCGACACCGCGGCCGTCCCGCCGGCGTTGCGGATGACGACACGGCGTTCGGGGTCGATCCGGCCAGTCCGCGAGTAGACCGCCCGGCAGGCGGCCATGCCGGAGCCGCACGAGGCCGTCAGCCCGGCGCCGCGCTCGAACGTGCGGACGAAGATTTCGGTGGGGCCAAGCGGGAGCAGGACCGACAGGTTGGCTCCGGCCGGGAACACGTCCCGCCGGGCGGCGATCCTCTCCCCCATCGCGATCAGGCCGGACTCGGTGTAGGAGCCGATGAGCGCGACCAGGTGCGGATTCGGGATGGTCACGGCGGTGAACTCAAGCGCCGGGTCGAGCTCGGGCAGCCGGGCCTGGATCAGCGGGTTCCGGCCGGCCACCACGGGGTCGGCCGGGTTGAAGTCGACCGCCGGGTGCTCGAGGCTGATCTGGCGGACGCCCTGCGCCGTGGTCGCGCCGCGGCGCACCGTGTACTCGCGCCGGCCGCTGCGCACGGTGGCCACGTCGGCCCCGCGCCGGTCCAGGATGACCCGGCCCAGGCAGCGCATGCCGTTGCCGCAGAACTCGGCGGCCGAGCCGTCCGGGTTGAAGAACCAGGCCTGCGGCACCCGCGGCCCGGCGTCGTAGAAATAGACGCCGTCCGCGCCGAGCGGGCCGTTCCTGTCGCACAGGTGCCGGACAAAAGCGTGCAGGTCCGGCTGGGCGAAGTCGCGCGGCCGCATGGGGACGACGAAGATGTCGTTCCTCGAGCCGTGCGCGTTCAGGATCTCGGCCATCGCGCCCACCCTATCTTCAGGGCTCAGGCGCTGAAGGCGTCCTGCCATGATCCGGCGGCCGCGCCGAGCAGCGCGCTGCCACCGGTGCCGAACGCCGGGTAGGTCGAGAACCGCATGCCTTCCGCGTAGTTCCGCAGCGCCACCCGGGACCGGTCGAGCATGTTCGTGGGCAGGTCGCCGACGGCGAACCAGCGCACATCGGGCGAGATGTACTCGCCACCGAAGCCCGACACGGTCAGGAAGAAGACGATCCGCCCGCTACCTGAGACATCCTGCATGACGTGCGCCAGTGACACGTTCTCCGCGCTGATCACCACGCCCGCCTGGGCCGCCGCGACGCGAACCGCCGTCTCGACGATCGTTTCCCGGTCAGCCAGCTGCCCGGTCGGCGGCTCGTACGCGCCGTCGCCGTACCCGGTGTTGGCTCGTTCCCGCAACAGGATACGTTCGTTCCTGATCAGCAAAAGGATGACATCCACGACGACCCTGCGACGTTGAGATGCGTCGACAGCGATCGCGGCGTCGCCCGCTCTGCTCATAGTGACCGCCTCGCCGCGCGCCCCTACCCGACCCTAATCCTGGGCCCCTACCCGGCGCATAGCTGACCTCATGCGCACTGCCCAGGAATGAGAACGGTACCCCCGGTCCGCTGTGGATCGCCATGTGCACAAGGCCCGCGAACCTGTGGACGGTCGTGAGCAGAAGACGGGCGGCCTGTGGACACGGTTGCGCGTGAGCCTTGACCTGGCAGGCGAGGTGGCTGTGGAGAACCGAACCCCCATGTGGACGAGCCGGTCCGAGAATAGTTGAAAAAGCGACAGAGAAAAGTAGGGAGCCGCACCATGTACACCAAGATCCAGGTGGTCTTTGATGCCGCCGAGCCGGAGAAGCTGGCCGAATTCTGGGGGCTGGCCCTTGGCTACGTGCCCGAACCGCCGCCGGAGGGCTTCAGCAGCTGGGCCGAGTTCGGCACGGCCGCCGGGATACCGGAAGCGGAGTTCGACGCGCAAGCCTCCCGGATCGACCCGTCGGGTCAGGGGCCGCGGCTGTACTTCCAGCGGGTGCCCGAGGGCAAGGCCGCCAAGAACCGGGTCCACCTCGACGTCCGGGTGGCCGGGCGCGAGGTCCACGACGAGGCACGCAAGCAGCTGATCAGCGAGCACGTGGAGCGGCTGGTCCAGGCCGGCGCGAGCATCGCCTGGCGGCTCGCCGACGCCCGCGGCCACGCCATCGTGATGCGCGACCCGGAAGGCAACGAGTTCTGCGTCGCATAAAAGCGGGAAAAAAGGCTCAGTCCGCTTATCGGAGCTGCCATTCACCCCTTTTCCTTAAGTTTTCCCAACATATAGCGACACCCTGGGAATCACCACTAACATGCCTCGTACCGGGCTGCGCTGCACGTGCAGAACGGTCCCGGCCGCGCCGCCGGCGCGGGCCGTACGGGGCAACGCGGGAGGCCGTCGAACGTGGTCGCGCAGCAGGCAGGAGGACAGCCTCCCGCACCGATGCTGCTGTCAGGGATCGTGCCGCCGCTCGCGGAGTCCTTCCACCAGCGTCCGGAAACCGGGCTGGCGCTGAGAAGCGGTTTGTACCCCGGCGATACGGTCGTGCTGACCCAGGCCGGACCGACCGCGTCCGGGCCGGCCGGCCAGGGCGGCACCGGCAAGACGCAGCTCGCCGTGTCCTACGCCTACGGGCTGTGGAGCATCCGCGCCGTCGAGGTCCTCGTCTGGGTCAACGCCGCCAACCGGGAAGCGGTCATTACCGGCTACGCGCAGGCGGCGCGGGCGGTCGGCGCGGGGGGCGCGGGGGCTGAGGCGGCCGCGGACCGGTTCGCCGCCTGGATGGCGAGCACCAGGCGCCCGTGGGCGTTGGTCCTCGATGACCTGACCAACCCGGCTGACCTGGAAAACCTATGGCCCGCGGGGCCGGCCGGCCAGGTCGTGATCACCACGCGGCTCTCCGGTGACGGGCTGGACTCGCTGACCTACGCGGCCACCGTGAACGCGGCCCCCGCGAACAACCCGGGAGGGGCGGGCGGCCTGGGCCTGCTGGGGGCGGGGCCGCCGAACCTGCGGATCGCGACGGTGGGCGGGTTCAGCCCGCGCGAGACGCTGTCCTACCTCAGCGCCCGGCTGACCGGCTATCCCGAGCAGCGGGTCGAGGCGCTGGACCTGGGCGAGGATCTCGACGGCCTGCCGCTCGGCCTGGCCCAGGCGGCGGCCGTGATGGAGCTGAGCGGGCTGAGCTGCCGGGAGTACCGGGCGCAGTTCGCCGAGCGGCGCGAGCACATGTCCGGCGTGCCGGTGGCCGGGGTCTCGGCGGCCGTGCTGGCTACCTGGTCGCTGGCGGTCGAGTGCGCCCACCGGCTGGCGCCCGAGGGGCTGGCCTGGCCGGCCCTGGCGCTGGCCGCCCTGCTCGATTCCCACGGGATCCCCGCGGCCGTGCTGACCAGCCCGGCGGCCTGCAGCTACATCACCGGCCGGCCGAGTGCCGCCGACGGGGCCGACCAGGAACTTATCCGGGCCGCGATCTCCAACCTGGCCCGGGCCGGCCTGGTCAGCCTGGACCCGGCGAGCCCGGTCCGCACGGTGCGGATCCACCGGTGCGTGCAGGCCGCGGTCCGCGGCTACCTGCAGGCCGCGGACCGTGAGGCAGCCACGCTCGCCGCCGCCGACGCGCTGACCCAGGCGTGGTCGGACGTCGACGGCGAGGCCTCGCCCGGGCCGACCCCGGCCGGGCCGGCCCTGGCCGGGCCGGCCCCGCTGGAACAGGCCCCGCTGGAACAGGCCCCGCCGGAACAGGCCCCGCCGGAACAGGCCCCGCCGGAACAGGCCCCGCTGGAACAGGCACTGCTGGAACAGGCACTGCTGGAACAGGCACTGCTGGAACAGGCACTGCGCGACTGCGTCGCGGCGCTGCGCGGGGTCGACGGCGGGCCGCTGTGGCAGGGGCAGGCTCATCCGCTGCTGTTCCGCGCGGGCCTGAGCCTGCACGACAGCGGGCTGCCCGGATCGGCCATCACGTACTGGCAGGCCATGCTGACCACAAGCTCCCGGCGGTTCGGCAGCAGGCACGCCGACACGGTGGTGGCCAGGAACCGGCTCGCCGCCGCCTACGAATCAGGCGGCCGGTTCGGGGACGCCATCGCCGTGTTCGCCAGCACCCTGGCCGACGCCGAACGTCGCCTGGGCCGCGAGCACCCGGACACCATCACCGCGCGCGGCCAGCTGGCCCGCGCCTACGCCAGCGCCGGCCGGCCGGCCGAGGCGGCCACGCTGTACGAGCAGGTCATCACGGCCGCCGGCCGGCAGCTCGGGCTGGCGCACCCGGCCACGCTGACCGCGCGGGCTCAGCTGGCGCAGGCCTACCTGGCGGCCGGCCGGAGCGCGGAATCGGCCGCCACCTACCGCAGGCTGCTGACAGACGCGGAAAGAATCCTCGGCCTACAGCACCCGCTGACCAGGTCGATACGTGAGAATCTAGACCATGGCACCCCATCGGTATGACTTCGTCATCGTCGGCGGCGGATCGGCGGGCAGCGCCCTGGCGAACCGGCTGTCCGCCGATCCGGGCACGCGGGTCCTCGTGCTTGAAGCGGGGCGGCCCGATTACCTGTGGGACCCGTTCATCCACATGCCCGCGGCGCTGACGTTTCCCATCGGCAGCCGGTTCTACGACTGGAAGTACGAAAGCGAGCCGGAACCGCACCTGAACGGGCGGCGCATCTACCACGCGCGGGGCAAGGTGCTCGGCGGTTCGAGCAGCATCAACGGGATGATCTTCCAGCGCGGTAACCCGCTTGACTACGAACGCTGGGCCGCCGACGACGGCATGGGCGACTGGGACTACGCGCACTGCCTGCCGTACTTCAAGCGGATGGAGAACTGCCTGGCCGCCGCGGACGACGACCCGTTCCGCGGCCACCACGGGCCGCTTGTGCTCGAACGCGGCCCGGCCGACGGACTGCTGTTTCAGGCGTTCTTCGCCGCCGTGCGCCAGGCCGGCTACCACCTGACCGACGACGTGAACGGCTACCGGCAGGAGGGCTTCGCCGCCTTCGACCGCAACATCCACCGCGGCCGCAGGCTGTCCGCGGCGCGCGCCTACCTGTATCCGGTGATGAGCCGCCCGAACCTCACCGTGGTCACCCGCGCCTTCGCCACCAAGATCATCTTCACCGGGAAGACCGCGGTCGGCGTCGAGTTCCGGCACGAAGGCAAGACCAAGCGGGTCAGGTCCGCCGAGCTCATCTTGTCCGGCGGGTCGATCAACTCCCCGCAGCTGCTCCAGCTCTCCGGCGTCGGCAACGCCGCCGAGCTCGGCGCCCTCGGCATCGACGTGGTGGCCGACCGGCCGGGCGTGGGCGAGAACCTGCAGGACCATCTCGAGGTGTACGTCCAGTACGGCTCCAAGCTGCCGGTCTCCGTCGCGCCCGCGCTGAAGTGGCGCAACCGGCCCATGGTCGGCGCCAAGTGGCTGCTGGGGCGGACCGGGCCCGGGGCCACCAACCACTTCGAGGGCGGCGGCTTCGCCTGCAGCAACGACGAGGTCCGCTACCCCAACCTGATGTTCCACTTCCTGCCGATCGCGATCCGCTACGACGGTTCCTCGCCCGCGGGCGGACACGGGTACCAGGTGCATATCGGCCCGATGTACTCCGACGCCCGCGGCACCTGCAAGATCACCTCGACCGACCCGAAGGTGCACCCGGCGCTGCGGTTCAACTACCTGTCCACGCCGACCGACCAGCGGGAATGGGTGGAGGCGATCAGGATCGCCCGGCAGATCCTGACCCAGCCCGCCTTCGACGACTACAACGCGGGTGAGCTATCCCCGGGTCCCTCGGTACAGACGGAGGAGGAGATCCTGGCCTGGGTGGCCCGGGACGCCGAGACCGCGCTGCACCCGTCCTGCACGGCCAAGATGGGCACGGATCCGATGGCGGTGACCGACCCGGATTCGCTGCGGGTGCACGACGTCAACGGTCTGCGGGTGGTGGACGCCTCCGTCATGCCGTACGTGACCAACGGCAACATTTACGCTCCCGTGATGATGCTCGCGGAGAAGTCCGCCGACATCATCTGCGGCAATACGCCGCTGCCGGCCGAGCCCGCCGACTTTTACCGGCGGCCGCACGCAGCCACTTCTGGCCAGTGAAACCCGGAGCCGTTCGGCATAAATGATCTTTTATAGCCAGGCACCACGATAGGGGATTTTCCCCGGATAACTAGACAGATTGGTCATCCTCTCACCATGATCGAACTGGGCCGGTTAAGACACGCGTCCACCTCGGGAGCGAGCAGGGTATGACGACACCCCACCATCTGATGGGAAGTCTCGGTGACGGCGCCGCCAGTGATCCGCTGGCCGAGGCGGTCGGGCTGGTCCGGGAGGCGGCCGGCGCGGGGCACCGGCTGAAGATCCTCGGCGGGCTCGGCGTCCGGGTGCTTTGCCCGGATTTCCCGCCCCGGCTGCGCGCGGACTCCGACATCGACCTGGCCTGCCTGGGCAAGACCCGCCGCCAGATCGCCGACCATCTCGAACGAGTGGGGTGCGTGCCCGATCGCCGGTTCAACGACCTGAACGGGGACAGGCAGCTGTCCTTCACCGCCCCGTCCGGGCGGCCCATCGACGTCCTGGTGGGCCGGCTGTCGATGTGCCACACGCTGGATTTCCGCTCCTCGTTCGGCTCGGCGTCGCACGTGCTCGACCCGGCGGACCTGCTGCTGTCCAAGCTGCAGATCGTCGAGCTCAACGGCAAGGACGCGCACGACATCTTCCACCTGCTGTCCGGGCTGCGGGTCGGCCGGGACGTCACCCGCCCGGCCATCGACCCCGATCGCATCGGCGCCGTGCTCGCGGCGGACTGGGGCTGGTGGCGGACCGTGACCGGCAACCTGGCCAAGCTGCCCGACCTGCTGTACTCCCAGCCGCAGCTGGCCCCGCCGTACCCGCGGTTCGACGTGCTGACCCAGGCCAAGCAGCTGCTCCAGATCGCCGACACGGTCCCCAAAGGGCTGAAATGGAAGCTGAGAGCAAACGTGGGCGAGCGGGTGCGGTGGTACGAGCGACCGGACGTCCAGGACCGCCGGGGGCTTGCCTAACCGGGGCTTAGGCTGGGCCCATGGATCTTCCTGTCAACCCGCCGGTGGCACCGATGCTGGCCAAGGCCGTCGACGCGATCCCGAGCGGGGACTACGTATTCGAGCCGAAATGGGACGGCTTCCGGTCGATCATCTTCCGCGACGGCGATGAGATCGAGATCGGCAGCCGGAACGAACGCCCGATGACGCGCTACTTCCCCGAGCTGGTGGCCGCGATCAAGGCCGAGCTGCCGGAGCGGTGCGTCATCGACGGGGAGATCGTCATCCCCGACGCCGCGGGCAGGCGGCTTGACTTCGACACCCTGCAACTGCGCATCCACCCGGCGGCCAGCCGGGTCGAGCTGCTCTCCACCTCCACGCCCGCGCATTTCATCGCGTTCGACCTGCTCGCGCTGGGCGATACGGACTACATGGAACGGCCGTTCGCCGAGCGCAGGACCGCGTTGGCAGGCGCGCTGGCCGCGGCAGGCCCGTCAGTGCACCTGACCCCGACGACCAGGGACTCCGAGGTCGCGGCCAGCTGGTTCAGCCAGTTCGAGGGGGCGGGCCTGGACGGGCTGATCGCCAAGCCGGCCGACGGGGTCTACGAGCCGGACAAGCGGGTGATGAAGAAGATCAAGCACGAGCGCACCGCGGACTGCCCGCGGACTGCGTGGTGGCCGGCTACCGGGTGCACAAGAGCGGTGCGGATCGCATCGGGTCGGTCCTGCTCGGCCTGTACAAGGACGACGGGAAGCTGGCCAGCGTCGGCGTGATCGGCGCGTTCCCGATGGAGAAACGGATCGAGCTTTTTGCCGAACTGCAGCCGCTGGTCACCACGTTCGACGGGCACCCGTGGAACTGGGCCGAGCACGAGGCCGGCCAGCGGACGCCGCGGGCGGCCATGGCCAGCCGGTGGAACGCCGACAAGGACCTGTCGTTCATCCCGCTGCGCCCGGAACGCGTGGTCGAAGTCCGCTACGACCACATGGAGGGCGTGCGGTTCAGGCACACCGCGCAGTTCGTCCGCTGGCGGCCGGACCGCGAGCCGGCCTCGTGCACCTACGCCCAGCTGGAGGAGCCGGTCAGCTTCAACCTGGCCGAGATCCTCGGGGGTCACCATGGCTGAGAAGAAGATGGTGCTCGAGCTGGCGGGCCGCGAGGTCGCGATCAGCAACCCGGGCAAGGTGTTCTTCCCGCGCACCGGGCACACCAAGCTGGACATGGTGCGCTACTACCTGGCCGTGGCGCCGGGCGCGCTGGCCGGCGCGGGCGGCCGGCCGATGGCGCTCAAGCGGTTCGTGAACGGGGCCGAGAAGGAGGCGTTCTTCCAGAAGCGGGCGCCGGAGAAACGGCCGGACTGGGTGCAGACCGTCGAGCTCCGCTTCCCCTCCGGCCGCACCGCCGACGAGGTGGTGGTCGACGACGAGGCCGCGCTGGCCTGGGTGGTCAACCTCGGCTGCATCGACCTGAACCCGCATCCGGTGCGAGCCGCCGACCTGGACCACCCGGACGAGCTCCGGGTCGACCTGGACCCGGTCCCCGGGGTGGAATGGCCGCAGATCAGGGACGTGGCCATGGTGGCGG
The DNA here is from genome assembly GCA_050013055.1 of Streptosporangiaceae bacterium. GTDB lineage: Bacteria > Actinomycetota > Actinomycetes > Streptosporangiales > Streptosporangiaceae > Palsa-504. The sequence continues at coordinate 9,805 of JBEKGC010000082.1, forward strand.
CCGGCGTGCTGGCGGACTTCGGGCTGACCGGCTGGCCGAAGACGTCCGGGTCCCGCGGCATCCACGTGTACGCCCGGATCGTGCCGCAATGGTCGTTCGGCGAGGTCCGCCGCGCGGCGGTGGCGGTGGCGCGGGAGATCGAGCGGCGGGCCCCTGAGCTGGCCACCTCCAAGTGGTGGAAGGAGGAGCGGCACGGCGTCTTCGTCGACTACAACCAGAACGCCAAGGACCGCACGGTCGCGTCCGCCTACTCGATCAGGCCGGTCCAAGACGCCCGGGTGTCGGCCCCGCTGACCTGGGACGAGGTGCCGGGGTGCGATCCCGCTTCGTACACCATCGACACCATGCCGGCCCGGTTCGCCGACGTTGGCGATCCGTGGGCGGGCATGGACGAGGCGGCCGGATCGCTGGACGCGCTGCTCGAGCTGGCGGCCAGGGACGAGGCGGCGGGCCTGCCGGACGCGCCGTGGCCGCCGCACTACGACAAGCAGGAGGGTGAGGCGCCCAGGGTCCAGCCGTCGAAACGCGTGAGTGCTGGGTCTTCGGGGTCTTCGGGGTCTTCGGGGTCTTCGGGGCGCAGGCAGAGCACGAAGCCGCTGATCGAGATCGCCCGGGCGGCCGGCGAGGATGAGGCGATGGCCGGGCTCGAGCGCTGGAAAGAGCGCCATGCGGCGGTGTGGTCCCGGCTGGAGCCGGCCGACGTGCTGGTCGACAAGATGCGCGGGCGCAGCTCGGTGTGGTACCGGATCCGGCTCAACCTGGAGCATGTACCGGAGGCCGAACGGCCGGCCCAGGAGCCGCTCGAGGTCGACTACGACCCGTGGGCCGGGAGCCGGGGTCCGGCCTAGCTGACGTCCACCCAGTCCAGGGTGCGCTGGACGGCCTTGCGCCAGCCCGCGTAGCCGTCCGCGCGGCGCTGCGCCGCCCAGGACGGCGACCAGCGCCTGGACTCGTGCCAGTTGGCCCGCAGCTCGTCGGTGTCCCGCCAGAAGCCGGTGGCCAGGCCGGCCGCGTAGGCGGCGCCAAGCGCGGTCGTCTCGGCCACCACCGGCCGGCTGACCGGCACGCCGAGGATGTCCGCCTGCAACTGCATGCACAGGCCGTTGGCGGTCACCCCGCCGTCCACCTTGAGCACCTCCAGGCGGACACCTGAATCATGTTCCATCGCCTCCACCACGTCCCTGGTCTGGTAGCCGATCGACTCCAGGGTGGCGCGGGCCAGGTGCGCGCTGGTGTGGTAGCGGGAGAGCCCGACGATCGCACCGCGCGCGTCGGCCCGCCAGTACGGCGCGAACAGGCCGGAGAACGCGGGCACGAAGTAAGCGCCCCCGGTGTCGGTGACCTGCGCCGCCAGGGACTCGCTCTGCGCCGCGGCGCTGATGATGCCGAGCTGGTCACGCAGCCACTGCACCGCGGCGCCTGTCACCGCGATCGACCCTTCCAGGGCAAAGACGGCGGGGTCGCCGCCAAACTTGTAGCACACCGTGGTCAGCAGCCCGGCCTGGGAGCGGACGATGTCGGTGCCCGTGTTCAGCAGCAGGAAGTTGCCCGTGCCGTAGGTGTTCTTGGCCTCGCCCGGGGCGAAGCAGACCTGCCCGACGGTGGCGGCCTGCTGATCGCCCAGGGCGCCGGTGATCGGCAGTTCTCCCCCGAACGGGCCTCGCGGTGCGGTCGTCCCGTAAGGCTCGGGCGTCGAGGACGGCAAGATCCGCGGCAGCATGGCGGGCGGCACGGTGAAGAAGCCGAGCAGTTCGGGGTCCCAGTCCAGGGTCTGCAGGTTCATCAGCATGGTGCGGCTGGCGTTGGTCACGTCGGTGACGTGCACGCCGCCCGGGGCCCCGCCGGTGAGGTTCCACAGCAGCCAGGTGTCGACGGTGCCGAACAGGGCGTCGCCCCGCTCGGCGTCCGCGCGCAGGCCGTCGACGTGGTCGAGCATCCAGGCCAGCTTGCCGCCGGAGAAGTAAGTGGCGGGCGGCAGGCCCGTCTTTCCCCTGATCACCTCGCCCCGGCCGTCCCTGGCCAGGGCGGCGGCGATCCGGTCGGTCCTGGTGTCCTGCCACACGATCGCGTTGCCGTAGGGGCGCCCGGTGCGGCGGTTCCACACCACCGTGGTCTCCCGCTGGTTGGTCAGGCCGAGCGCGGCGAAGTCGGTGACCTGCAGGTGCTGCGAGTTCAGCACGGTCATGATGACCGCGCTTGTCCGTTCCCAGATCTCGATCGGGTTGTGCTCCACCCAGCCGGGCCTGGGCAGCACCTGGGTGTGCTCGAGCTGATGCCTGGCCACCTCCGCACCGGAGTGGTCGAAGACCATGAACCGCGTGCTCGTGGTGCCCTGGTCCACCGCTCCGACGAAATCCGCCACCGTTGCTCAACTCGCAATCCCGGAGTAAATGCCTGTTCACCGGCAGGTTAATGTGGACGGGTAGGTTGACGATGTACATACTCTAGAACGTGGGGGAGGCAGCCTGATGACGAGTAACGGTGCGCTCGACGCTCGCGATCGTGACGCGGCCCTGGGCCGGCTGGCGACTGAGCGGTTCGACGTACTCGTCATCGGCGGCGGCATCACCGGGGCCGGGGCCGCGCTTGACGCCGCGTCCCGGGGCCTGCGGGTCGCCCTGGTGGAAACGCGGGACCTGGCCTCCGGTACCTCGAGCCGGTCGAGCAAGCTCGTCCACGGCGGCCTGCGGTACCTGGAGCAGCTCGACTTCAAGCTGGTCTTCGAGGCCTTGCGGGAACGCGACCTGCTGGTCTCCAAGCTCGCTCCGCACCTGGTCAAACCGGTGTCGTTCCTCTACCCGCTGTATAAGAAGGTGGTCGAGCGGCCCTACGTCGGCGCGGGCCTGGTGCTGTACGACGCGATGGAGGGGACCCGCAGGCCGGTGCCGCACCACCGGCACCTGTCCGCCCGCAGCGCGCTCAAACGCGCCCCCGCCCTGTCCCCCGACCGGCTGGCCGGCGCCATGCTCTACTACGACGCCCAGGTGGACGACGCGCGGCACACGCTCACCGTGGCTCGCACCGCGGCCGCGCACAGCGCGGTGATCGCCACCCGGGTCAGCGCGATCGCGCTGCTGCGCGACACCGCCGGGACCCGGGTGACCGGCGCGCGGGTGCGCGACGAGGAGTCCGGGCGTGAGATCACGGTGACCGCGGAGGCGGTGGTGGTCTGCGCCGGGGTGTGGACCGACCTGGTGCACGAGCTGGCCGGGGTGCGGGCCGGCTACCGGGTCCGGATGTCCAAGGGCGTGCACATCGTGGTGCCGCGGGAGGCGATCCAGGCGGACACCGGGATGATCGTGCGGACCGACAAGAGCGTGCTGTTCTTCATCCCGTGGGCGCAGCGCTGGATCGTCGGCACCACCGACACCGACTTCTCCGGCGACCGGGACGAGCCAGGCGCCACCGCGGCAGACGTCGAGTACATCTTGTCCGCCGCGAACCGGGTGCTGGCCCGCCCGCTCACCCGATCCGACGTCATCGCCGTCTACGCCGGGCTGCGGCCGCTGGTGACCGCCGTCGAGGGCAACGGGTCCAAGCCCACCACCAAGCTGTCGAGGGAACACGTGGTCGACGCCCCGGTACCGGGCCTGACCAGCATCGCGGGCGGTAAGTTCACCACCTACCGGCTGATGGCCCGCGACGTGGTCGACGCCGCGGTGGCGGACTTCGGCCGGGACGTCCCGGCCTCGGTCACCGGCCAGGTGCCGCTGCTCGGCGCGGACGGCCTGGCCGCGGTCCTGCCCGCGGCGGGCAGGCTGGCCGAGGACTACGGGGTCAGCCGCGAATGCGTGCAGCACCTGCTCGGCCGGTACGGCACCCTCGCCGAGGAAGTGCTCAAGCTGACCAGGACCGACCCCGGGCTGGCCCGGCCGCTGGCGCCTGGCCACCCGTACCTGCGCGCCGAAGTCGTCTACGCGGTCACCCACGAGGACGCGCTGCACGTGGACGACGTGCTGGTGCGGCGGACCCGCCTGTTCATCGAGTCGGACGACTCCGGCACCACCGCCGCGGCCGACGTGAGCGCGATCATGGGCCGCCTGCTCGGCTGGAACCGCAGGAAGCGGGCCAGCGAGACGCGCCGGTACCTGGAGCTGGTGGCGGCCGAGCAGTCCGTGGTCGCGATGGCATCCGACGCCGCGGTGCCCGAGGCGGCGCTGGCCGCGAGCGCCGCCGCCGCGGGATGAGCGAGAAAACCCCGGGCTCCCGGGGGAGCACCCGGCGGCTGCTGACGTTCCGGCTCGACCAGGAGCAAAGACAGCGGCTCAGGGCCAGGCTGGCCCGCGAGGGCCGGACGATGTCCGAGGTCGTGACCCACGGGCTGCGTCAGTACGTGCAGCGTCCGGGGGGCAAGGGTGCTGCGGCCGGTCCGCAGCAGGCCCCCTCGCCGGCCGGCCCGCAGCAGGCCGGCTCGCTGGTGCTGCCCGATCGCGTCGCGGCCACCCTGCGCGAGCTCCGCTCGACCGGGCGCAGCGAGCTGCTGTCCGCGACGCTGGCGGCGTTGCACGAGGCGGGCTGGCCGCTGCGACCGCTCGCCGACGCCCTCGGCATCAGCAGGCAGGCGGTCCAGCGCCGGGTGCGCCGGGCGGCCGCGGCGCTACGCGAGCACGTGACCCACTGCGAACCGCCACCGCCGTTCCCGCACCGGCGGATGGCCAGCCCGGCTGGCTTGCGGCCGCACCTGACGGTCAAGATCGACCACTCGCTGCGCGCGTCCGCGCACCGCGTGGCGGCGCAGGAGGGCAGGTCGCTCACCCAGGTGGTCGAGGCCATCGTGGACCGCTACCTCTCCCGCGGCCTGGCGGACGCGGACCGGCCGTCCGAGCCGGGCGGGGCGTCCGGGGCGGGCGGGGCGTCCGGGGCGGCCTACGAGCGGCGGAGCACGAAGATCATGCGCCACGCGGCCACGGCGTCGACGGGCAGGTCGGCGTCGAAGTCCCCGTAACTGGCCACGACGGTGAACCCGCCCGCCAGCCGGATCGCGGCGATCATCTCGGTCGCCGTCCAGAACCGGTTCGGCACCACGTCGGTGACCGTCCGCACCGCCCCGCCCCGCTTGTGGTACGTCACGCTGACGTGTTCGGCGGTAATCTGCGTGACCGGGTCGATCTGGTCGTGCGCGCCCCAGCGGACACTGACGATGCCGTCGCCGACCTCAGTGCTCCACTCGCTGTTGGTACGGTGCTCGACGGCCAGGAAGTCCGCCGGGTGCGCGAGCTCCATGATGTAGAGGCCGTCTTGGCCAAGGTGGCGGGCGACGACGCCAAGATGGGCCAGCATGTCGTCGAGCGAGAGCAGATGGCACAGCGAGTTGAGCATGGTGACGGCGAGGTCGACCTGACCGGGCAGGTCAAAGTCGCGCATGTCCGCCTCGACCACGGTCAGGGGTATCCCGGCCGCCGTGGCCAGCTCCCTGGCTCGTGCGCACATGGCCGGGTTGAGGTCAAGGGCGGTGGCCCGCAGCCCGCGCCGCGCTAGTTCACGGGCATGCTCGGCGGGGCCTGCCGCCATCTCGAGCACCGAGCGCGGTGGCCCGGCCTCGGCCCCCCGGTGCCGGGCGGCCCACCGCAGCACGGCGTCCACCTCAGCCGGGACGTTACGGTAGGCACACGCGGCCTGGTAGAACTCGGGCTCGTCATAGATTCCTGGCACCCGACCATGATGCCCGAACGGTGACCGCCGCGGGCACCATGACCTGTGCAGAGTAACGTGCACTAGCCTCACGCATCGGCCTGCGGCAGACTGTCCGCATGATGACAGAGAGCCAGGCGCTAGAAACCCTGACGCGCGAGGATCCGGAGGCAGCCGGCGACGCGAAGGCTGCCCTAGCCTGGCTGACGGGCGACGAGGGCATGGAGACGATCTCGCTGCTGCGCCTGCAGGAGTTCCTCTGGTACGCCCTCCCGGTCAAATGGCCGATGTCCACGCCGGGCCGGGTGGGTGTGGCCAGGGCGCTCGGCCGCCTGTTCATGCTGGCCGGCCTGGAACGTTACGCCGGGGTCTGTTGCTCGGCGGGCACCGAGCGGATCATCACCGCCTACGCGGACGGGCACGAGGAAGGAATCGCCGCCTACACCGAGGCCATCGAGGAATCGAACGCGGCGCCACCCGACACTGAACTGCTCGCCTGGGGTTCGGTCATGGGCTCGCAGGAACGCGCCGCCTACGACGCCTGCGCGGCCGCCCTTGAGCTGGCCTTCGCCGCGGGCGAGCTGAGCGTAGGCGCGCGCGGCTGGCGCACCAGGCGCGCCGACATCGTCAATCGCTGGCTGACCGGGCGCCCTGAGATCACGTTGTCCGCTCCGGCCGGCCCGGACGAGGACACCGCCCAGGCGATCGACGGCGTGCCCGGGACCGACACCTGGCTGGGACGCATCAGCGCCGAACGCATCGACGCGTGGGCGCACGGACGCCCCGGAGAGCGGTCGCGGCTGGCCCGCGGTCTCATTCCGCGCCTGCTCGAACCGCCCGCGCTGCCCGAGGACCCGCTGCCCACGCTGCACTGGCTGCTCAGCCACGCGGACGAAGGCCTGCGCCTGACGGCCCGTCACTACATCGCGCCTGCCGTGGTCACCGAGGCGGTCGATACGTTCGGCTGGCGAGATCAGCTGGTGGGGACGCTACGCCAGGAACTCGACGTGTTCCCGCTGCACACCCTGCGCGGCATGGCGCAAAGCGAGATGGGGGCGATCAGGCGCAGCCGGACGAGCCTGGTGCTGACCAAGACGGGCAAGCTCATGACCGCCGACCCGGCCGCCAGGTGGCACATCGGCACGGCCGCGCTGATCGGGCCCGACGACGGCCCGCAACCGGACTTCTCCGTCGCGGTGCGCGAGGCCGCGTTGCTGATCATCTTGACCGACGGGCCGACCGGATACGACGAGCTGACCAGGGCGCTCACCGATATCCACAGCGTGGAAGGCTGGGCCTCGGCAGGCTCCAGGAGTTCCGCGGGTTCCGGGTTCCCTGGGGCCTCTGGGGTCTCTGGGGCCTCCGGGTCCGGCGCTGGCCTGGCCAGTGCCGTGCGCACCGAGCTCTACACGCTCAGGCACCGGCTGTGGGCGCTGCATCTGCTCGGTACCGAGCGCGGTTTCACCGCGCCGCTCTCGCTCACCGACACCGGGGTGGCCGCCGCCCTGTCCGCCCTGCTGGCCCGGGCCCTGCGGCCGCGGCACCACCTGGGCCTGGGATAACCAACCTGGATAACCAACGGAGCGGGAAGTAGCCGGTGTAGTTCTCGGCCAGCGAGGTCGCGGCCGCGCGGGAGGAGACGACGTAGCGCAGCTGGGCCAGCTGCAGCTGCTCCCCGAACAGGTCGGCGTGCGGGTCCACGTGCAGCATCGAGGTCATCCACCAGGAAAAGTGGGTGGCCCGCCAGACCCGCCTCAGGCAGCTGTCTGAGTACCCGTCGGCCAGCTCGGCCTGGCCGTCCCGCAGCAGGTGCGTGAGCGCCGCCGCCAGCACGGTCACGTCGGCCAGCGCCAGGTTGAGGCCCTTGGCCCCGGTGGGGGGCACGATGTGGGCGGCGTCGCCGGCCAGGAACAGCCGCCGGCGGGCCATCGGCGAGGCGACGAAGCTGCGCATCGGCGAGATAGCCTTCTCCGTGATAGGGCCTTCCTTCAGGTCCCATCCCGGCACGCCAAGCCGGCCCTGCAGCTCGCTCCAGATCCGGTGGTCGGGCCAGTGCTCGATATCGGAATCGGCGGGAACCTGCAGGTAGAGTCGGCTCACCTGCGGCGTGCGCATGGTGTGCAGGGCGAATCCGCCGCTATGACGAGCGTAGATGAGCTCGTCCGTAGACGGCGGCACCGTGGCCAGGATGCCGAGCCACGAGTACGGGTACCTGCGTTCGGCCACCGTCAGCAGGCCGGCCGGCATCGCATCGCGGCAGATGCCATGGAAACCGTCGCAGCCGGCGATCGCGTCACAGCTGACCTCGTGCCTGGTCCCGGCGGAATCGGTGAAGCGGAGCACAGGCCGGTCCGTCTCGAGCTCCCCGACCCCGGTATCGGAGACCTCGAACTCCTGTATCAGGTCCTTGACGATCTCGGTCTGGGCGTAAATCGTCACCACCCGGCCGCCGGTCAGGTCGCGGAAGTCAAGGTGGTGCCGCTCCCCTTCGAACTGCAGGTAGATCCCGCCGTGGGTGAGCCCTTCGGCGTCCAGCCGGGCGCCGAGGCCGACCGCGCGGAGCATCTCCGCGGTGCCGGCTTCGAGCAGCCCGGCGCGTTGGCGCGCCTCGCAGTAAGCCCGGCTGCGATTCTCGATCACCACCGAGTCGATACCGCGCAGCGCCAGCAGATGGGAAAGCAGCAGCCCGGCCGGGCCGGCTCCGACGATGCCGACTTGAGTGCGCGAGGTAGCGGCCATAACGCTTTCCAGGTTAGCGCGCACGAAAGACGAACGAGAGTTCAGAAAACGAACGTGCGGCGCCGGTCTATGATGTCATCGACCGAGCCAGGAGACTCTCAATGACTGACAGCCCGGAACAGGGTCATGACGGAGATTTCGTCCAGTCGCTCGAGCGTGGCCTGTCGGTGATCCGTGCCTTTGATGCCGATCACCCGAAGCTGACCCTGAGCGAGGTGGCCACAAGCACCGGCCTGAGCCGGGCCGCCGCCCGCCGGTTCCTGCGCACGTTGGTCCAGCTCGGTTATATGCGCAGCGACGGGAGCCGGTTCGCGCTCCGGCCCAAGATCCTCGAACTCGGCTACGCGTACCTGTCCAGCCTGACCCTGCCCGAGGTGGCGATGCCGCACCTGGAGCAGCTGGTGGAGCAGGTACACGAGTCGTCCTCGGTCTCCGAGCTTGACGGAGACGACGTCATCTACATCGCCCGCGTCCCGACCAAGCGGATCATGACCGTGACCATCAGCGTCGGGACGAGGTTTCCGGCCTACGCGACCTCGATGGGCCGGGTCATGCTGGCCGCTCAGCCCGACGAACGGCTGGACGAATACCTCGGCTCGGTCAGCCTGCGCGGTCTCACCGATCACACCATCACCAGCGCGGCCACGCTGCGCCGGGAGTTGCGCAAGATACGAGCGCAGGGCTGGGCCGTGGTCGACCAGGAACTCGAAGAGGGCCTGCGCTCCATCGCCGCTCCGATCCGCGACGCCGACGGCCAGGTCACCGCCGCCGTCAACGTCTCCACCCACGCCGGGCGGCGGACGCTCACCGGCATCGTGGAAGAACTCCTGCAGCCGCTGCTCGCCACCGCCCAGCGCATCGAGGTGGACCTGGCCCGCTCCCGCGCCTCGGCTCGCGCCCGCCCCAACGCGTAGCGGGCCCCGGGTCCACCTGCCACACTTGCTTGCTATGCGTACGCTCGTCATCGACCATCCTCTGGTCACCCACAAGCTCACCGCGCTGCGCGACGCCGCCAGTGACACCGCGACGTTCCGGAGCCTGACGGCCGAACTGGTGACCTTGCTCGCCTATGAGGCCACCCGCGAGATGCGGGTACAGCCGGTATCGGTGACCACGCCGGTCGGCGTGGCCAGCGGGGTCAAGCTGGCCCGGCCCGTCCCGCTTATCGTGCCCGTGCTGCGGGCGGGCATCGGGATGCTGGACGGTATGACCCGGCTGCTGCCGATGGCCGACGTCGGCTTCGTCGGGTTGCGCCGGGACGAGGAGTCGCTGGTCGCATCGACCTATGCGGATCGGCTGCCCGCCGACCTGACCGGGCGGGACACCTTCGTCCTTGACCCCATGCTGGCCACCGGCGGCACGCTCGCCACCGTCATCAGCATGCTGGTCGACCGCGGCGCCGCCTCGGTGACCGCGATCTGCCTGCTCGCCGCGCCCGAAGGCCTGCGGCACGTCGAGGAGGTCTTCGCCACCGATGGCGTGGACGAGCCAGGCGAGGCACCCTGGGTCCGGGTGGTCACCGCCGCCGTCGACGAACGACTGAACGACCGGGGTTATATCGTGCCCGGGCTCGGTGACGCGGGCGACCGGCTGTTCGGAAAGATCTGATTCGGGCAGGGCGCCGGGCTCTGCCGCGGTGATATAGCGGCACTGCCCAGGTCCGGGATTTCCCCCCCAACACCCACGGCGGACGAATACCCCACCGGAGAGCCCAGCACCCTGCCACCTGTAGCTAATCAGGACCGCCGCCCTTCGGGTATCCCCGAGTCCGGGGTTATCCGAGAGCCCCCAGGCGAAGGCATACCGCCTTAGAATATCCAGATCACTTCGCCGTTCGCCGCGCAGGAAAAGCGATGACGTACCCCCACCCATCGACCCCCTGGACCACCACATGCCGCTGAGCGCCCACGTCAGTACGGCATCGGGCCAGAAGATGACGATCGCCGAGGGAAGCCAGCTTGTCTTTGGCCGCGGGCCCGGGGTGGATCTGGCCATCGCCGCCGGGCGAGGGCTGTCCCGGCGAGCCGGCGTGGTGACCGCGATGGCGGCAGGAGCGTGGATCGCCAACATCAGCCGCACCCACGCGCTGTACGTCGAGGGCGACGCCTACCGCATCAGGCTGCCGCGGATGGAAGATGACGGCGAGCCCGCCGACGGCTGGTTCGTGCACACCGGCACGGCTTACGTCGGTTCCCGGGGCATGCTCGATGACGAGCAGCCGCTGGCGGTAACGGTGGCCGGCCGGTTCGAGGGCTGGTCGCGCCAGGCGGGCGGGGGCAGCGGAGGCCTCGCGACGGCCGGGTCCGTGCTGGCCGACGGGGCCGCCCTGGCTGAGCAGGGCTGGCTCGCTGACGCGGATGGGCTGGCTGAGCAGGCCTGGCTCGCTGATGCGGGCGGGCTGGCTGGGATCGCGGGTGCGGGGGCCGGCCGGGGCGCGGGCGGACGAGGCGAGGGGGGCGGACGGGGCGACGCGGGCGGACGAGGCGAGGGGGGCGGACGGCGGGCCGGGGAGGGGACGCTGCTCCCGTTCTACATCGACCCGATGACCAAGCTCTTCCTGGTCGCCCTGATGTGGTGCCGGCCGTGGCTCCTTGACCAGAGCGCCACCAGGCCGCTGCCGCGGACGCCGGAGATCGCCCGGGGGGCGCTCGAGGTCACCGGCGCCTATCACGAGCTGGAACGATTCGATTCCGACCCGGAGTTCCGCGACGTGCTGTCGGCCCGGGTGGCCGAGCACATCAAGGTGCTGCGGCGGAAGATCACCGATCGCGGGCTGGCCCGGGCGGACGTCCGGCTCTCCGACGAGGTCGCCGTCAGGATCCTGATCGAGCACGGCATCATCACCTCCGCCGACCTGGGGCGGCTGGACGACCCGGCCTGGCGGTCACGCCAGGAAGACCTGTGGTGGACGCAGGCCTGATCAGGGCGGGGGCGCACCCGCCGGTATCACCATGAAGTCCGCGCTGGCCTGAGCGCCGCCGGGTCCCGTGACCACGACGGTGTAGAGCCCGGGCTGGTAAGGACCGGGGAACAGCCGGTTCACGGTGAGGCTGAACGTCCCGTCGGGACCGGCCACCGGCTTGGTCGCGGCCGTCGCCCCCATGATCTTGGCGCCGTCGGGGGGCGGGCCGACGCCGGACATCGAGACCGTGACCGGCACGCCCGGAGCGAACCCGGTCCCGCGCACGACGAACGTGGCGTCGAAATCGCCGGTCGCCTGCACCAGGCAGATCGACGGGAGGCTCGAGCCTGACGGGCCGGACGACGCGCACGAGGGCGGCGGCTGAGGCCGGTCGGCGGCCGGGGGCGGGGCGCTGGAGCTGGTGAGCGACGCGCCGAGGACGACACCCCCGACCACCAGGGCCGCGCCCACCGCGATCCAGCCGATCCAGGCCAGGCGGCCGCCGAGCCACCGCTGCCAGTCCGCCCCGATGGCTCCGATAGCCCCGATGGCCCCGCGGCGACCGCGGGTTTCGCGAGGCTCGCGGGACCTGCGGGTCTCGCGGGGCCCGCGCTGGGCTTCTCGCCGCCGGGGCGGCTTATAGCCGGCCGGGAGCTCGGTGAACGAGGCGGCGGTGGAATCCTCGCCGGGTGCCCGGCTGGTGAGACCGACCAGCTGGGGACTGCGCTGGTACTCCCCGATCAGGAGCATCGCAGGCTCCGGCAGGTAGGCGTGCGCCGAACCCGGCCCGTAAGCCTGAGCCTCGGTGAACTGGCCGAGCTGGGCGAGCACCGCGGATGACGTCGGACGCTCCCTGGGCACCCGGTGCAGGCAGGCCGTGATGAGGCTGGTTAGTTCGGCGGGCAGGCCGGACAGGTCGGGTTCCTCGGTCGCCAGCCGGGCCAGCACGTCAAGGACCGAGGCGCCCAGGTACGGAGGATGCCCGGTCGCCGCGAACAGCAGCGTCGCGCCGAGCGCGTACACATCGCTCGCCACCGAGGCCTGATGCGGGTCCCTGGCCTGCTCCGGCGCCATGTACGCGGGCGTGCCTACGGCCCCCCGCGACGCCGTCAGCTCCATCCGCCCGGCGGCCCTGGCCACACCGAAGTCGATCACCCTGGGCCCGTCCGGGGCGACAAGCACGTTCGAGGGTTTCAGGTCCTGATGCACCAGCCCGGCGCCGTGGATCGACTCCAGCGCCTCCGCGCACCCGGCCGCGAGCCAGTTCACCGTCCGCACCGGCAACGGGCCGCACACCTGGATCATCCGGCTCAGCGTGGGAGCCGGCACGTACGCCGTGGCCAGCCAGGGCAGATCGGCGTCCGGATCGGCCTCCACCACCGCGGCGGTGAAGACGCCGCTGACCTTCCTGGCCGCGGCCACCTCCTGGGAGAAGCGGGTGCGGAAGCCGGCTTCCTCGGCCAGCTCGACCTTGATGGTCTTGACCGCGACGAGCCGCCCGGCCGGTGACCGGCCCAGGTAGACCTGGCCCATCGATCCGGCGCCGAGGCGGCCGAGCACCACGTACGACCCGATCATCTCCGGGTCCCAGGGACGCAGCGCTTCTGTTTCCGACTGGGACAATGCCATCGCCTCACGGGTCTTTCGGGGTTTGCGGGGTCTGGGAGGTCCTTGGGGTTCAGGCGCCTAAACCGGCAGTTCCATCATGCCTAATCGTGTCCAAATGCGCATCGCAAAGGCCGGGATTGTGACAGATGATTCTGCTGAGAAAGCACGGGCCGTTCGGAAAAAATGTTGGTTTAGGCGGGTTTATACGTGCTCAGCGGACCGGCCGGAATCACCGCGAAGCTCCTCGCCCTGGCGGTGGCAAATCCGGGCTTGATCACGGTGTTGATGAGATGCAGGCGCTCGTCGAAGCCTGCGAACGCGCTCTTCATCGCGTTAATTGTCAGCCATTCGACGTCCGACCAGCCATAGCCGAATTCCGCCGCCAGCCGGTGGAACTCCGAACTCAGCGTGACCTGGCTCATCAGCCGGTTGTCGGTGTTCACCGTCACCCGGAAGGACAGCTGCCTGAGCACCCGGAGCGGGTGCTGGGCCATTGACGGCGCCGCGCCGGTCTGCACGTTCGACGTCGGGCACATTTCCAGCGGAATCCGGCGATCGCGAATGTAGGCGGCAAGCCGGCCGAGCCGGACATTTCCCTCGGCGCTGATCTCGATATCGTCCGCGATGCGCACGCCGTGGCCGAGCCGCTCGGTGCCGCACCATTGCACCGCTTCCCAGATCGACGGCAGCCCGAACGCCTCGCCCGCGTGGATCGTAATGTGGAAGTTCTCGCCCTTGAGGTACTGAAACGCGTCCAGGTGCCTGCTCGGCGGCCAGCCGGCCTCGGCGCCCGCGATGTCGAACCCGACCACGCCCCGGTCCCGGTAGCGGACCGCGAGCTCGGCGATCTCCAGCGACCTGGCCGCCGTCCGCATCGCCGTGAGCAGGGCGTACACGGTGATCCTGCGTCCGGCCCTGGCCTGGCTGGCGCAGCCGAGACGGAAACCCTCCAGCACCGCCTTGACCACCTCGTCCAGGCTCATCCCGCGTTCGGTGTGCAACTCGGGCGCAAACCTGACCTCGGCGTAGACCACGCCGTCGGCGGCCAGGTCCTCGGCGCACTCGGCGGCGACCCGGCGCAGCGCGTCCGGGGTCTGCATGACCGCGACCGTGTGCCGGAACGCGTCCAGGTAGATTTCCAGGTGACCGCGGTGCGCGCCTTCGGTGAGCCGCTTGGCTAGCTCCCCGGCGTCAGCACCGGGCAGGTCGGAGTAACCCGTCTCGCGGGCCAGCTCCAGGATGGTCTGCGGACGCAGGCCGCCGTCCAGGTGATCGTGCAGCAGCACCTTCGGGACGGCCTGGATCTCGGCGAGGGTCAGCATCTCCCCATTGTGCTACTGCGGCGCGATGTATTCGATGACCGGGGAGACGCGCGGCGGCGGTCCGGACTCGCTGACCGCGATGGCGCCGTCCAGCGCGGCCAGGGCAGCGGCGAAACGCCCTGGTTCGTCGGCACGGAGTTCGAGCACCGGCTGGCCGGCCTGCACCCGGTCCCCCGGCTTGGCCAGGCAGATGATCCCCGCGGTCGCGCTGACCTCGTCCTCCTTGCGCGCCCGGCCCGCGCCGAGCCGCCAGGCCGCGGTCCCCACGGCCAGGGCGTCCAGGCGGGTCAGCCAGCCCGGGCCGGGGGCCGGCACCAGGTGCGTGTGCGCCGCCCGCGGCAGCGGGGCGTCCGGATCGCCGCCCTGCGCGCGGACCATGGCCCGGTACGCGGCCAGGGCCCGGCCGTCCGTCAGGGCCGCGGCCGGATCGGCGGGCGGATCGGCGGGCGGGCCGGCGTCGGGATAGGCCAGGGCCAGCATCTGGGCGGCCAGGGCGAGGGTGACCTCGATCAGGTCGGCCGGCCCGCGGCCCTGCAGCGCCTGGACCGCCTCCGCCACCTCGACGGCGTTGCCGACCGCGCGGCCCAGCGGGGTGTCCATCCGGGTCAGCAGGGCCCGGGTGCGCACCTGGTGTTCCGCGCCCAGGGCGACCATGGTCCTGGCGAGCTCGCGCGCCTGCTCCAGGCCGGTCATGAACGCGCCGGTGCCGACCTTGACGTCGAGGACGAGCGCGCCGGTCCCCTCGGCGATCTTCTTCGACATGATCGAGCTGGCGATGAGCGGAATGGACTCGACCGTCCCCGTGACGTCTCGCAGCGCGTAGAGCCTGCGGTCGGCGGGCGCCAGGCCAGACCCCGCGGCGCAGATCACGCACCCGGCGCTGGCCAGCACGGCCAGGGTTTCCGCCGGGGTCAGCCCGGCACGGAAACCGGGGATCGACTCGAGCTTGTCCAGCGTCCCGCCGGTGTGGCCGAGCCCGCGGCCGGACAGCTGCGGGACGGCGGCACCGCAGCTGGCCACCAGCGGCGCCAGGATCAGGCTGACCTTGTCCCCCACCCCGCCGGTGGAGTGCTTGTCCACGGTCGGCTTTTCGATGGACGACAGGTCCAGGCGATCACCCGAGGCGATCATCGCCGCGGTCCACGCCCTGAGCTCGGCCTGGTCAAGCCCCCGGAAGTAGATCGCCATCAGCAGCGCGGACATCTGCTCGTCGGCGACCTCGCCCCGGGCGTACGCTCCGAACAGCCAGCTGATCTCGGGTTCCGTGAGGTGGCCGCCGTCCCGTTTGGCCCGGATGAGCGAGACCGCGTCGGTCACCGCGCATCCCGGCCCCGTGTTTGCCTGCGCTGGGACAGGTCGGAGCCGGTGAAGGCGGCGGGAAGCAGGACGTTCAGCTCGACCGGGCCGTCGGCGGTCTGCACAAGCAACCCGCCGCCGCCGGCTTCGAGCAGCAGCTGGCGGCAGCGGCCGCACGGAAGCAGCGGCTCCCCGTCGCCGGCCACCACGCTGACCGCGAGCAAGCGCGTCTCTCCGGCCGCGTGCAGGGCGCTGACCAGGCCGCACTCGGCGCACAGGGTCAAGCCGTAAGAGGCGTTCTCCACGTTGCAGCCGGTCACGACCTGGCCGCTGGCGGTCAGCGCGGCGGCGCCGACCCGCAGGCCGGAGTACGGTGCGTACGCCCGTCCCGCCGCCGCGGTGGCAGCCGCGCGCAGGGTGGGCCAGTCGATGATCACCAGATGACTCTAAGGCTTGAAGCCGGGGACCTGGGGCCCGTGTGGATAAGGCTGCAGGGTGGCCTTATCCACACGGGCCCGGACATGTCCGGCGCGATCACGGCAGGGAGCGGACCGCGCGAGAGCAGGGAACTCTGAGAGGAATCATGCCCAGCCACTGGCCAGGACCCACCCTGGAAGAAGTTCAGGTTTGGTTAAGATCTGCGCCCGATTCGGTGCTGGCCGGTTTCGTGCTTAACGTGGAGGCCGTGAACGCACGTCTTGGCCGGGTCCTCGTGGTGGAAGACGACCCTGGCATCGCCACTCAGCTGGTCCGCGGGCTCACCCGGGCGGGCTACGAGACCGGCAGCGTCACCACCGGCCAGGCGGCGCTCGACTGGCCGGTGCCTGACGTGGTGCTGCTCGACCTCGGGCTGCCCGACATCGACGGCGTGGAGGTCTGCCGGCGGCTCCGCCAGGCCTGCGACGCGGCCATCATCATCGTGACCGCGCGCGGCGAGGAATCGGACCGGGTGCTGGCCCTGGACGAGGGTGCCGACGACTACCTGATCAAGCCGTTCGGGCTGCAGGAGCTGCTGGCCAGGATCAGGGCGGTGCTGCGCCGCAGCCGCCAGCCGGCCGGCCAGGTGCTTCAGCACGGGCCGCTCACCGTTGACCTGCGCACGCACAAGGTCACCGTGGCCGGAAACAGCATCGCGGTGACGCCGAAGGAATTCGCCATCCTGGAGTGCCTGGCCAGCGACCCGGGCCGGGTGGTGAGCCGGCAGGAGATGCTGGAACGCGCCTGGGACGAGCACTGGTACGGCCCCACCAAGGTGCTCGACGTGCACATGGCGGCGCTGCGCAAGAAGCTGGGCGACCCCGGCATCATCGAGACCGTCTACGGGCACGGCTTCCGCCTCGCGGACTCGGGCAACCCGACGTGACCAGGCGGATCCTGCTGGTCCTGCTGGCCTTCACCGCCGCCGTGCTGGTCGGCGCGGTGGTGCCGCTGACGCTCAACGCGACCTCGCACGACCGGACCTCCTTCACCCAGGCCACGGGGGGGATGGCGCGCTCGGACGCGCTGATCGCCGAGGCGCGGCTGGCCAACTCCCCCGACGGCCCCCTGATCAGCCTGATCACGCAGACCAGGGAGGCCGGCGACGGCCTGCTCGTGCTGGCCGGCCGCTGCCCCGGGCAGGGGCGCATCGTCAACGAGCAGATGCCGGCCGGCCGCTGGTCCCAGCTGGCCTGCCAGGCCAACGAGCAGGGCAGGCTCACGCCCAAGGCGGAGCCGATCCAGCCGGTCACCGAGACCTCCGGATCCTGGATCATCGCGGCCATCCCGGTTTACAACAACGCGCACGTGCTGGTGGGCACGGTGGTCCTGGCCAGGTCGGCGAGCCCGCTGAACCACGAGGTCGCCGAGCTGTGGATCATCCTCGGCACGCTCGCCGTCATCGCCATGCTCGCCGCCGCGCTGCTCGCCTTCGCGCTGGCCCGGTGGGTGAGCAGGCCGCTGGCCGCGCTGGACACGGCGGCGGGACGGCTGGCCGAAGGTGACCTGGCGATGCGGGCGGTGGTCGGCTCGGGGCCGCCGGAGCTGCGCCGCCTCGCCACCACGTTCAACACCATGGCCGGACGGCTCGAAGCCCTGGTGCACGGCAACCGGGCGGTGATCGCGGACGTGTCGCACCAGCTGCGCACCCCGCTGGCCGCGCTCCGGCTGCGGCTCGACCTGCTCGCCGCCGACACCGCCCAGTCCGACCCGGCCACCGGGCACGAGCTGGCCGGCGCGCTGGAGGAACTGGCCCGGCTGTCCCGGCTGGTGGACGGGCTGCTCGCGGTGGCGCGGGCCGAGAACGTGGTGCCGGTACCCGTCGCGGTGGACCTGACCGAGGTGGCGCGGGAACGAGTGGTGGCGTGGCACCCGGTGGCCGACGACCGGGGCATCACGCTCACGGCCACCTTCCGCCCGAACGAGGCGGGCCGGGCCAGCGCGCTCACCGGCGGCCGGCTGGCCGGCGGCGGGTCAGACCCGGGCGGGCAGGCCATGGCCTGGATCGGCGACGGGCACCTGGAGCAGATCCTGGACAACCTGATCGCCAATGCGCTCGAAGCGCTGAGCGCGGGCCACCAGGTGATCGTGACCACGGCCGTCACCCCGTCCGGCGGGCAGGTCATCGTCAGCGACGACGGGCCGGGCATGAACGCCGAGGACCGCGACCGCGCTTTCCTGCGGTTCAGCACCTCCAGCCCGAACGGCACCGGGCTGGGCCTGGCCATCGTGCACCGGCTGGTCACCTCGAACGGCGGCACCGCCCGGCTGGCCGAGACGCCGGGCGGCGGCCTGACCATCACCCTGAATTTCCCCGGCAACCCGGCACCGAACAGTGGCATCACGAACGGTAGCGGCACCACGACTAACAGCGAATCGCCGGCGGATGCCGCCGCCGCGAGCTTGTAGCATCGGGTCCCGATTCGGCAACGAGCGGGCGAGATCCTCGCGTGTCCCCTTCACAGGGGGTATCACCAGGCATAACCTGCGGGACAACCCAGGATAAATTCCAGGTCAGGCGCTCTAGCGTGCTGGCCCAGTGGAGGTAAGCGTGAAACACAGCGCATTGGCCACGGCGGCGCTGGCCCTGTCAGCCACGCTCGTCATCGCCGCGTGCGGCAGCAGCCACAGCTCAGCCACGGGCGGCAGCAGCACACCTGCGAGCACGTCGACTGGCTCGGGCGGTCCGACGGCGAGCGCGGCCAAGTTCCTCGGCTGCATGGTCACCGACACCGGCGGCATCGACGACCGCTCGTTCAACGCCTCATCGTGGGCAGGCATGCAGGCGGCCGCGGCCGCCAACCCCAGCATCTCGGTGAAGTACCTGCAGTCATCGACGCAGAGCGACTACATACCGAACATCAACACGTTCCTCGCCGACAAGTGCGGCATCATCGTCACCGTCGGCTTCCTGATGGGCCCCGCGACGGAGGCCGCGGCCAAGGCGCACCCGAGCCAGAAGTTCGCGATCGTCGACTGCTCGTACGCGTCCGAATGCCTGACCGGCGCCAAGGAACCCAACATCGACCAGCTGGTGTTTAACACCGTGCAGGACGGTTTCCTCGGCGGCTACCTGGCCGCGGGCATGACGAAGACCGGCAAGGTCGCCACCTTCGGCGGAGAGGACTTCGGGACCGTCACGATCTACATGGACGGCTTCTGGGACGGCGTGCAGTACTACAACTCCAAGCACGGCACGAAGGTGCAGGTGCTCGGCTGGAACGAGACGACCCAGAAGGGCTCCTTCACCGGTGACTTCACCAACCAGACCAAGGGCCAGACGCTGACCCAGACGTTCATCAGCGAGGGCGCGGACATCATCTTCCCGGTGGCGGGCAACGTCGGTCTCGGCGCGGCCAAGGCGGTCCAGGACGCCGACTCGGCGGCCGGCAGCCAGAAGGTGAACCTGTTCTGGGTGGACACCGACGGCTGCACCAGCGCGCCGCAGTACTGCAAGTACTTCATCACCAGCGTCACCAAGGGCATCGTGTCCGCGGTGAAGACCGCGGTGACGAGCGCGGCGGGCGGCACGTTCGCGGGCGGCACCTACATCGGCACCCTGACCAACGGCGGGGCCGTGCTCTCCCCGTTCCACGACTTCACCAGCACGGTCCCGGCCGCGCTGCAAAGTGAGCTGAAGACAGTGGAAGCCGGCATCGAGAGCGGCAGCATCCAGACCCCGACCAAGAGCCCGGTGTAACCCGGCGCGCCATAACAACCGGATCTGACCTCCGCCAATGGTCCCGGGGGGGCGCCAGCCCCTCCGGGCCAGGGGGTCTGGGGGGCGGGCCGCCCCCCAGACCGGGGGGTCACCGGGGGGCGTCCCCCGGGGGCAAACAGAGGCACTCTTGGAACTTGAGCTGAAGGGCATCACCAAGCGTTTCGGTTCACTGGTGGCCAACGACCGGATTGACCTGTCGGTGGCCCCTGGCCAGGTGCACGCCCTGCTCGGCGAGAACGGCGCGGGCAAGACCACCCTGATGAACGTCCTGTACGGACTGCTGCAGCCCGATGCGGGCGAGATCTTGCTCGACGGGAAAGCGGCCAGGTTCGGTTCCCCCAAGGACGCCATCGCGGCCGGCATCGGGATGGTGCACCAGCACTTCATGCTCGTGCCCGTGTTCACGGTGGCGGAGAACGTGACCCTCGGCATCGAGGAGACCCGCCGTTCCGGCCTGCTCGACCGGCGCAAGACACGCAAAGACGTGCGCGAGCTCTCCCGCCGGTACGGCCTGGAGGTGGACCCGGACGCGCTGGTGGAAAACCTGCCCGTCGGCATCCAGCAGCGGGTCGAGATCATCAAGGCACTGGTCAGGGAGGCAACCGTGCTGATCCTCGACGAGCCCACCGCGGTGCTCACCCCGGCCGAGACGCAAGACCTGTTCCGGATCATCAGGGAGCTGAAGGATAGCGGCCGGTCCATCGTCTTCATCTCGCACAAGCTCAAGGAAGTCCAGGCGATCGCGGACACGATCACCGTGCTCCGCCGGGGCGGAGTCGTCGGCCAGCGGCCGCCCGGCAGCACAGAGGACGAGCTTGCCTCGCTCATGGTCGGCCGGGAGGTGCAGCTGCGCGTCAGCAAGGAAGCCGCCAAGCCGGGCGCCGTGGTGCTGGACGTGGCCGACTTGACCGTCGCCGACGAGACGGGCCGGGTCTGGGTCAACGGGGTGTCATTTCAGGTCCGGGCGGGTGAGATCCTCGGCGTGGCCGGAGTCCAGGGCAACGGTCAGACCGAGCTGTGCGAGGCTCTGATGGGGCTGCGGCCGGCCGCGGCCGGGCAGGTGACGCTGAACGGCCGCGACCTCACCGACGCCACGCCGCGGCAGCGGCTGCACGCAGGCGTCGCCTACGTCCCGGAAGACCGGCAGGAAGACGGCCTGGTCGGTGATTTCTCCGTGGCTGACAACCTGATCCTCGACAGCTACGACAGGCCACCGTATGCGTCCGGCATCAGGCTCAACCTGGACGCTATCGCCAGCAACGCGGCCGAGCGGGTGACCGAATTCGACGTCCGCACCACCTCGGTGAACACGCCCGTGGGCACCCTGTCCGGCGGTAACCAGCAGAAGGTCATCCTGGGCCGGGAACTCGGACGTGAGCACAAGGTGCTCGTGGCCAGCCAGCCCACCCGCGGGCTCGACGTGGGCTCCATCGAGTTCGTGCATCGCCGCATCGTCGAGCAGCGGGACAAGGGCGTGGCTGTGCTCATCGTCTCCGCCGAACTCGACGAGATCTATGCCCTCGCGGACCGGATCGCGGTGATGTACGAGGGCAAGATCACCGGTTTCCGCCCGCCGACGGTGCCGGCCGAAGAACTGGGGATGCTGATGGCAGGGGCCACTGACACCGGACCCCCCGCGCCTCCCGCGCCTCCCGCCCCTCCCGCGCCGGAGGCGGAACAATGAGCGATCAGGTGGGCCCGGCCACAGCCGAGAAGAAGGACGGCGAGGCGGAACCGCGAGCCTCGTTCGGCGAGGTGCTGCGGGATACGATCCTGGAAGGCCATACGGTCACCATCATCCTGCTGGCCATCTTCACCGGGTTCGTGGTCGGCGGTCTGCTGAACGCGTTCACCAACACGACCGTGCTGCACGCCTGGGGCGACTTCTTCTCCGCTCCCGGCCATGCGATCGCGGCGGCCTGGGATGTCGCGACGGGCGCCTACGTGGCGATGTTCGAGGGATCCATCTTCAACCCGCACACGGTGAGCGCGCTGTTCCAGCAGGCTTCGTTCGGCACGGCCGTGCACGACGGGTACCTGTCCGCCGTGTTCAACCCGCTGTCGGAGACCTGCGTGCAGGCCACGCCGCTGATCTTGTCCGGGCTATCGGTCGCGCTGTGCTACCAGGCCGGCCTGTTCAACATCGGCGCGCAGGGCCAGCTCATCGGCGGCATGATCCTCGCCACCTACCTCGGCTACGGGGTCAGCCTGCCGTTCGGCGTGCACGTCGTGGTCTGCGTGATCGGCGGTTTCGCCGGCGGCGCGGCCATCGGCTGGCTCGTCGGCGAACTCAAGGCCAGGACCGGCGCGCACGAGGTCATCGTCACGATCATGCTGAACTACATCATGGTCTATTTCCTGACCTACCTGCTGTCCTTCGGCTACCTGATGCAGGCGCCGCACACCAGCGACCAGATCACCGCGGCCATCGCGGGCAACGCGCACCTGCCGCTGCTCTTCGGCTCGCACCTGCGGATTAACGCGGGCTTTCTCGTCGCGCTGGCCTGCGCGGCGGGGGTGTGGTGGCTGCTGAACCGGACCACCACGGGCTTCGAGTTCCGCAGCATCGGCAAGAACCCAAGCGCCTCGCGGGTGGCGGGCATGAACGTGGAACGCAACTGGGTGCTCGTGATGCTGATAGCAGGCGGCCTGGCCGGGCTGAGCGGAGCCGCGGTCATCCAGGGCACCGACTTCACGATGAACTTCCAGAGCTACGGAACCTACGGCATCGACGCCATCACGGTCGCGCTGCTCGGCCTCAGCAGGCCAGGCGGGGTGGTGCTGGCGGGGCTGTTCTTCGGGGCGCTGCACGCCGGGGCCCCGCTCATGCAGGTGGCCACCGGCACTCCCGTGGACATGGTGCAAGTCCTGCAGGGAACGACCGTGCTGTTCGTCGCGGCGCCGCTGCTGATCCGGACCATGTTCAGGCTGCGTGCCGCCCGAGCCGGCGGCGTGGGCGGGGTTGTGTCCAAGGGGTGGAACACATGACGATCGCGGACCGTGTGCCGCCGGTGGACCTGGACGCGGTGGCCGTCCCCCCGAGCAGCACCTTCCAGCGGTGGGTAGGGCCGGCCACGTTTGCCGTGTTCGGGCTGCTGACCATCTTCGCCCTCGGGCTGAACGCGCACCACGGGGACGCGACCTTCGCCTTCTCCCAGCCGTTCGCGAAGGTGACCGTGCCGAACCTGACGTTGCCCGCCCGCATCACCTGTTATGTGTGCGGGGCGATTGCCCTGCTGATGGCCGTGTTGCGAGCCTTCCTGCCGGTTGGCGTGGCGCTGAAGCGGGTGACCATCGGCGTCGTCCTGTTCGTCTTCGTGCTCGCCCTGCTGTGCTGGGCCGACGCCGGCCTGTCCACGGGGTTCAACGTGGTGAACCTGCTGCAGGGCACCTTCAACGACTCGATCCCGATCATGCTGGGGGCGCTGACCGGCGTCGTGTGCTCCCGCTCCGGGGTGATCAACGTCGGCATCGAGGGCCAGCTGCTGCTCGGCGCGTTCACCGCCGCCATGGTGGCCAGCGGTACCGGCTCGCTGTGGCTGGGCCTGCTGTCCGGGGCGCTGGCTGGCTCGCTGGTCGGGGTGCTGCTCGCCGTCTTCGCCATCGGCTACCGGGTCGACCAGGTCATCCTTGGCGTCGTGCTGAACACGCTGATCCTCGGCCTCACCGGATACCTGTATGACGACCTGATGGTGCCGTACGCCAACACGCTGAACTCGCCGGCCACGTTCGCCGCGATCAAGATCCCGCTGTTGGGCGACATCCCGATTATCGGTCCGGTGTTCTTCGACTCCACCATCTTCCTGTACCTCACCTATATCGCGCTGGCCGGCATTCAGGTGGGCCTGTTCTCCACCCGGTGGGGGCTACGCACCCGGGCCATCGGTGAGCACCCGGTCGCGGCCGACACCGTGGGCATCCGGGTGATCGCGATGCGATACCGCAACGTCATCGCGGCCGGCCTGATCGCCGGCGTCGGGGGCGCCTACTTCACCGTCGGCTCGGTCGGGGCGTTCGGCAAGGATATGACCTCCGGCGAGGGCTACATCGCGCTGGCCGCCATGATCTTCGGGCGGTATACGCCGTTCGGCGCGATCGCGGCGGCGCTGCTTTTCGGCTTCACGACGCAACTGCAGTCGATCATGTCCACGCTGAACACGCCGATCCAGTCGAACCTGCTGCTGATGACCCCGTATATCGTCACGATCGTGGTGCTCGCCGGGCTCGTCGGCAAGGTCCGCGGGCCGCGGGCCGAGGGCATCCCGTACGTCAAAGCGTAAATTTATGCCGAACGGCTCCGGGCGGCGAGCTCCAGGGAATCCTGCTACCCCAGAGGACCCTGAGTGGTGCGGGTGACGGGTGAGGCTGAGTTCCGGCGTGCGGTCGGGACCTGGATGGCGGATGATCCTGACGCGGGCGATCGGGAGGAGCTCCGGGCGCTGCTTGATCGTGCTTATGCGGGGGCTGATGCCGGGGCGGCGACGGAGTTGCGGGATCGGTTTGCGGGACGGCTTCAGTTTGGGACGGCGGGGTTGCGCGGGGCGATGGGCGCGGGGCCGAACCGGATGAACCGGGCTGTGGTCAGGGCGGCGACCGCGGCGGTGGCGGAGTGGCTGCTGGCCGGGGAGGCTGGGACGGGGCCAGGGATCAGTGTGGTGGTGGGGTGCGACGCGCGGCACCGGTCGGCGGACTTCGCCCGGGAGGTGGCCGCGGTGCTGGCCGGGGCGGGACTAGCGGTGCATGTCCTCCCGCTGCCTTGTCCTACGCCGCTGCTGGCGTTCGCGGTCAGGCAGCTGGGCGCGGCGGCCGGGGTGATGATCACAGCGAGCCACAACCCGGCCGCGGACAACGGGTACAAGCTCTACCTGAGCGACGGCGCCCAGGTCGTCCCGCCCGCCGACGCCGAGATCGAGCAGCGCATCGCCGCCCTCGGCCCGCTGGCGCAGATCCCGGTGGCCGAGGCCGGGAGCCCGCTGATCATCCACCACGGCGACGAGGTGGCCCAGGCGTACCTGAACGCGGTGGCCGGGCCGGCCGGCTGGCCGGACGGCGGGCCCGCGCTGAACGTGGTCTACACGCCGATGCACGGGGTAGCCGGGGACCTGATGCTGCGGGCGATCCGGCAGGCGGGCTTCGCGGCTCCGCACGTGGTGACGGCGCAAGCAGAACCCGATCCGGACTTCCCCACCGTCGCGTTTCCCAACCCGGAGGAGCCGGGTGCCCTCGACCTGGCCCTGGCCGACGCGCGTCGGCTCGGGGCGGAGCTCGTGGTGGCCAGCGACCCGGACGGCGACCGGCTCGCGATAGCCGTGCCGCAGCCGAACGGTCACTGGCGGGTGCTCACCGGAGACCAGGTGGGCGCGCTGCTCGGCGCCAGCCTGCTGGAGCGGACGGCGGCACAGGATGGACCGCGGGAGCGGCTGGTGGCCGCCACCGTGGTGTCCTCGACGCTGCTGGCCAAGATCGCGGCCGCGGCGGGGGCGCGGTACGAGGAGACGCTGACCGGGTTCAAGTGGATCGCCCGGGCGGCCGACGGCAGGCCCGGGGCCCGCTTCATCTTCGGTTACGAGGAGGCGCTCGGCTACGCGGTGGGCGACGTGGTGCGGGACAAGGACGGCGTCGGCGCCGCGCTGGCCATGCTCTGGCTGGTGACGAGCGTCAAGGTCGCGGGGCGTTCGGTGCTCGACGTGTACGACGCGCTGGAGACGGCGCACGGTGTGCACCTAACGTCCCAGCTCACGTTGCGCACCGCCGAACCGGCCCAGGTCATGAGCCGGCTCCGGGCCGATCCGCCTGCCGAGTTCGGCCGTGAGAAGGTGTCGAGCATTGTCGACCTTTCACGCGACGCGGATGTCGGGGTCGGGGATGGCCGGGACGAGAACGGCAGGACCGGAACGCCTGGAAGGCGGCTGCCGCCGGCGGATGTGCTGATCTTCCGGCTGTCCGGCGCGCGAGTGGTGCTGCGCCCGAGCGGCACAGAACCGAAGACCAAGTGCTACATCGAGATCATTGAACCGCTCGCGGGCCGCTCTCTCGCCGCGGCCCGCGACGCTGCGGCCAGGCGGCTGGCTCCGCTGCGGGCCGCGCTCCAAGCCATGCTGACAGCCGGGTA